>NZ_CP072597.1:5577500-5920000 GCF_018847975.1 Lysobacter sp. K5869 | reverse complement strand
CGTGAGCTTCAGCAAAAGAACCTGGAAAGGTTCGCCGTAGAAGGTGACAGCCCTGTATGCGAAGGGGCTCACGCGATGAAATCGAGTAGGGCGGGGCACGAGAAACCCTGTCTGAATATGGGGGGACCATCCTCCAAGGCTAAATACTCCTGACCGACCGATAGTGAACCAGTACCGTGAGGGAAAGGCGAAAAGAACCCTGGTGAAGGGAGTGAAATAGATCCTGAAACCGTGTGCGTACAAGCAGTAGGAGCCCGCAAGGGTGACTGCGTACCTTTTGTATAATGGGTCAGCGACTTACTGTTCGTGGCAAGCTTAACCGTATAGGGGAGGCGAAGGGAAACCGAGTCTGATAAGGGCGCATAGTCGCGGGCAGTAGACCCGAAACCGGGTGATCTAGTCATGCCCAGGGTGAAGGTTGAGTAACATCAACTGGAGGCCCGAACCCACTCCCGTTGCAAAGGTAGGGGATGAGGTGTGATTAGGAGTGAAAAGCTAATCGAACCCGGAGATAGCTGGTTCTCCTCGAAAGCTATTTAGGTAGCGCCTCATATGTATCCTCTTGGGGGTAGAGCACTGTTATGGCTAGGGGGTCATTGCGACTTACCAAACCATGGCAAACTCCGAATACCAAGACGGACTGTATGGGAGACACACGGCGGGTGCTAACGTCCGTCGTGAAAAGGGAAACAACCCAGACCCACAGCTAAGGTCCCAAATTCATCGCTAAGTGGTGAACGATGTGGAAAGGCACAGACAGCCAGGAGGTTGGCTTAGAAGCAGCCACCCTTTAAAGAAAGCGTAATAGCTCACTGGTCGAGTCGGTCTGCGCGGAAGATTTAACGGGGCTAAGCGATGAACCGAAGCTTGGGGTGCATACTTCTGTATGCGCGGTAGAGGAGCGTTCCGTAAGCCGATGAAGGTGGATTGAGAAGTCTGCTGGAGGTATCGGAAGTGCGAATGCTGACATGAGTAACGATAATGCGGGTGAAAAGCCCGCACGCCGAAAGCCCAAGGTTTCCTTGCGCAACGTTAATCGACGCAGGGTGAGTCGGCCCCTAAGGCGAGGCAGAAATGCGTAGTCGATGGGAAGCAGGTTAATATTCCTGCACCTCGCGTAAGTGCGATGGAGGGACGGAGAAGGTTAGGCAGGCCAGGCGTTGGTTGTCCTGGTGAGAGAGTTGAGGCGGTCCCCTTAGGCAAATCCGGGGGGGCAACGTTGAGACTAAGGACCGGCCCATTAGGGCTAGGCTGCTGATATCACGCTTCCAGGAAAAGCTCCTAAGCTTCAGCTTACGCAGACCGTACCGTAAACCGACACAGGTGGGCAGGATGAGAATTCTCAGGCGCTTGAGAGAACTCGGGTGAAGGAACTAGGCAAAATAGCACCGTAACTTCGGGAGAAGGTGCGCCCTCCATAGTTAAAAGCTGAGGGGGGCCGCAGTGACCAGGCCGCTGCGACTGTTTATCAAAAACACAGCACTCTGCAAACACGAAAGTGGACGTATAGGGTGTGACGCCTGCCCGGTGCTGGAAGGTTAATTGATGGGGTCAGCCGCAAGGCGAAGCTCTTGATCGAAGCCCCAGTAAACGGCGGCCGTAACTATAACGGTCCTAAGGTAGCGAAATTCCTTGTCGGGTAAGTTCCGACCTGCACGAATGGCGTAACGACAGCGGCGCTGTCTCCACCCGAGACTCAGTGAAATTGAAATCGCTGTGAAGATGCAGCGTTCCCGCGGCAAGACGGAAAGACCCCGTGAACCTTTACTATAGCTTTACATTGAACGTTGAGTTCGTCTGTGTAGGATAGGTGGGAGGCTATGAAACTGTGGCGCTAGCTGCAGTGGAGCCATCCTTGAAATACCACCCTGTCGTGCTTGACGTTCTAACCTGGGCCCGTTATCCGGGTCGGGGACCATGTATGGTGGGTAGTTTGACTGGGGCGGTCTCCTCCCAAAGTGTAACGGAGGAGCACGAAGGTACGCTCAGCGCGGTCGGACATCGCGCACTGTGTGCAAAGGCATAAGCGTGCTTGACTGCAAGATCGACGGATCAAGCAGGTACGAAAGTAGGTCTTAGTGATCCGGTGGTTCTGTATGGAAGGGCCATCGCTCAACGGATAAAAGGTACTCCGGGGATAACAGGCTGATACCGCCCAAGAGTTCATATCGACGGCGGTGTTTGGCACCTCGATGTCGGCTCATCACATCCTGGGGCTGTAGTCGGTCCCAAGGGTATGGCTGTTCGCCATTTAAAGTGGTACGCGAGCTGGGTTCAGAACGTCGTGAGACAGTTCGGTCCCTATCTGTCGTGGGCGTTGGAGATTTGAGAGGGGCTGCTCCTAGTACGAGAGGACCGGAGTGGACGAACCTCTGGTGTTCCGGTTGTCACGCCAGTGGCACTGCCGGGTAGCTATGTTCGGAAGCGATAACCGCTGAAAGCATCTAAGCGGGAAGCGCGCCTCAAGATGAGATCTCCCGGGAGCTTGACTCCCCTAAAGGAACCATCAAGACTAGGTGGTTGATAGGCAGGGTGTGTAAGTGCAGCAATGCATTGAGCTAACCTGTACTAATGATCCGTGTGGCTTGACCATATAACCTCAAGTGGCCTTGGACTCGACGACGCGTCGATATTCCAACCCAACACTGACTCGCTACATTCCAATCTATTCGCCGACAGCGCAGTCCATCGCGTTGGAAGCAACCAACGAGAGCGTGTGCGCGACTCCATCTGGAGCCCGCGACCCTCCACCCTCTCCCTGGTGATAATAGCTGTGTGGAACCACCCGATCCCATCCCGAACTCGGAAGTGAAACGCACATGCGCCGATGGTAGTGTGGCTTAAGCCATGCAAGAGTAGGTCATCGCCAGGGGCTTTACCCAGAAGGCCGGATCCGAAAGGATCCGGCCTTCTTCTTTTGCGTGAAAACTAGTGAATCCCACGCCCACCGCCGATAATCACCGGCCGGATCGCTTGAACACCGCCGCCTCCACCGCGGCCAGGCGCGGGAATATCCCCGCTCCGGCGCCGATCAGGCCGCCGAGATCCCGAGAGTCGAATCCGAACGCGTTGGAATGCACCTGGGCGGGATGCCACCCGCTGCCATCGATCGTTCCGCGATACCCGCGGTGGTCATCGTTACCCGCGACCGTCGGGGCTTACGCCGCTCCTGCACGAGAAACTGCGGAATATCCGTCGTCGGTTATCCGTAACCGCAGCCCTGAAGGCGCATTGCTGACGCGAGGCATCGGTATCGGTAGCTGCCGTGGCTTACTCGCCTTTCACTTGAAAGCATGAAGTGCCCGCCACACTCGCGGACAAAGCTATAAGGGACAGTGCTACTGCTTTTCTTGCTGTTGGTTCGCTGCTCCTACGCTACTTCTCGCGACCAGAATCGCCAGCGCCCCAGGGATTCGTACAAAAAGAAACGAACCCATTCCTCACCGTTGCACACGATCCGCACCATCTGCGCGTACACTCGCGAAGCTGCAAAACGACCGGCACCGCGCCGGGCGCAGCTTGCCGGCCATGACACCCCGACGGGGCTTGGCCGAGCCGCCGGTTCCCGCCGCGCCACGACGCTCCGGGACCGGCTCCGTCGAAAGGAGAGGCGAAAGATGAAGTTCACAGTTACCGGCAAGGTCCGTCACCGCTAAGTCGGTGCGTCCGGCTCCGGATCCGTTCCGGGCCGAGTTTGGCTGACCGCTGTTCGTTCCAGGCCGCTGTTATGGCCTTGGATCGCGCGCGCGCGTCCGCCGCCCTACTCCCGTTTCCCGATCGGCGCCTCGTTGGCGCCCAGTCGCTCGCGTGCGTCGCCCGCCCGCGCCGGTTCCGGCGCGTCGCAGGGCGTTCGCCGCGGCGGGAGCCGTTTCAGTTCAGAAGGCAACACACCCATGATGATTTTTCGTTGGTTCGAATCGCTGATCGATCCGTTCCGACCTGCGCCGGCGCACATGCCGCCGCGCTCGGTCGGCGGGTTTTATTGGCACTTCATACGCCAGGCCTGGCCGATCTTCGTGATCCTGACCGTGGTCGGTTTCTTCGTCGCCATCGTCGAAGTGATCATGTTCGACTACCTCGGCAAGGTGGTCGACTTGGTCAACACCACGCCGCCGTCGGAGCTGTTCGCGCGGCACGGCGATCAGCTGCTGTGGATGGCGCTGGTGATGCTGATCGCGCGGCCGGTCTGTCTGGGCCTGCACGATCTGCTGCTCAACCAGACCGTGCATCCGAGCATGACCAATCTGGTGCGTTGGCAAACCCATCGCTACATGCTGCGGCAGAGCCTGAGCTTCTTCCAAAACGACTTCGCCGGCCGCGTCGCCAACCGGATCATGCAAACCGGTCCGTCGCTGCGCGAATCCACCACGCAGGCCTTCGATGCGATCTGGTATGTGGTCGTGTATTCGGCTTCGGCGATCTATCTGTTCGCGCAAGCCGATGCGTGGCTGGTGGCGCCGTTGATCGCATGGATCGCGATCTACATCTGCCTGATGCGTTACTTCGTGCCGCGGGTGAAGCTGCGTTCGTGGCGGGCCTCGGACGCGCGTTCCAAGCTGATGGGCCGCATCGTCGACGGCTACACCAACATCGCCACGCTCAAGCTGTTCGCGCACTCGCGGCGCGAGGAGGAATACGTGGCCGAGGCGATGGTCGAGCAGACCGATCGGTCGCGCGACATGACCCGGATGACCACGCTGATGGGCGTGAGCATCACCGTGCTCAACGGCCTGCTGATCGTCGGCACCACGGGGCTCGCGCTGTGGCTGTGGCATAAGGGCTCGATCACCGTCGGCGCGATCGCGCTGGCGACGGGCCTGGTGATCCGCATCCACAACATGTCGGGCTGGATCATGTGGACGGTCAACGGCATCTTCGAGGACATCGGCACGGTGCAGGACGGCATCGAGACGATCTCCAAGCCGCTGACCGTGGTCGATCGCGAGGACGCCAAGCCGCTGCAGGTGGATCGCGGCGAAGTCCGCTTCGAGAACGTGCATTTCCATTACGGCAAGGACGCCGGATTGATCGCCGACCTCGATCTGACGGTCAAGCCGGGCGAGAAGATCGGTCTGGTCGGGCCGTCGGGCGCGGGCAAATCGACGCTGATGAACATCTTGCTGCGGCTGTACGACCTGGAAGGCGGCCGCATCGCGGTCGACGGACAGGACATCGCTAAGGTGACGCAGGAAAGTCTGCGTTCGCAGATCGGCGTGGTCACGCAGGATACGTCGCTGCTGCATCGCTCGATCCGCGACAACCTGCTGTACGGCCGTCCGGGCGCGAGCGAGGAGGAGATGTTCGAAGCGGTGCGCAAGGCGCGTGCGGACGAGTTCATTCCGCAATTGATCGACGGCGAGGGGCGCGTGGGTTACGACGCCTTGGTCGGCGAGCGCGGCGTGAAGCTGTCCGGCGGTCAGCGTCAGCGCGTGGCGATCGCGCGGGTGCTGTTGAAGAACGCGCCGATTCTGATCCTCGATGAGGCGACCTCGGCGCTGGACTCGGAAGCCGAAGCCGCGATCCAGGAAAGCCTGGAAACGCTGATGGCAGGCAAGACGGTGATCGCGATCGCGCACAGGCTATCGACGATCGCGCGGATGGACCGATTGGTGGTGATGGATAAGGGACACATCATCGAGACCGGGACGCACGAGGAATTGATCGCGCGCGATGGGCTGTATGCGCGGCTTTGGAAGCGGCAGACCGGTGGGTTCGTCGCGGTCGAGGCGTAACGCCCCTCGTCTCGACCCTCTCCCGCGCTGCGGGAGAGGAACGTTAGCGGTTGATCCTTGGAGCCTCTCTTCCTTCGGGAAGAGAGGCTTTTTTGTAGGAGCGGCGTGAGCCGCGACCAAACGAAGCGACTGACAGAAGCGCTCAATCCGAAGCCGGATATCCACGAAACGAAAAGCGGAACGATCTCCGACATCGGAATTTCGGACCGGGCGCTTACGTCAGTCGCTTCGTTTGGTCGCGGCTCACGCCGCTCCTACAACGAGATACGAATCAGAACAGCGATCCCGTGGTTCCGCGACCGTCGTCGTCGGACGAACCTTGGCGCTTGCGCACCCAGCCGCCGACGCCCGAAGGCTTATGACCCGGCGCGGGCGCCTTCGCTTTCGTCGCGCCGCGCTCGCGCTCCTGCCGATGCGCGCTTTCCGCCATCGCCTTGAACTGCCGCTCGCGCTGCAGCCACAGCTCGTCCATGCTCGGGTCGGCGACCAGCGCCGCGGCGCCGAGATCGGCTTCGCTGGCTTCGTCGGGAATGTGCTGGAACGGAATGCGCATCGGCGCGGCGCCTTGCGCCAGCGCGTCCTGCATCGCGCCGAAGTACAGGCGGTTGTTGCCGTAGCGCTGGTTGACCTGATCGAGCACGCGAGTCAACGCTTGGTTGCGCTGGCGCTCGGGGAACAGAGCGGCGCTGTCGCCGGCATCGGGCAGCAGATCGATCAACGAGACCGCGACCGACAACGGCGGATGGCGCTCCACCCGCCAACGGCCGCTGGCGGCGGCACGCAGCAGCGGTTCGAGCGCGTTGGCCATCAGGTGCAGCAAGGTCGGCGAGTCGTCGAGCGGCGCGAACGAAAGGTCGCGGCTGAAGCGTTGATCGCGGCCGACGAAACGCACGTGCAGGCTGAGGCCGCGCGCCTTGCAGCGTTCCTGGCGCAGGCGCATCGCCGCTTTCGCCAGCAGTTTGAACAGCACCGAACGCATGCCGTCGGCGTTGCGCATCTGCGGGTCGAGCACATGCGAGTGGCCGACCGAGGCGACCGCGGCGCGTTGCCGCGGCGGCAGTTCGATGCCGCGCAGTTGCGCCCAGAAACGCTCGCCCTCGATGCCGCCCCAGATCGCCTTAAGCCGCTCGCGCGGCGCGGCGGTGAGTTGTTCGACCGTATCGATGCCGGCGTCGTTGAGGCGTTGCAGCATCGACGGGCCGACGCCGCACAAGTCCTGCAACTGCAGGCCATGCAGGGCGCGCGGCAAATCGGCCAGTTCGACCACGGTGAGGCCGTCGACTTTGTCGATGTCCGACGCGGTCTTGGCCAGGAAGGTGTTCGGCGCGATGCCGACCGAGCAGCGGATCGGATCGAGTTCGCGTTCGATCAGCGTGCGCTTGATCTTGCGGGCGATGGCCACGGCGTTGTCGCGCTCGCGTTCGCGGCCGATCAGGCGGCAGGCGACTTCGTCGATCGACAGCGGTTTGCCGTCGATGGGAATGCAGTCCTGGATCGCTGCGATCAAGCGATGGTGCAGCTCGACGTAGCGCGCCGGCCGCGCTTGCACCAAGGTGATGTCGGGGCAGCGCTCGACCGCTTCGCGCACCGGCGTTCCGGTTTTGACGCCGTGCAGCTTGGCTTCGCGGCTGGCGGCGATGCAGCACGTGGTCGCCGCCATCACCGGCACCACGCCGACCGGCCGCCCGCGCAATTCCTCGCGGTCGAATTGCTCGACCGAGGCGAAGTAGGAATTGAAGTCGACGAACAGGCAGCGCAGGGTCACGGCGGTGGGGCCATGCTTGGGGCGTCAGTATCGCGCTGTGCGGCGATGACTGCAGCGGGGGGCGTCGCTCAGGATCGTCAGCGGTGGTCTCAGTCGGTGATATCCATTTTGAATCAGTGGGTTGCGGGCAGCCGCGGTCGGATGCAGCGGGTATAGGAGCGGCGTGAGCCGCGACCGTGTACTGCAGTTCGCCTCGTAAGCGCGATGTCGTGGCCGCGGCTCGCGCCGCTCCTACACCCGCTGCGTTGTGGGCGCGAAGCGGGGCGGCCGTGCGGCCGCCCCGTCGCGGGATCACTTCAAGCGGTCGACGGCCTGATAGATCTCGGCCAGCGAATGGCTGCGGTTGCCGCTAGCGGCGACCGCGGCGATCGCGGCGTCGGCATCGAGGCCGCGTTCGCCGGCCAGACGACGGATCAACACGGCGGCTTCGTCCAACCGCAACTCGCGCACGTTGACGTGGGCGAAGCAACGTCCCGGCCGCACCAACGCGTCGTCGAGATCGCCGACGTTGGGCAGGTTGGTGGAGAAGACGATCTTTCGGCCCTGCGCGCGCACCACGCCGTCGGCGATGGCGAGGAAGCGGTGCAGGTGCTCGTTGCCTTCGGCGCGCGGGCGCAGCAGGTGGTCGGCGTCCTCGACGACGAAGGCGTGGTCGTCGCCGGTGATGAACTTGACGTAGATCTCGTCGCACTCCAGCGCCTTCTTGTCGCCGGTGTACAGGGCCTGCGCGCTGCCTTCGTTGCGGCGCGAGATCTCGCCGAGGATGGCGCGGATCAACCGCGTCTTGCCGGTGCCGGGACGGCCCTGCAGCACCAGCACGGTTTCCTTGGCGCGAAGGTAACGGTCGATGAAGCCGGCGACGTCGCCGATCTCGGGGTAGGCGTCGTCGAGCAGCACGTCGTCGGCCAGTTCCTCGATGTTGGCGCTTTGCAGTTCGCCGTTGCCGCTGAGGAAATGCCAATCGATGGAGAACATCGGCTCGCGGATGCGGGTCGGCTCGAACCGTGCCCGCACGGCTTGAAGGATCGCCTCGGCGCGTTCGACCGAATCGGCCCAGATGCCGAAGTAGAAGGAGCAGTAATCGGCCTTGCTGCCGGCGCGCGCGTCGATGAAGACGCCTTCGCCGTCGAGCAGCAGATTGCGGCCGTTCGGGCGTTGCGCAATCAGGCCGAGGTTGAAGGCGAGGTCGTCGAACATCGCGTCGACGCTGGTGCGCGCGGCCAGGCGCAGCGAGCGATGGATCGGGTAGCGGGCGATGCCGCGATCGAGCGCCTCGGCGAGGCGGGTGTTGAGGATCAGCGAAGGCAGATCCCACAGTTGCTGGTTGAAAAACGCCCCGTAGGGCTGGGTATCGGTACTCATGATGGCGTGGGCGGGCCGCCCGGGTTGGCGCCGCGGCGTCCGTTGCCGCGACTGGAACGTGCCCGGCCGGAAGCGGCCGGGCTGGCGCATTGTCCGGCCGCATGCGGCCGGAAGGAACAGGTAGCCGCTCGGAAGCGACGAACGGAGCGGCCGGACGCGAAGACCTACAGCACCACCGGCGGCTCGCCGCCGACGATGACCACGTCGGCCTTGCGGCGCGCGAACAGGCCCACGGCGACCACGCCGGGGATCTGGTTGAGCGCGGCTTCGAGCTTGACCGGTTCGGCGATGGCGAGGTTGTGGATGTCGAGGATGACGTTGCCGTTGTCGGTGACCACGCCGTTGCCGGCGGCGTCCTGGCGCCACACCGGCTGGCCGCCGGTCAGCGCGACGATCTGGCGCGCGACCAGGCTGCGCGCCATCGGCAGCACTTCCACCGGCAGCGGGAACTTGCCCAGCACTTTGACCTGCTTGGACGGGTCGACGATGCAGACGAACTTTTCGCTGGCCTCGGCGATGATTTTCTCGCGGGTCAGCGCGGCGCCGCCGCCCTTGATCAGGCATTTGTTCGGATCGCACTCGTCGGCGCCGTCGATGTACAGCGACAGTTGGCCGGTGCTGTTGAGGTCGAGCACCTCGATGCCGAGTTCGCGCAGCAGCGCCGTGCTCTGTTCCGAGCTCGACACCGCGCCCTTGATGCGGTCCTTGATGCGGCCCAGGGCCTGGATGAAATAGGCGACGGTGGAGCCCGTGCCGACGCCGACGATCATGCCGTCTTCGATGTAGTCGATGGCTTTTTCGGCGGCCAGGCGCTTGTGTTCGCTCATTGGGTTTCGAGAGTTGGGAGGGAAAGAATGGAGCGGGAATTAGGGGAAAGAAGGGAAGAGGGGAATGGTGGGAACGCGGTGAAACCCGCCATTCCCCTCTTTCCCTGTTCCCTTCATTCCCTTGCTGCAATCACTCCATCGCCAGCAACAACTTCCACTGCGCCGCCGAGACCGGCAGCACCGACAGGCGGTTGCCGCGGCGGGTGAGGGCGAAGTCCTCGCCGAGTTCCTCGGCGCGGGCCTTGATCTCGTCGAGCGCGATGGTGCGGGCGAGCTTGCGTTCGAAGGCCACGTCCACCAGCAGCCAGCGCGGGTCTTCGCGCGTGCTCTTGGCGTCGTAGTAATCGGACTTGGGATCGAACTGGGTCGGGTCGGGATAGGCTTCGGCGGCGATGGTGGCCAGGCCGACGATGCCGGGGATCGCGGTGTTGGAGTGGTAGAACAGAACGCCGTCGCCGATCTTCATGCCGTCGCGCATGTAGTTGCGGGCCTGGTAGTTGCGCACGCCGTTCCATGGCTCGGTGCGCACGCGTTCTAGATCGTCGATGGAGAAAGTGTCCGGTTCGGACTTCATCAGCCAGTAGCGGCGTCGTGCGGTCATGCGGGGGGCTCGCAAGGTTCGGGATGCAGGGGCAGTTGCATCGCGGTTGGGGGATCAGGCGTACAGCGCGGAGCGGCAATCCACGGTGCCTGCTTCGGTGCACACGGCGTCCAGCGCGACATCCCAGTCGGCGGCGTCGAGTCGTTCGACGCGCTGTAACTCGAAAGCGGCGCCGACCAGCCAGGGGGGGGCGGGGCGGCGTTGACGGAAAGCGAGGCTGCGATCGTACCAGCCGCCGCCCATGCCGAGCCGGTGGCCGCGGGCGTCGAAGCCAACCAACGGTAGGACAATCAGGCTCATGTCCTCGGGCCGAAGCAACGAACTGTCAGCCAACGCCGGTTCCGGTATACCGAACCGATTGGCGACCAGATCGTCCCCCGGCCGCCAGGGCGCGAAGCGCAGGCTCTGGTCCGCGTGCAGCACCGGCAGGCAATAGACGCAGTCCTTCGGCAAGCGCAGCTGCCACGCGTGCAGGGCGATTTCGCCGTCGGTGGCCCAGTAGCCGGCGACATAGCCCGACTGCGGCGCGAACGGCAGCGCGAGCAACTGCGCGGCGAGCGCTTCGGCGCCGCCGATGCGGGCGGCGGCGGGTTGGGTGCGGCGGCGCTCGCGCAGTTCGCGGCGCAGGGTGGTGCGGTCGTCCGTCATGCGATCGGGGGGCTCGGCATGGTGGGGGCAGGGCGAAGTCCGGCCAGCGTACATAAGGAAACGGGCGCGAAATCACCTGGGGTGACGTCGCGCCCGTTCCGGAAAGAGTAGTCCTCCGCCAATGGCGATGCTTGCGAAACGACCTTGAACCCGGGGTTCAAGTGGGAACGCTTGGACGCCTTCGGGCTTCCCGCTGCTAGGCGGACTTGCACTCCGGGCTTCCGGCGCGTCCCCGGTGTCGTCATTAAGGGACAAGGCGAATGTTTGCGCACGCCGTCGCGCACAGCAGAGGACGTGCGCGCAGTATAGCGCGCGAGTGCCGTCGGGCGAATCCGCTCGTCGGCGATGGTTCATGGCCTCGATGCTAGGCGGCATGAACAGGGATTCGCGTGACGCGCGTCGCGCGGTTTTCTGGCGCGCGCGCCCGGTATCGGCGCGGCGTGGCGCGAGCGCGAAGGATGCGAATGGCGCGCTCGCGCCGACGGGCGGCGCGGCGGATCGCTCCGCGGCGCGGCGGCGTCGATCAGCGCGCGGTGGCCGCCTCGAACAGGCTGTCGAGCTTGCGGTGCAGATCGTCGAGCGTGCGCGCGAGTTCGCGCTCGCGGCCGCCGCTTTCGCCGCGCAGCTGTTGCAGTTCGTGGGCGAAGTTGAGCGCGGCCAGCACGGCCACGCGGTCGAGCGCGGCCATGCGGTTGCCGCCGCGGATTTCGCGCATCTTGCCGTCGAGCATGCGCGCGGCGGCGAGCAGGTCTTCGCGCTCGTTGGGCTCGCACCCGACCGTGTACTCGCGGTCGAGCAGGCGGATGCTGACGGCTTCGCTCGTCGTACTCATGCGGGCAGGCTCATGGGCGAGGTCGGGGACGGCGGATACAAAGGGGCTCAGGTGTGCTGTTCCAAGGACTTGAGCCGGGCGATCATGGCTTCGACCCGGGTGCGGGCTTGTTCGTTCTTGGCCAGCAGGGCCGAACGTTCGCCGATCAGCTGCTCTTGTTGCTGGCGCAGGCTGCGGTTCTCGTCGCTGAGCCGGCGCACGCGGTCGCCGAGTTCGTCGACCCGGGCGAGCACGGCCTGCAATTCGGCGATGAGTTCGGCGCGATCCATCCCGGCACGATGGCAGGAGCGGGCGGGGGCGGTCAAGGCGGGGCCTGAACCGGTCGCGCCGCGGTGCGCCGTGGCGCGACGACGGGCGCCCGAATCGCCGGGACTTCGCGGGACCTGTGAGCCCGCAGGAAGGCGGTACGCCGCGCGGCCGGTGTGGCGTGCCGGGCCGCGCGACGTAGCCGCCGGGGAGCGGTGCGACGGCGGCGCTCCGCTCGGGACGCCACCATCGCGGCGGACGCACCCACCCACCGGCCGAAGCCGGCGGCCAAGGCGCGCCCGCGGCGGCTCAGGGCCGCAGTTCGAACAGCGCCGGCAGCGGCGGCCGGTCGGAGGGCACTTTGCGGAAACGGCCGAAACCGGCGGCCGCGGCCATCTCGCGGGCGCGCTTCTCGCCCATGAACGCGCCCAGCCCGGCGCCGTGGTGGGAGAGCGAGCAGGTCATGCAGTACAGCGTGCTCTGCGGGTACATCACCCGGCCGAACAGGTTCATGTTCTCGTGCAGTTCTTCCGACAGATTGAGCTCGACCATCAGATAGGTGCCGTCGTCGGCCGTGGTCGCGCGCAGGTCGCGCAGCATCTGCTGCGGGTCGGCGGCGTCGTGGATGACCACGAAGGTGGTGACGAAGTCGAACTTCTGCCCGACCACCGCATCGGAATCGGCGACCTCGAAGCGGACCCGGTCGCCGACGCCGGCGGCTTCGGCGTTGGCGCGGGCGCGTTCGATCGAGGGCAGATGGAAGTCCACGCCGACCACGCGCGCCTTCGGGAACGCCTGCGCCATCGTGATCGCGGCCAACCCGCTGCCGCAGCCGAAGTCGAGCGCGGTGCCGCCGGCTTCGAGCTTTTCCTTGACTCCGTCGAGCGAGGGGATCCAGCGCTGCACGAGGAAATGCTTGTACCAGGGCATGGTCATGCGCTCCATGCCTTGCCAGGTTTCCAGCGGATAGGATTCCTCCGGCGCGCCGCCGCCGTTGCGGAAGGCTTCGGCGATGCGCGGGGCCATGCTCACGAACGGCACGCTGAGCTGGAGGATGCCGCCGGCGAAGTAGGGCGAATCCTCGTCGGCCAGCACCGGCGCGTACTCGGCCGGCAGACGGTAGCGGCGGGTTTGCGCGTCGTAGTGGACGTAGTGGCCGGTGGCCATGGCGCCGAGCCATTCGCGCAGGTAGCGCGCGTTGAGGCCGGTGTCGGCGGCCAGTTCCTCCAAGGTCACCGCGCCCAGGCGGGCCAGCGCCTTGAACAGGTCCAGGCGGTCGCCGAGATACAGCATGGCGCCGCGCAGGGTGTTGCCGTAATCCTCCATGATCCGGGCCGAGAATTGCTCGACCTTGCTGTGGTCCATCGCGTTGCCTTCCGCCATTGCCGTGTCTCCCGGTCTCGTAGTGTGTGGGTGCGATTGATGTCAGTAGCGGCGGTGGCCGGCTTCGGTCAGCACGCTGTCGACGATGGCCTCGGCCATGCCCAGGTGCGCCGCGGGTTCGAACAGCCGCGCCAGCCGGCCTTCGCCGACCGCGGCGAGCACGCGCGGATCGGCCTCGACCGCCTCGCGGATCGGCACGCGATCGCGCTGGCAGGCCTGGGTGAGCTCGAAGATGATTTCGTAGGCGCTGCTCTTGCCGAGCTTGCCGGCCATCTCGAACACGAACGCTTCCATGCAGATCGAGTCGCTGAAGTCGCGCGCGTTGCGCTCCATCTTGGCGTCGTTGACGGTCAGGCCGGCGACGGTCTCGGTGAGCAGGCGGATCGCGGTCAGCGCGTAGTGCGAGACGTCGGCGACCGCGCACCACTCCAGGCGGGTGCCGCGGTAATCGCGTTCGTGCTCCAGGATCATCGCGTCCAGCGCCAGCATCACCTGCGCCTTGGCCAGCCGCGCCATCACCACCACTTGCTCGCAGCCTTCCGGGTTGCGCTTGTGCGGCATGGTGCTGCTGCCGATCTGCTCGGCGCTCCAGCCGACCTCGACCTCGCCGATCTCCCAGCGGTTGAGCGTGCGGATCTCGTCGGCGACGCGCGCCAGCGAGGCGGTGGCCATCGCCAAGGTGCTGACGAATTCGGCGACGCGGTCGCGAGCGACGTGCCAGCCGGCGAGCGGCACGTCCAGGCCGAGCCGGCGCGCGAACGCGTCCAGCAGCGGCAGCGCGCGCGGCCCGAACGCGGCCATGGTGCCGACGCCGCCGAACAACTGCACCACCAGGATGCGCTGGCGCGCTTGCTGCAAGCGGTCGCGGTGGCGCAGCAGTTCGTCGATCCAGCCGGCGACCTTGAGCCCGAACGTGGTCGGCAGCGCCGGAATCGAGTGGGTGCGCGCGACCATGACCGAGCCGCGGTGCTGATCGGCCAGCACCGACAGCTTGGCCAGCAGCAGGTCGAGTTCGCCGTCCATGGCGTCGAGCACGTCGCGCATTTCCAGCGATTGCGCGGTGTCCTGGATGTCCTGGGTGGTGGCGCCGTAATGGACGAACTCGCGCGCTTCCGGGTTGCATTGGTCCTGCAGCGCGCGCAGCAGCGGCATCAGCGAATGGCCGGTGCGGGCGACGCCGTCGGCGATGCGCTCGACGTCCATCGCCGCCAGCCGCGCGCAGCGGCGGATCTCCACCGCGGCCTGACGCGGCACGATGCCGACTTCGGCCTGCGCGAGCGCCAGCGCGGCTTCGACGTCGAGCCAGCGCTGCAGGCGGCAGCGGCTGCAGAAGATCGCCCGCGTCGCCGCGCCGGCGTAGCCGCCGCCGTGGGTGGGCGAGTCCAGGGCGTGGCTGTGTTCGTGGCGGCAATCGGCCAGGGTGTGGTCGGCGCCGGCGGCGCAGTGCGCCTGAGCGGCGTACGCGGCCAGCGGGCGCGTCGCCACGGGGGCTATCGCGACTAGCGTTTGGGGTTCCATCGCAATCCTTCCTTCCGTTCGGGAGTGGGCGGGGTGGAAACGCTTTGCTTTGCGGCGCATCAGGCGCTCGCGGCGTGCGGTCGGGCGGTGCGCTCGGCGCGTTCGGGCGGGGACGATCCGGCGGCGACGCGTTCGACCATCGCCGCGGCCAGGCCGGTGTAGGTGACCGGATCGAGCAGGGCCTCCAGCGCGCCGGGCGCGAATTCGGCGCGGATGCGGACGTCGGCGAGCAGTGCGTCGCGGAACGCGATCTCCTCGCGGCGCGCGTGCATCGAGGCCTCGTGCACGAGTTCGTGCGCGGTCTGCTTGCCGACCCGCTCGCCCAGCGCGAGCATCACCCGCTCGGACAGAATCCGGCCGCCGAGCAGATCGAGGTTCTCGCGCATGCGCCGCTCGCGCACGTCCAGCCCGGCCGCGAGCACTTCGTCCATGCGCGCCAGCAGCGCGCCGGTGTAGACGAAGATTTCCGGCAGCGCCGCCCACTCGATCCGCCACGCGGTGCCGTCGCGTTCGTGCTGCTGGAACGCGGCGTCGGTGAGCGCGACCATCTGCGCGCGGATCAGCCGCGACAAGGCGCTGATCAAGTCGATGGTCGAGGGGTTCTGCTTGTGCGGCATGGTGCTGGAGCCGATCTTGCCGGCCGGCGCCGCTTCGCGGACCTCGTCGATCTCGGTGCGCTGCAGGTGGTAGACCTCGTTGGCGATGCGGCCCATCGTCACCGCGACCTGCACCAGCAAACCGGCCACGTCGAGGATGCGGTCGCGCGCGCTGTGCCAGCTGGTCAGCGGCGCGGCCAGCCCGAGCTTGGCCAGCGCGCGCCGCTGCAGCTCCAACCCGTTCTCGCCGAACGAGGCCAGGGTGCCGACCGCGCCGGTGAGGTTGCCGGCCATGACCCGCGCGCGCGCCTGCTCGAACCGCTGCAGGTGCCGGTCGATCTCGTCGACCCACACCGCGACCTTGTAGCCGAACGTGGTCGGCAGCGCCTGCTGGCCGTGGGTGCGCGCGACCATCGGCGTGCGCTTGTGCGACAACGCCAGTTCGAGCAGCCGCGCGCGGATCGAATGCAGCCGCGCCAGCACCCGTTCCCAGGCCTCGCCGACCTGCAGCATCAGGCCGGTGTCGAGGATGTCCTGGGTGGTCGCGCCGTAATGCACGAACTCGCCCCAGGGCGCGCGGCACAGCGCGGCCAGGGCGCGGATCGTCGGCACTAGCACGTGGCCGGTTTCGCGGCTTTGCCGGCCGAGCGCGTCGAGGTCGAATAGTTCGGCGCGCGCGGCGCGGGCGATTTCCTGCGCCGCTTGCGGCGGGATCGCGCCCATCTCGGCCTGGGTCGCGGCGAGCGCGCGCTCCACGTCCAGCCATTTCTGCAGCTGGTTGCGGTCGCTGAAGATCTCGGCGAAGTCGGGATCGGAGTAGACGCCTGCGTACAGGCGCGATTCGGTGGCGTGGCTGGGCATGGCGGCGGGCTCGGCGGTGGCGGCGACGGCGGCGGCGTTGCTGGCGAGGAGGCTTACGGCACGCGCTGCATCTCCTCCCAGACCGCGTCGTAGTACGCGCGCTCGACCCGGAAGTGCTGCGCCAGCGAGGTCAGGAACGACTTCTGGAAGCCGTGATCGGGCAGGCGCTTGGCGATCAGCGACCACTCGCGCTTGGCCCGCGGCGGCACCAGGCTGACGTGGATGCGGTAGTACTCGGCCTCGTCCTCGCTCAGGCCGGCCTTGAGCAGCGCCTTGTAGAGCTTCTCGTGATTGCCGGGCACCACGATCTCGGTGATGTAGAACACCGCCAGCCCCCAGCCCACGTCGGGATTGCGGAAGCTGCGCACGCGGTTGTTGAGGTAGGCGATCTCTTCGGGCAGGGTGCTGACCGCCTGGAAATCCGCGTCCAGATCGATCGCCTTGAGCAGCTTGGCGAGCAGGCGCGGGTGCGAACCTTGTTCGTTCTCTTCGCCGAGTTCGCCGTACAGATAGCGGCCCAGCGCCGCGGCTTCGTCGACGTCGACCAGATTGACCAGCAGGTCGGCGGCGTCGCGGTACAGGCGGAAGGTGCGGAACCACTGCCGGCGCAGGAACACCTGCAACTGCGCGCGGCTGGCGCGGCCTTCGAAGATGTATTCCGACATCGGGTGCTTCTCGCGCGAACGCGAGGCGACTTCCTGCTCGATGCGGGCGAGGAATTCGGCTTCCGACAGCGGCTCGGGCACCTCGGCCGCGGGGATGTGGCGTTCCTCGATCCGATACGCTTCGTTGGACAGCCAGCGGCGGGTCAGCGCGGTGCCGGTGTCGTCGCTCAGCGAGAGGATGTAAAGCAGCTTCTGATATTCCTCGTTCGCCGCCGACTCGCCCTTGAGCGCGTCCTCGGCCAGCGCCGACAAGGTCTTGCTGGCGGTTTGCAGATGCGCGAACGGCGCTTCGGGATCGAGCGCGCGGGCGAGGATGCGGGCGCGGTTGCTTTGCAGGGCGTCGAGTTGCGGCAACGAGTGGTTGCGCTCGGCGGTCGGGAGGTCGGTGGCGATGGCGTTCAGGGCGGCGTTCATGGCATCGGCTCAGTGGACGGAGGGGCCTTGCATCTGGCGCCACAGCAGATCGAAGTAGGCGCGGTTGATGTCGAAGTGGCGGGCCAGCGACTGCATGAAGGTGCGCTGGAAGGATTCGCTGTGCGCGTACTTGGCGATCAACTCCCACATCTCCTCGGTGTCGATCTCGTCCTGAGTGCCGTGCAGGCGGTGGAACTCGCTCGGGCCTTCGGGCACGCCCATGCGCTGGAGCAGTTCGTAGATGCGCAGATGGTTGACGCAGCTGACCGACTCGACCGCGTACAGCAGCGACAGCCCCCAGGCCACGTCGGTGTGGCGCACGCAGCGGATGCGGTTGTTGAGATAGGCCTTCTCCAGCGGATGCAGCGCGGCGAAGTCGATCTCCAGCGGGATCTCGAAGTGCACCATCAGGTGCGAGAGCAGCGCCGGGTGCGAGCGCTCGGGCGTTTCCGCGCCGGCTTCGCCGTAGAGGTTGCGGTAGAACACCGAGGCGTCGCGGATGTCGGGGAAGCGGAACGCGAGCTCGGCCAGCAGGCTGTAGAAGTTGTACGAGCGGTTCCAGTGGTGCTGCAGGAAGCTGCGCACGTCCTGCTCGGACGGCGTGCCCTGGAACAGGTGCTGCGACATCGGGTGGCGCACGCGGGTGCGCGAAGCGATCTCGGCGTCGATCGCGGCGCGGAACGCGTCCACCGAGACCGGCTGGAAGTCGGGCAGCGCGGGCGCGAATTGGTCTTCGACGGTGTAGATCTGGCTGGCGAGCCAGCGCCGGGTCGGTTCGCTGTGCGGTTCGCCGGGCAGGTGCAGATCGAGCAGGATGGATTGGTACTGGGCGTAGGCGTTCTGGTCGCCGGCGAGGCCTTGGCGCACCAGCGCCAGCAGTTCGTCGGCGGCGAGCGCGATCTGCGCGTTGCTGGCGCCGGGACGCAGCGCGTCGGCGAGATAGTCCGGCGTATGCGCGGCCCGGGCGGCGGCGCGCGGCGGCGCGGCGCTGGCGTGTTGCGGGTCCAGGATCATGGTGGCGGTGCTCATGGTTCCCTCTGGCTGGCGGATGGATGGCGCGCGCACGCCGTCGCGGGCGCGCAGGCGGACGCGCCGCGACCGGGCGGTCGCGACTGGCGGGTGGTCGTTGGAGCGGCGGATCCGGAGCGAGCGGATCGCTAAGGTGCGGGTGGTCCGGAGCGTTCGATCTGAAGCGTGAGATCTAAGACGTGTAGGACGTGCGGCTTTGCCAAGCGCCGAGTTACAAGGCGCCGATTTACCGAGCGCGGATTTGCGAAGCGCGGATCTATGAGGCGCCCATTTGCGAAGTGCGGATTTGCGAAATACGAACCTGCGAACTGCCGATCTGAAAAGCGTGGATTCGACGCGACGCGGGACTGCGATGCGAGCCCCGCGCAACGGCCGCCCGGCATGGGCGAGCGGCCGTTCCCCTGTGGATCGGCGTCAGCGCGCGGCCGCCGTGCCGGTGTCCAGGAATTCCTGGCGGCATTGCGCCGAGCAGAAGTAGTAGCCCACGCCCGCCTGCACGGCGTGGTGCGGCGTGGTTTCGATGTTCACCTGCATGCCGCAGACCGGGTCGACCGCGCCGGCCGCGGTGTCGGTCTCGCAGGTGCGCGCGGCCGAGCAGCAACTGCGCGCGGCTTGGGGGCCATCGGAGGGTGTGTCCAATGGGTGCGAACCGCTCATGTTCTTCTCTCCTTCCAGTGCATTGACGATAGGGCAGCATTCGACCGCGCCGCGGCCGGGACACGAATCGAGCAGCACTTGCAGCAGATCGCGGATGTGGCTGAGTTCGGCGATCTTGGCCTCGACGTCGGCGAGCTTCTGCGTCGTCGCCGCGTTGACCCCGGCCATGTCGCTGCCGCGGCTGCCGAGCAGGGCCAGCAGTTCGCGGATTTCGGCGAGGGTGAAGCCGAGGTTCTTGGCGCGGCGGACGAATTGCAGCCGCGCCACGTCCTTGGTCTCGAAGCGGCGGTAGCCCGACATCTGGCGCATCGGCAACGGCAGCAGCCCCTGGCGTTCGTAGTAGCGCACCGTATCGATGCCGACGCCTACGCGTTGCGCGAACTCTCCGATCTTCATCTCCACCTCCGTGTTCTTGGCGCTCGGTGTGCGGCCAGTGTTCGGTCTGGACCATAGTCCAGGGTCAAGCCTTTAGTCAGGCGCCAGGTCCGGATGAATATTGACCGCCTTGGCTAATCCGAAACGTTCGGCCGATCCGCCGTTGTAAATCGCGAATGGTTGCGATTCGTGCGGGAACGCGCCGCGTTCGCGCCGTGACGGCGTTCGCGTTCGCGCATGCACCCGCAGGGAAGGTCGGCGGCGCGCACCGGCGCCGGTCAGAACGCCGCGCGCACGCTCTGCGGCGGCTGCCACTGCTTGATGAAGGCCAGGCAGGCGTCGGCTTCCAGCGGCTTGGCCAGCCAGTAGCCCTGGATTTCGTCGCAGCCGTGCGCGCGCAGGAATTCCATCTGCTCTTCGAGTTCGACGCCTTCGGCGACCACGTTCAAGCCCAGCGAATGGGCCATGGTGATGACGGTGGTGGTGATGGCTTCGTCGTCGGGATCGCGGGTCAGATCGCTGATGAATTCCTTGTCGATCTTCAGCGTGTTGATCGGCAAGCGCTTGAGGTAAGCCAGCGACGAGTAGCCCGTGCCGAAGTCGTCCACCGCCAGCGCCACGCCGAGTTCGCGCAGCGCCTGCATGGTGTTGGAGGTGTGCGCGGCGTTGGACATGACCACGCTTTCGGTCAGCTCCAGTTCCAAGCGCCACGGCGGGATGCCGCTTTCGCTGAGCGCGCGGGCGACCATCTTCGGCAAGTCGCCGCGCAGCAGCTGGATCGCCGAGACGTTGACCGACACCGAGAGCTGATCGAGCCCGTGCTGGCGCCACTGGCGCAGGCGGTTGCAGGCTTCGCGCATCGCCCATTCGCCGATTTCCAGGATCAGCCCGCTTTCCTCGGCCAGCGGAATGAACTGGGTCGGCGGGATGTTGCCGTACTCCGCGCTCTGCCAGCGCAGCAGCGCTTCCACGCCGGTGATGCGCGCCTCGGGCAACGACAGCCGCGGCTGGAACACCAGCCGCAGTTCGTTGCGGTCCAGCACCTTACGCAGCGCGGCGGAGATCGTCGCGCGCTGGCGGATCTCGATGTCCATTGCCTCGGTGTAGCGCATGAAAGTGCGCCGGCCGGCGGCCTTGGCCTGATACATCGCGGTGTCGGCGTGCTTGAGCAGGTCGGTCGGCACCTGGGCGTGGTCGGGGTAGACGCTGATGCCGATCGACGGCGAGATCGCCACGTCGTGGCGTTCGTCGAAATCCAGCGGCGCCTCGAACGCCTTGATGATGCGGCGGGCCACGTCCTCGGCCTGCTCGGGCGTGTCGAGGTTTTCCAGCACCACGGTGAATTCGTCGCCGCCCAGGCGGGCGACGGTGTGTTCGGCGCCGACGGTTTCCTGCAGGCGCACCGCGGCCGCGCGCAGGATGCGGTCGCCGGCGGCGTGGCCGAGCGAGTCGTTGATGTCCTTGAAGCGGTCCAGGTCGAGGAACAGCAAGGCGATGCGGTGGCCGTGGCGGCGCGCGCGCACGATCGCCCGCGACAGGCGCTCCGACAGCAGGGTGCGGTTGGGCAGGCTGGTCAGCGTGTCGTAGTTGGCGAGGTAGCGCAGTTCCTGTTCGGCGCGCTTCTGGTCGGTGATGTCGGTCAGCACCGCGACGTAGTGGCCGCGCTGGCCGCTGCTGTCGAGCACGATGGACGCCTGCAGCCAGCACAGGAATTCGTTGCCGTCCTTGCGCTGCTGCCAGATCTCGCCCGACCAGCGGCCGCTGCGCTGCAGCTCGTCGCGCATGTCCGAATAGAACTCCGGATCGTGCTGGCGGCTGTCGAGCAGGCCGGTGGTCTGGCCGATGACCTCGTTCTCCGGGTAGCCGGTCATGCGCGAGAACGCGGGGTTGATCGAGACGAACACGAAGTCGCGGTCGAACACCGCCACCGCTTCGGCCATCGAGCGCAGCACCTCGCTGGCGATGCGGCGTTCGCGCTCGGCGCTGCGCACCGCGGTGACGTCGCGGCCGGTGCCGGCGACGCGCACCGGGTGGCCTTCGCCGTCGCGTTCGACCACGCGGCCGCGCGCCCGCACCCAGCCCCATTCGCCCTTGGGCGTGCGCATGCGGTGCTCGGACAGGAACAGCGCGGCATCGCCCTTGAGGTGCTTGCGCAGCAACTCGGCCACGCGCGGCAGGTCGTCGGGATGGATCTCGTGGTCGTCGGCGATGTCGGCCTGCACGCCGATTTCCGGCGACTGCGCGTTGTGGTCGTCCACGCGCATGCGGTGCAGTTCGCGGCGCTTGAGGTCGTAGTCCCAGAACTGTTCGCCGGAGGCCCACAGCGCCAGCTTCAGGCGTTCTTCGCGTTCGCGGATTTGGGTGAAGTAGCCGCGTTCGCGCTGGCGCGCGCGGTGCCAGCGCCAGCCGAAGGTCAGCAGCACGCCGAGCGCGGCCAGGGCCGCGGCGGCGATCGCCAGCGGATGCCGCCACAGCGGCGGATCGACGCTGACCGGGATGCGCAGTTCCTGGGTGTTCCACACGCCGTCGCGGTTGGTCGATTGGGCGTGGAACGTATAGCGCCCCGGCGGCAGGCGGGTGTAGGTAATGTCCTGGCGCGGGCCGTTGTCGATCCAGTCGCGGTCGAAGCCCTCCATCCGGTAGCGATAGCGGATGCCGCTGTTGGGGCCGAAGTCGAGCGCGCCGATGCGCAGGCGCAGGATGCCGGCGCCGTCGGGGATTTCCAGCTTCGCCGATTGCCACAGCGCGCTGGCGCCGGCGCTGGTGTCCGAACCGATCCAGGCGCCGAGCAGGCGCACCGGCGGGGTGTAGCGCGAGTCGGCGATGCGCGCCGGGTCGAACAGATTGAGCCCGCGCACGCCGCCGAAGGCCAGGCGGCCGTCGGCCAGCGCGGCGACCGCGCCGGCGTTGAATTCCAGGTCCTGCAAACCGTCGGCCAGACCGTAGCGGCGCACCAGCGAGGCGCCCGGGTCGAAGCGCAGGATGCCGTTGTCGGTGCCCAGCCACAGGCGGCCGTCGGGGCGCTCGGCGATGGTGAACGCCACCGGCACCGGATGATCGCCCAGCACTTCGGCCAGCGGATGCTCGAAGCGGATGCGGCCGTCGCCGAATTCCACCACCCGGCTCAGGCCGGCTTGGGTGCCGATCCAGATCGAACCGTCGGCGGACTGGTGCAGCGCGCGCACGTTGTTGCCCGGCAGGCTGTCGGCCTGATCGGTGATGTGGCGGTAATGGCGCAGGTAGCCGGTCTTGGGATCGAGCAGGTCCAGGCCATCGCCGGTGCCGAACCAGATGCGGCCGTTGCGGTCTTCCAAGATCGCGTTGACGCGCGGATGGCTCAGGCCCTTGGGATCGCCTTCGCGGTAGGCGTAGCGCACCAGCACGCCGCTGTCGGGCAAGTAGTGCAGCGCGCCGATCTCGTCGCCGCCCAGCCACAGGCTGCCGTCGCGGGCGAAGCGCAGCGAGCGCAGGGCCGCGCCTTGGTAGCCGCGCAGGTCGACCGGTTCGATCCGGCCGGTGCCCGGGTCCAGGCGCAGCAGGCCGCCGGAGGTGGCCAGCCACAGCCGGCCCGGCGGACTCGCGCGGCGCGCGGGCGCGGCGTCGGCGTCGGCCGCGCGCTCGGGTTCGCGCGCGATCGCCAGCACCTGCCGCGAGGCCGCCGGCAGCAACGGGGTCATGTCCTGGAAGCGGTCGCCGGACAGGTCGTAGCGGCGCAGATGGAAGTTGTCGGTGCCGATCCAGATCGCGCCGCTGTCGTCCTGGGCCAGGGCGCGGATGCTGGCGTCGGCGGCGGCGCGGTCCGGGCGCGCGTCTTCCAGGTCGAGCACATAACTGAAACGGGTGCCGCGCGGATCCGCCACGGCCACGCCGCGGAACAGGCCGCCGGCCCAGAGCAGGCCGCCCTGGTCGATCATCAGCGTGTCGATGGTGTCTTCCGGCAGGCTGGCCTCGACCCCGGGTTCGGCGTGGATGCGCTGGCTGTGCCCGGTTTCCGGGTCGTAGCGGTACAGGCCGCTGCCGAAGCCGGCGATCCACAGCCGGCGGTCGTGGGCCTCGACCAGGGCGCGCGCGTCGCGCAGGCCGGCCAACGCCTCGTCCTCGATCTTGACCAGCACGCCGGTGCGGCCGTCGAGCCGGTACAGGCCGTCGCCGCCGCCGGCCCAGAGCACGCCGCGGTGGTCGATGGTCAGGCTGCGCAGCGCGATCGGCGCGCCGATGCGTTCGACCCGGCCGTCGGCCGCGATCCGGTGCAGGCCGGCGGCGCTGGCGAACCAGGCGCTGCCGTCGCGGCCCTGGGCCAGACCCTGCCAGGGCGCGGCGCGGGTGGCTTCGCCGGGCAGCGCCAGCAGCAGCTCGCGCGCGCCGGTCTGCGGGTCGAGCCGCTCCAGGCCGGCGAGGGTGCCGATCAAGACCTGATCGCGCCACGGCAGCAGCGACACCACTTGCCGCCCGGCCTGCGACTCGGGCGCGCCGTAGCGGTGGATGCTGCCGCTGGCCAGATCCAGCCGCGCCAGATACTCCGAATGCGTGCCGACCCACAGCGCGCGCTGGCCGTCCAGGGCCAGCGCGGTGACGTAGCTGTCGGGCAGGCTGGCCGGGTCGCGCGGGTCGTGGCGGTAGGCGACGTAGCGCTGGCCGTCGTAGCGGTGCAGGCCGCCCTGGGTGCCGACCCAGACGAAGCCGTGCGCGTCCTGCTCGAACGCGGTCACCGAGTTCTGGCTCAGGCCGAGCTCGCTGCCCAGGCGCGAGAAATAGAAATCGCGGGTCGCCGCGGCCACGCGCTGCGGCCACGCCGCCGCGCACAGCAGGGCGATCAGAGCGGCGGACAACAGGGCGGCGGGGGAGAAGGGACGCACGGACACCGTGGCGCGATCACGCACAAGAGCCGCAGTGTAGGCAGGCGCTGATGGCGGCAACAAGCTCCCGCGCGGCGCGATCGCATCGCGGCCGCCGCGGCGCGGGCGAAACCGTGCGCTAGGCGCGGGCTCGCGGGCCTCGCGTGTAGGCCGCGTGAGGGCCGGCGCGGCGCCGGCCGCGCGCGCTAAACTGCCGGCATCCCCCCTCATTGGCGTGCCCGTGCCCGCGAATCAACTTCCCCTGTTGTCCGAGGTCGAGGCCGAGAGCCAGGCCCTGACCCTGAGCACCTCCGCTTCCGAACTGCACGGCGCGCTGTGCGGCTGGCTCGCCGGCGGCGGCGCCGACGTGCGCGAATGGCCGGCCAAGGTGCTCGCCGACGCCGCGACCGCGACCCCGGCCGCCGGCGGCGCGCTCGACCGCCTGCGCCTGGCCAGCGCCGCGCAGATGGGCGACGACGAATTCGGTTTCGAATTGCTGCTGCCGGGCGCCGACGCCTCGCTGAGCGAGCGCAGCGGCGCGCTGTTCGACTGGTGCCGCGGCTTCCTCGGCGGCTTCGGCCTGGCCGCGGGCGCCGCGCCCAGCCTGTCGGAAGAAAGCCGCGAGGCCTTGACCGACCTGGCCAAGTTCGCCGCCACCGCGCCGCAGGAAGAAGGCGACGAGGAAGACGAAGAAGCGCTGACCGAACTGGAAGAATTCGTGCGCATCGCCGCGCTCGGCCTGCACGGCGACGTGGCCCTGGCCGCGCGCCGCCGGCAGCGGTTGAACTGACATGCTCGCCGCGCTGACCATGCCGGCCAAAGCCTACGCGCGCCGGCGCCGGCAGATGATGGAAATGGCCGGGCCGGACGCGATCGTGATCGTGCCCTCGGCGCACGAGCTGATCCGCAGCCGCGACACCCACTACCCGTTCCGCCAGGACTCCGACCTGAGCTATCTCAGCGGTTTCCCCGAACCCGAATCGGTGCTGGTACTGGTGCCCGGCCGCGTCCACGGCGAAGTGCTGCTGTTCTGCCGCGAGCGCGACCGCGAACGCGAAGCCTGGGATGGCCCGCGCTACGGCCCGGAGGACGCGGTCGAGGCGTTCGGCCTCGACGACGCGTACCCGATCGCCGACCTCGACGACATCCTGCCCGGGCTGCTGGAAGGCCGCTCGCGGGTGTACTACCACTTCGGCCGCGACGCCGAGTTCGACCTCAAGCTGATCGGCTGGCTCAACCGGGTGCGGGCGATGGTGCGCCTGGGCGCGCAGCCGCCGCACGAGTTCCTCGAACTGGGCCATCTGCTCGACGAACTGCGCTTGTTCAAGGACCGCGACGAACTGCGCTTCATGCAGCGCGCCGCCGACATCAGCGTGCTCGCCCACGAAGCGGCGATGCGCGCGGCGCGGCCGGGCGTGCACGAGTACGAGCTGCAGGCCGAGATCGAGTGCGTGTTCCGCCGGCACGAGGCCGAGTCCGCCTACGGCAGCATCGTCGGCGCCGGCGCCAACGCCTGCGTGCTGCATTACCGCGCCAACAACGCCCAGGCCCGCGACGGCGATCTGATCCTGATCGACGCCGGCGCCGAGTACCGCGGCTACGCCGCCGACATCACCCGCACCTTTCCGGTCAACGGCCGCTTCAGCGCCGAACAGCGCGCGCTGCACGATCTGGTCGGCGCCGCCCAGGCCGCGGCGCTGGCGCAGGCGCGGCCGGGCGCGACTTACGAAGCCGGCCACAACGCGGCGGTGGAAACGCTGACCGAAGGCTTGCTGCGGCTGGGCCTGCTCAAGGGCACGCTGGAGCGCAACCTCGCCGACGGCCACTACAAGCGTTTTTACCGGCACAAGACCGGGCATTGGCTGGGCATGGACGTGCACGACGTCGGCGAATACCGCATCGACGGCGACTCGCGCCTGCTCGAACCGGGCATGGTGTTCACCATCGAGCCCGGGCTGTACGTCTCGCCCGACGACAGCACGGTCGAGCCCAAGTGGCGCGGCATCGGCATCCGCACCGAGGACGATGTGGCGATCACCAAGGACGGCCACGAAGTGCTGACCGCACGCTTGGCGCGCAGCGCCGACGAGATCGAAGCGCTGATGGCGCAGCGGCGCGCGGCTTAAACGCAGCGACTGTAGGAGCGGCGTAAGCCGCGACCGCGGCATCTCGCTTGCGACGAAGGTTACGTCGTAATCGCGGTGCCGCGGTCGCGGCTTACGCCGCTCCTACAGGGTGCGCCCGTCACTCGCGCGGGCCCAGCGTCTCCATCACCAACTCCACGAACCGGCTCAGCTTCGGCACCGGCTGGCGGTCGCGCGGGTACAGCAGGTGCACCGGGCGCGGCGGCGGCAGATCGTCTTCGAACAGCGGCACCAGGCGGCCGGCGGCGATGTCTTCGGCCAGCAGGACCTCGGGTTGCAGGACGATGCCGCAGCCGTCCAACGCCGCGCGGCGCAGCGCTTCGCCGTGGTTGGAGGCGAAGCGTCCGCCCAGTTGCAGCGCCTCGCCGCCGAGGCTGGCGAAACGCCAGCCGGCGTTGGGATGCCACAGCAGGTGGTTGAGGCAGCTGTGCCCGGCCAGTTCCGCCGGGCGGCGCGGGGTGCCGCGCTCGCGCAGGTACGACGGCGCCGCGCACACGACCATCCGGTACGGCCGCAGCGGCCGCGCGACCAGATGATCGGAATCGGCCAGCGGGCCGATCCGGATCGCCGCGTCGATGCCTTCGGCGATCAGATCGGTCATGCGGTCTTCCAGCGCCAGATCCACGCTCACTTCGGGATAGGCGCGCAGGTACGCGGTGACCAGCGGCGCGATCGACACCGTGCCCAGGGTCAGCGGCGCGCTGATGCGCAAATGGCCGCGCGGGCGGGCGATGTCGCCCAGCCGCTCGCTCACCGTTTCGGCGCGGCGCACCTGTTCCAGCACCTGCCGCGCCTCGACCAGGAACGCGGCGCCGACTTCGGTCAGGCGCTGCTTGCGGGTGTCGCGCTGCAACAGCCGCGCGCCCAGGCGCTCTTCCAGTTGCCGGATGTGCTTGCCGACCATCACCGACGACAGCCGCTGCGCCTGCGCGGCCGCGGCGAAACTGCCGGTGTCGGCGACCGAGACGAACACCGCCATCGCGCGCAGCAGGTCCATGGCTAACTCAGGGTTAGGGGTGCGCGAAATGCTAGCGCATTCACCGCGCGCGGCCCGGGGCGCAGACTGGCCCGGTGTTTTCCATTTCCCCCTCCGAACAGGACTCCCGCTCATGAAGATCCTTCTCGTCGGCGCCAGCGGCACCCTCGGCGGCGCCATCGCCCAGACCCTCTCGCAGCACGAACTGCTGCTCGCCAGCCGCAGCAGCGCCCAGTACCCGGTGGACATCACCGACGACGCCAGCGTCGAAGCGCTGCTGCGCAAGACCGGCAAGCTCGACGCCATCGTCTCCGCCGCCGGCGTGCTGCACTTCGGCCCGCTGAGCGAGATGACCGCGGCGCAGTTCTCCGTCGGCCTCAACGACAAGCTGCTCGGCCAAGTGCGGTTGGCGCTGCTCGGCCAGCATTACCTCAACGACGGCGGCTCGATCACCCTCACCACCGGCATCGTCTCGGCCGAGCCGATCCGCGGCGGCGCCAACGCCAGCGCGGTCAACCGCGCGCTGGAGGGCTTCGTCGCCGGCGCCGCCTGCGAACTGCCGCGCGGCCTGCGCATCAACGCGGTCAGCCCGAACGTGCTGACCGAATCGATGCAGGCTTACGGCGCGTTCTTCCCCGGCTTCGAGCCGGTGCCGGCCGCGCGCGCGGCGCTGGCCTATCAGCGCAGCGTCGAGGGCGTGCAGACCGGGCGCACCTTCACCGTTTGGTGAGGCTCACGGCGGATCGGGCAGGCGCAGCGAGGCCTGCCCGAGCACGTAGCGCCAGCCGCGCGGCGTGCGCGCGTAGGTGTCGCTGTACCAGAGCTTGTAGTCGAACGGTTCGCCGTCGGTGCGGCCCTTGAGCCACAGCTTGGCGGTGACCACGCCGGTGTCGCCCCACACGCGCACGCTGCGTTCGCTGGCGTCCTGGCGTTCGTAGACGGTGCGGCCGGCGCGGGCTTCCTCGAGCAAGGCGGCCTTGTCGCTGATTTGGCCGCGGCCGCTGACGAGGACGAAATCCTCGTGCAGGATCGCGGCCATCGTCGCCGCGTCGTTGGCTTTCACCGCGGCTTGGTAGCGGATGTCGAGCGCTTCGAGCGCGGCGCGATCGGCGGCTTCGGAGGCCGCGGCGGGCGAGGGCGCGAGCGCGCCGGCGATGCTGCCGGCGAGCAAGGAAACGGCGAGGGCGGCGTGCATCGGCGGGCTTCCGGTGGCGAGGACCGGGGCATGGTCGCGCCGGCGCGGCGGGCGCGCTCGCCGGATTCGGACACGGTCGCTTCGCCGCCGCCCGGCTTCGGCCGGCGGCGATCCGACACAACCCTCTCGCGCTTAAGGCGCTCCGACGAATGCCGCGCCGCGCCGCCTCAACCGGCGCCGTCGCGCTTCAGCACGGCCTTGCCGCTGGCGTGATCGACCGGCGCGGAGGTGTGCTCGTGCACGATCTTCCAGCGCCCGTCGCGCCGCGCCAGCGCCAGACTGATGCGGTTGTCGAGCGAACGCAGCCGCGCGCCGTCGGCGGCGTGCGCGGTGTAGGTCAGGAACGCGTGGCCGTACGCGAGTTCGCCGCCGGTGTGCGAATGCGCCTGCGCGTAGGTCACCGCGACGGTTTCCGCGCCGAGCGAGCCGAACCACTCCTGCGCCATCGCCCGCCACGCCGCGAGGCCGCGCAGTTCCCAGCGGCCCCACAGGTCGAACACGTGCACGTCGTCGTCGTAGAGCGCGGCGAAGGCGTCGACGTCCTTGGCCGCGACCGCTGCGGCGTAAGCGTCGAGCGCGGCCAGGAAGGGATCGTGCGTGTCGCTCATCGTCGCGCTCCGTTGTGTGCGCTGTGCTTCAGGCCGCGGCGAACGCTTCGCGGGTCAGGTTGATCGGCGCGTCGTCGGTGCAGACCACGTCGTCTTCGATGCGGATGCCGCCGAACGGGCGGAACGCGTCGATGCGCGCCCAATCCACGGCGTCGCGGTGTTCGCCGTGCTGCAGGCCGTCGAGCAGCAGATCGACGAAGTACAGCCCCGGCTCGATCGTCACCGCCATGCCCGGCTCCAGTACCCGGGTCAAACGCAGGTAGGGATGCCCGGCCGGCTTGTCGATGCGCCCGCCGCGGTCGCTGGCGGCGAAGCCGGCGACTTCGTGCACCTGCAGGCCGATGCCGTGGCCGATGCCGTGCGGGAAGAACACGTTGCTGACGCCGGCGGCGACCGCCGATTCCGGCGAAATCTTGAGCACGCCGAATTCCTTGAGGATGCCGGCCAGGGCCAGATGCGCGTCCAGGTGCAGCTGCTTGTAGTCGAAGCCGGCGCGCACCTGCGCGCACATGCGCTGCTGCGCGGCGTCGACCGCGTCGATCAGCGCCTGGAATTCGCCGCTCGTGTCGGCCGCGTAGGTGCGGGTGATGTCGCAGGCGTAACCGGCGTGGCTGGCGCCGGCGTCGATCAGGAAGCTGCGTGACTGCGCCGGCGCTTCGCGGTCGAGTTCCATGTAGTGCAGCACCGCGCCGTTCTGGTTGAGCGCGACGATGTTGCCGTAGGGCAGATCGTTGGCGTCCTGGCGCGCGGCGCCGCAGTAGGCCAGATGGATGTCGAACTCGCTGGCGCCGGCGCGGAACGCGGCCTCGGCGGCGCGGTGCGCGCGCACGCCCTTGCGGGTGGCTTCGCGCATCATCGCCACTTCGTAAGGCGTCTTGAACGCGCGGTGGTATTCCAGGTAATCGATCACCGCGGGCGGATTGTTCGGCGCGTAGTCGCCGAGCGCGCTCTGCGGCTCGCCGAGGACGGCGCAGCGCGCGGGATTCTTCGGCAGGTGCGGCAGCGCGTCTTGCGGCTCGCGGATCACGATCACCTCGAAGTGCTCGACCCATTCGCCGCTCGGCGCTTGCGGCACCACATGCCAGTAATCGAACGGCTGCAGATAGATCAGCTTGGGCTTGGCGCCCGGAGTGAAGACCAGCCAGCTGCCGGGGTTGCGCACCAGCGGCACCCAGGCCTTGAACTGCGGGTTCGCCGCGTAGGGATAGTCGCGGTCGTCGAAGACTTGGTAGTGCAGGGTGCCGCTGGGGACGAGCAGATGGTCGAACCCGCCGCGCGCCAGCGCTTCCGCGGCGCGGCGCTGCTGTTCGGCGAAATGCTGCGCGTAGAGGGCGGCGGGGGAGGCGGAAGCAGTCATGGCGGCGGGCTGGGTGCTGGCGGTGAGGCCGGAAGGGCCATTTTGCCGCATCCGCGCGGGGCGGGGCTTGCCGATTGTGTGGCGCGGGTTGGGGGCGAGGGCTCAGGGGCTGCCGCGGTGGTTCGAATTGGCGCGGTCGCGGCTTACGCCGCTCCTACAAGAGGCGGCCGACCCCGACGGAGGCGACTGTAGGAGCGGCGCAAGCCGCGACGCGGCCAATGAATCGCCGAGGAAACACGAAGAACCGCGCAACCGCCAACCCCCCGCCGCTTACTCGTAACTCCCACCCGGCGAATCCAACCACTGCCGCAAATGCACCATCCCGTCCTCAGGCATGGCGACGAAGCGAAACCCCGTCCAGTTCTGCCCCGGCACGCTCGCGCTGTCCTGCCACAGCAGGTGCGCGCCGACTTCGATCGGCGCCTGCCGCGGCGCGTCGCGCAGATCGAAGCGCAGTTGGTACAGCGCGTCGTCGGTCAGCGCGACGCTGGCGATCAGCATCATGCCGGTCTCCGACAGATTGCCGAGATGGCCGATCACCTGCTCGGTCATGGTGTCGACCACCTGCACCGTGTCGACGATGCGGCGCCGGCGCGCGCGGCGGAATTCTTCGCTGGAGCCGGCGCTCACGCGGGCTGCTCCTGGGTGTCGCGGCCGCGGCCGCCGAAGCCGCGCAGCGCGTCCAGCGCGGCGTGCCAGGCGCGGTCGACCAGACGGCTGCGCTCGTGTTCGACCACGCGCGCCTGATCGCGCGCCATCATCCGCGCCAGCGCGTCGAGCGAGTGCTCGGCCACGCGCTGGCCGCGTTGATTGACGAACAAGGCGTTTTCGGTGACCGGGCTGAACCACGACAGCCGGCGCCGCACCGCGTCGCCCTGCTGGTTCTGCACGAACTCGAACCAGGTGCCGAACGGCAGCGCGCGCAGCCGCTCGAAGCAGGCCTGCTCGCGCTCGTCGCGCGGCGGCAGCGGCGCGCGCGGCGCGGTCGCCGCTTGGTTGTCCTCGCCCAGGCGGCTGCGCTGGCGCAGCTTCATCGCCAGTTCGGTGCGCGACGCGGCTTCGTCGGTGGACGCCGGGCCGGCGGTGAGCTGGCGGGCGATCGCGCGCGCGTCGTCGCCGTGGTAGCCGACCAAGGTCAGCGCGTGTTCGATGTCGCCGTCCAGGCCGCGCAGCGCGTCGCTGCCGCCGCCCTGGTTGGCGGCGACGATCTGGCCGGTGATCTGCACCTGCCGCTGCCACGCCGGCGAATCCTCGCCGTGGCGCAGCTGGGTCAGGGTCAGCACGTCGGTCCAGGCCTGGCTAAGCAGGGTTTGCACGAAGCGCGGCAAACGCTGGCCGGCGACGCTCTCTTCCAGCGCCTGCTGCGCGCGGCGCTTGGCCAGTTCGAGTTTTTCCTTGCCGCGCGCGGCCTCGACGAAGCGGCGCTCGGCCACTTCGGCCTTGCGCGCCTGCGCGTGCAGGTGCTCTTGCAAGCGTTGATTGGCCGAATCGAAGGATTGCGCCGAGCCGCGCTGCTCGACCACGTGATCCACCGCTTGCCGCAGCGGTTCGTGCAGTTGCGGGTCGGTTTCCTCGCTCGGCGTCCAGTGCGCGCCGGCCTCGGCCACGGTGTTGAGCAACTGCAGCGCCGGATGGCTTTCGCCGGCCAGCAGCGAGCGGTCCTGCAACGCGGCGTGCAGCAGCGGCGGCTGCAGGCGGGTGAGCAGGTTGGAGATCATCGCGTCGCCGCGCAGGCGCTGCTCGATTTCGTCGAACAGCAGGCCCAGCAACTCGAACACGTCGCCGTCCTCGCGCGACAGCGCGGCCTCGCCGCCGGCCGCCGCGCGGCGTTGGGCGAGCAGGGCCTGGCGCAGGTCGGCGATCTTGCGCAGCGGCTGGGCGCCGCGCGCGGCGGTTTCGTCCAGGCGCTCCAGGCCGTCGACCAGTTCGGCGGTGGACAGCGGCTGCGGCGGCAGCGGCGCGTCGGGCAGCAGGCCGCGCGGGCGTAGCTTTTCCAGCAGGTCGCGGCGTTCGGCCAGCCAACGCTGCAGGGTGGCGAAGTCGGGCGCGCCGTCGGCGGCGGCCGGCGCGGCGGTCCAGGCGGTGTGCGGACGCGGGCCGGCGGGACGCGGCGCGGCGGCGTCCGGCGCGCGTTCGGCGGCGCGCGGCGCCGGCTCGCTCGCGGGCGCGGGCTTGTCCTGCGCGCTGGCGCGCGCGCGCAGCGGCACGAACGACAGGCTCGGCAACACGTTCTCGCGCACCAGCAAGCCGTTCATCGATTCGACCAGCGCGGCGTAGCCGAGCATCACTTGCTGGTCGAACACGCGGTACAGGTCCAGGCGCGATTCCAGCGGAATCTGCAGCGGCTGGCAGGCCTGGGCGAAGCTGCGGATCAGGTATTGCGGGCCGACCGGCAAGCGCTCGCAATCGAACGCCGGCGCCCCGGCCAACACGCCGAAGCGCTGGCCCAGCAGCATCAGGCCGAGCCCGGCGCGCGATTCGTGGCGGGCGGCGAGGCTGCGCAGGACGGTGTTTTCGTCGATCTCGCTGTCGTCGACCAACCGAAGCTCGCGAAACTCGGGCGCCACCGCAGTGGCCGAGCGCGACGCCCGATCCGCCTCCCGAACCCGCGACAACGCCGCCTCCAACGACAGCAAATACCGCGGAATCAAATCCGACCGCCGCAACCGCACCAGCCGCAGCGTCTCCAGATACCCCGATTGGATGCCCGGATTGCGCGCCTGATCGGCCTGCCGGAACAGTTGCTGCTCGTATTCGGCCAGCATCCGCTCCATTTGCGGCGCGATTTCGTCGCTGACCAGCGCGTACAGCTGTTCCAGCAGCCGGCGCACGCGGCGCGGCAACGCGGCGGTGGCCAGGGTGGCGCGCGGCGAGGCGTTCAAGGGATCGAACGTGGCGGGCATGTGCATTCGGAGCGGACGACCGCGAAATATAACCACGCCTCCCCGGCGACCGCCCAGCCCGGCATGGCCGGACGCAGCGGACCGCCGACAGGAGGCGACCATTGGCACTAACGTTTTGTCCCCGAAACGCCGGCCAAGCTCAGTCTCTGTGCCTGGATGTGTCCGAACCGTGATGCCGCCGGCGTCGCTGCATTCAGTTTAGACGGCCGGGCGTTCGCTCGCCGAGTCCGCTTCGTCGGCCAGGAACAGGGCCACCACATCGTTGGTGAAGCGCCGGCCCAGTTCGGTCGGGCGGACGCGGTCGCCGTCGCGCTCCAGCCAGCCTTGGGCGACGGCGGCGTCCAGTTGCGGCGCGATCTGCGCGCGCGCCAGCCCGGTGGAGGCCTCGAACGAGTCCAGCGAGAACCCCTCGACCAGCCGCAGCGTGTTGAGCATGTATTCGAACGGCCGCCGCGCCGCCGCGATGCGGTCGTCGCCGCCGATCGCCTCGGGCCGGCCGGCCTGGGCGAGGTAGGCGGTCGGGTGCTTGAGCTTCCAGCGCCGCAGGATCGCCTGCTCGGCGCCGAGGGTGATCTTGCCGTGCGCGCCGGCGCCGATGCCGAGGTAATCGCCGTAGCGCCAGTAATTGAGGTTGTGCTGGCACTGCCGCCCCGGCCGCGCGTAGGCGCTGACTTCGTACTGGCCGTAGCCGCGCTGCGCCAGCAGCGCCTGACAGCGGTCCTGGATGTCCCAGGCGCTGTCTTCGTCGGGAAGGTCGCGCGGCGGGCGCGCGGCGAACACCGTGTTCGGTTCCAGGGTCAGCTGGTAGTGCGAGATGTGCGCCGGGTCGAGCGCGAACGCCCGCTCCAGGTCGTGCTCGGCCATGGCCAGGGTCTGGCCGGGCAGGGCGTACATCAGGTCGAGATTGAAATTGTCGTAGCCCGCGTCCTGGGCCAGCTTGACCGCCGCCTCGGCCTCGGCGCTGCCGTGGATCCGCCCCAGCCGCTGCAGGCAGCCGTCGTCGAAGCTCTGGATGCCGAAGCTGAGCCGGTTCACCCCGGCCGCCTTGTACAGCTCGAAGCGGCCGTGCTCGGCGGTGCCCGGGTTGGTTTCCAGGGTGATTTCGCAGCCCGGCGCGAAGCGCAGCCGCGCGCTGGCGGCCTGCAGGAACTGGTCGATGGCGTCCGGCGGAAACAGGCTCGGGGTGCCGCCGCCGAAGAACACGCTGTGCACGGTGCGGCCCCAGACCAGCGGCAGGTCGTGTTCCAGGTCGGCGATCAGCGCATCGACATAGGCCGCGAACGGCGGCGCGCCGCGGGCCTCGTGCGAATTGAAATCGCAGTACGGGCATTTGCGCACGCACCAGGGCAGGTGCACGTACAGCGACAGCGGCGGGGGAATCAGGGCGGCGCTCAAAGGACGGCGGCCGGGCGGCGGAGCCCGGTCTGGATCGGGGAGGAGCGGGCCAGTTTACCGGGCCGGGGCGGGTGGGGCACGGGGCGGTGGGGCAGGAGCGGGAATGAGGGGAGCAAGGGGAGCAAGGGGAACAAGGGGAACAAGGGGAATGGGGGGAATGGGGGGAATGGGGGCTAGGGTCGGAAGGCGAGAAGCTTGCGGCTCCCTGTTCCCTTGGTTCCCTTGATTCCCCTGATTCCCCTGATTCCCCGTCTTTGCGCTGGGAGCGGGACCGAGGGGAATGGGAGGCGTGGCCGGAAGGCGAAAAGCCCGCAGTTGCCCGCTCCCGATTCCGGCTTCTGGCCGGAAAGCCGAGAAACCGCCATTCCCCGTTCCCTTAGATTCCCTTGGTTCCCCTGCTCCCTACTTACCGCCCCGTCGCCCCGTAGCGCCGCGCCGCCAGCAGCGCGCGCAAATTCGTATCCAGCGCCACATCGGGCCGGGCCTGCACGACCTGGCGGATGATCGAGGCCAGCGGTTCGGCGCGGCCGTCGCCGGACATGTCGCCGTCGTAGAGGGTCACCGTGGTCCAGCGGCGGTGTGCGGCCGGGGCCAGGCGCAGTTCCAGGGTCGAGGTCAGGCGCAGGCGCCCGTCCTTGGCCCGGTGCAGGGCCATGCTCTGCACCTCGCCCGGCTCGAACGCGCGGGTGCGGTGGCCGGTGGTGATGTTGGCGTAGCGGATCGCGCCGGTGTTGCCGGCGTCCAGGCTGACCCGTTGCACCGCCGCGGCGGCGACCAGCCCGACCAGCCCGGCCAGCGCCCACAGCGCCAGCTGCAACTCGCCGAAGCCGTTGGCGTCGGCGCGCAGGCCGTCCTGGCGGATCCACACCGCGATCGGCAGGGCCAGCAGATACAGCACGGCCACCGTGGCCACGGTGTGGCCGCCGGTGCGGAACGCCCGGCGCTGCGCAGCGGTGGCGCGCAGCAGGCGGTTCATGGGGCCAGCTCCGGCAGGCGCGCGCGCAGCGCGGCCAGGGCGCGGGCGCGGTGGCTGACCCGGTTCTTGAGCGCGTCGTCGATCTCGCCGGCGGAAATATTGTGTTCGGTATCGAGGAACACCGGCTGGTAGCCGAACCCGCGGGTGCCCTGGCGCTGGTGCAGGATGCGCCCGTTCCAGATGCCCTCGGCGATGATCGGACGCGGATCGCCGGCATGCCGCAGGGCCACGATCACCGCATAGAAATGCGCGCCGCGGCGCTCGTCGGGCACGCCCTGGAGCGCGCCCAGCAGCTTGTCGATATTGGCTTCGTTGTCGCCGTGGCGGCCGGAATAGCGTGCCGAATACAGTCCCGGCGCGCCGCCGAGCGCGTCCACGCAGATGCCCGAATCGTCGGCCAACGCCGGCAGCCCGGTGACCGCGCTGGCGTGCCGGGCCTTCAGCAGCGCGTTCTCGACGAACGTGCTGCCGGTTTCCTCGATGTCCTCGACCCCCAGGTCGGTTTGCGCCACCAGTTCGATGCCGGTGTCGCCGAGCAGGTCGCGCAGTTCCACCAGTTTCCCGGCGTTGCTGCTGGCCAGCACCAGTTTCATGCTTTCAATTCCAGCAAATCCCAGCGATTACCGTACAGATCTTCGAATACGGCGACCGTGCCGTAGGTCTCGACGCGCGGAGATTCCATGAAGCGCACGCCCTGGGCGAGCATCGCGGCGTGGTCGCGGTGGAAGTCGTCGGTGTGCAGGAAGAAGCCGACCCGGCCGCCGGTCTGGTCGCCGATGCGCGCGCGCTGCGCTTCGCCCGACGCCTGCGCCAGCAGCAGCGCGGTCTGCGCGCCGGAGGCCGGCGCCACCCGCACCCAGCGCTTGCCGCTGCCCTGATCGACGTCTTCGAGCAGGACGAAGCCGAGCGCGCGGGTGTAGTAGTCGATGGCGCGGTCGTAGTCGTCCACGACCAAGGTGATGCTGCCGATGCTGCGAGTCATGCCGAATGCCTTACCGAAGAAGGGAACGATGCCGGCGCGGGCCGGCGAACCGATCGAACGAGTCGATTGAACGCGCGCGGCGCGCGAAAGTTCAGCGCCGCGCGCGCGAACTGCGATGCAGTGCGCGCGACGGCGGAGAAAACCCGCGCCGCGCAAAAACGACGCGGGCGGTGAGGAAGGAGATAACGAGCGAAGGGACGCGATCCCCTACTCGTCGCTCCCTCCTCACCGCCCGCGCGGTGCGTGGCGATGCGGGGCTAGGCGCGGCTCAGCCGGCCAGCGCCTGCCGCTGCTTTTCCAGCAATTCGGTAATGCCGGCCTGGGCCAGCCCGAGCAGCGCGTCGAGTTCGTCGCGGCGGAACGCGTGGCCCTCGGCGGTGCCTTGCAGCTCGATGAAGCCGCCGCCGTCGTTCATGACCACGTTCATGTCGGTGTCGCAATCGCTGTCTTCGGCGTAGTCCAGGTCCAGCACCGGGGTGCCGCGGTAGACGCCGACCGAGACCGCGGCGACCGCGCCGAAGATCGGGTCGCGGTTGATCTCGCGCCGCGCCTGCAGCCAGCGCGCCGCCTCGACCAGGGCCACGTAGGCGCCGGTGATGGCGGCGGTGCGGGTGCCGCCGTCGGCCTGCAGCACATCGCAGTCCAGGGTGATGGTGCGTTCGCCCAGCGCCTTGCGGTCGACGCAGGCGCGCAGGGCGCGGCCGATCAGGCGCTGGATTTCCAGGGTCCGCCCGCCTTGCTTGCCGCGCGCGGCCTCGCGGTCGCTGCGGGTGTGGGTGGCGCGCGGCAGCATGCCGTACTCGGCGGTGACCCAGCCTTCGCCCTTGCCGCGCAGGAACGCCGGCACCTTGTTCTCGACGCTGGCGGTGCACAGCACCCGGGTCTGGCCGAAGCTGACCAGCACCGAACCCTCGGCGTGGCGGGTGTAGCCGCGCTGGATGGTCACCTCGCGCAACTGGCCGGCGGAGCGGCCGCTGGGGCGGGAAACCGTGCCGGCCGGGGCCTGGGCGGGGGCGGCGATAGGACCGGTCATGGCGCGGCGTTACCGTTTTGAGGGCCGGCGAGTTTACCATTCACCCCCCGTAAGGCTCGGAAATCGGCGAATGATCCGCAGCATGACCGCCTTCGCCAGCGGCGAACGCACGACACCCTGGGGCACGCTCGGCTGCGAGCTGCGCTCGGTCAACCACCGCTTCCTCGAACTGGGCGTGCGTCTGGCCGACGAATTGCGCGTGCTCGAGCCGGCCCTGCGCGAACGCATCGCCGCCCGCGTCGGCCGCGGCAAGCTCGACCTGACCCTGCGCCTGCGCGCCCCGGAAGGCGGCGACGCGCTGCAGCTCAACCCGACCCGCCTGCGCGAGCTCAGCGATCTGGCCATCGACCTGTCCGCGCGCTTCCCGGCGCTACGCACCGAGTTCACCGAACTGCTGCAATTCCCCGGCGTGCTGCAAGCGCAGGCGGCCGACCCGGCCGCGCTGCAGGCCGAAGCGCTGGCGCTGCTGGACGGCGTGCTCGACGAATTCGTCGCTTCGCGCGAACGCGAGGGCGCCAAGCTCGCCGCGGCGATCGGCGAACGCGTCGACGGCATCGCCCGCATCGCCGGCGAAGTCCGCACGATGATGCCGGCGATCCGCGCCGGCCAGCGCGCCAAGCTGGAAACCCGCCTCGCCGACCTCGCCCAGCCCGCCGACAACGGCCGCCTGGAGCAGGAACTGGTGCTGTGGCTGCAAAAGCTCGACGTCGACGAAGAACTCGACCGGCTCGACTCGCACGTGGTCGAGGCCCGGCGCGTGCTCAAGCTGCGCGAAGCGGTCGGCCGGCGCCTGGATTTCCTGCTGCAGGAATTCAACCGCGAAGCCAACACCCTGGGTTCCAAGTCGGTCGACGCGCGCAGCTCGTCGGCGGCGGTCGAGCTGAAGGTGCTGATCGATCAGGCGCGCGAGCAGATCCAGAACATCGAGTAGGAGCAGGGAAGAGGGAAAGAGGGGAAAGAAGGGAATGGGCGCGGCGCGCTCGTTCCGGTTCTTCGCCTCTCTTCATTCCCGTTTTTCCCTTCTTTCCCCTCTTTCCCTTCTTTCCCCTCTTTCCCTCTTCCTTTCGTCGCTTCCCGACTTCGATCCGGCCCCGAACCCCATGCGCGGAACCCTCTACATCGTCGCCGCTCCCTCCGGAGCCGGTAAATCCAGCATCGTCAACGCGGTGCTCGCGCGCGACCCGAACATCCGCCTGTCGATCTCGTTCACCTCGCGCAAGCCGCGGCCGGGCGAGCGCCATGCCGAGCACTACCACTTCGTCAGCGAGCAAGAGTTCGAGGCGATGGTCGCCGAAGGCGATTTCTTCGAGCACGCGCGCGTGCACGGCGACTGGAAGGGCTCGGCGCGGCAGTCGGTGGAGCCGTTCCTGTCGGCCGGCAAGGACGTGCTGCTGGAGATCGACTGGCAGGGCGCGCGCCAAGTGCGCAACAAAGTGCCCGACGCGGTCAGCGTGTTCATCCTGCCGCCGTCGCGGCAGGCGCTGGAGTCGCGCATGCGCTCGCGCGGGCAGGACACCGAAGAGGTGATCCAGCAGCGCTTGGCCGCCGCGCGCGAGGAGATGTCGCATTACGGCGAGTTCGACTACGTCATCGTCAACGAAGTCTTCGACACCGCGGTCGACGAGATGTGCGCGATCTTCACCGCCAGCCGGTTGCGGCGCGAACCGCAGGTGGCGCGGCATTCGCGGCTGATCACGGCGCTGTTGGTCGACGAGAACTGAGGCGTCCCAGCCGCGACGCGGCTGGAAGCCCGACTGTAGGAGCGGCGCGAGCCGCGACCGCGACATCGGGCTGACGACGCAGGTGCGAAGTCGCGGTCGCGGCTTACGCCGCTCCTACAGGGGCTATCCGCTTGATTTGCAAGGCTTAATCGGCGAAATCCTTGCGTTTCCGGGCCGCCGCGCCTAAACTTCCCGGCCCCCATCCGTTTGCAAGACGGCCGACCCGGCCGCAGGAGCCCCATGGCCCGCATCACCGTCGAAGATTGCCTGGAAGTGGTCCCGAACCGCTTCGAACTCGTCATGCTGGCCGCCAAGCGCGCCCGCCAGCTGGCCAACGGCGTCGAGCCGCAGCTGGACAACAGCGAAGCCAACGACAAGCCGACCGTGCTGGCGCTGCGCGAAATCGCCGCGCGTCAGGTCAACCCGGACTACATCGACGCGGTCGAGAAGGCCGAGCGTGAGCGCAAGGAACGCGAAGCCCTGGAATGGGCCGCGGCCGAAGTGGTGGCCGACGACGACCTGTCCAAGGGCGACGACTGAGTTTCCCCGGCCCGCCGCGCGGGCCGCGCCTGCGCCCCCGCCGCGAGCGGGCGGCGAGCGAAAAACGGCTCCGCCTGCGCGGGGCCGTTTTTGTTTTGGGCGCCCGCCCGCGGCGCGGGTCCGTCTTGTAAGAGGGGGCCGGCTTCGATGCGCTCCGCCCGTTCGCGCGGAGCGCCGGTTTCGACACGCTCCGCTTATCGCAGGGCTTCGACGCCAACGAGTCCAGCTCCGCGCGGGAGAACGGTTTCAGTGGCGACACGCGGCCCTCGGCGAGAAGAACGGCGTCGGCCGACGCGCGTCGTCGCGCTCGCCGTCGGCGAACATCCCGTCCCGCGACCTGCGCGCAACCCGGCAAAACCCCGCGCTTTCCTGAACCGGACCGCCGCCCGCGGACGCATCCCAAGCCCCGTCGCTTGCGCCGCAGCGCACAGTCGCCACATCCCAAGCAGGTCGATGCGTTGCCACGTGCCGCATCGCACGCGTAAATTTCCGTTATGACCCCTGCCGAGCCCGCGCTGAACACCTATCCCGCCGCTCCCGACGACACGGAGCTGCCGGACTACGTGCGCGAGCTGGAGCTCGCCGCGCACTACCTGCCCGAAGCCCAGCGCCTGCAACTGCGCCGCGCCTGGGCGGTCGGCGCGGCCGCGCACGCCGGGCAGACGCGCAAGTCGGGCGAGCCCTACATCACCCACCCGGTCGCGGTGGCCAAGGTGCTGGCCGAGCAAGGGCTCGACATCGAGACCCTGGTCGCGGCGATCCTGCACGACACCATCGAAGACACCCCGGTCACGCGCGAATGCCTGGCCACCGAGTTCGGCCCGACCGTGGCCGAGCTGGTCGACGGCGTCACCAAGCTCGACAAACTTCAGTTCCGCGACCGCCAGGAAGCCGCCGCGGAAAGCTTCCGCAAGATGCTGCTGGCGATGGCGCGCGACCTGCGCGTGATCCTGATCAAGCTCGCCGACCGCCTGCACAACATGCGCACCCTCGGCGCGCAGAGCGCGGAGGCGCGACAACGCATCGCCCTGGAAACGCTGGAGATCTACGCGCCGATCGCCCAGCGCCTGGGCATGAACCTGATCAAGGCCGAACTGCAGGACCTGGGCTTCCGCGCCATGCACCCGTGGCGCCACGCGGTGATCGAAAAGCGCATCCGCACCCAGCCGGTGGTGCGGCGCGAGTCGCTGGTGCAGATCGAAGCGCATCTGGCCCAGCGGCTGGCCAAGGAAAAACTGACCCATCGGCTGATCAGCCGGGTGAAGTCGCCGTGGAGCATCTACACCAAGATGCACAACGAGCATAAGAGCTTCAACCAAGTCATGGACGTGTTCGGCTTCCGCGTCGTGGTCAAGACCGTGCCGGACTGCTACCACGCGCTCGGCGTGGTGCATTCGGCGTACAAGCCGCTGGACGGGCGCTTCCGCGATTTCATCGCGATCCCCAAGGCCAACGGCTACCAGTCGCTGCACACCGTGCTGTTCGGCCCCTACGGCTCGCCGGTGGAAGTGCAGATCCGCACCGAGGACATGGACCTCGTCGCCGAGCGCGGCATCGCCGCGCACTGGTCGTACAAGCACGGCGGCGAAGGCCCGAACAGCGCGCAATCGCGCGCGCACAGCTGGATCGCCAATCTGGTCGAATCCCAGCGCGCCACCGGTTCGTCGCTGGAATTCCTGGAAAACGTCAAGGTCGACCTGTTCCCGGACGAGGTCTACCTGTTCACGCCCAAGGGCGACATCCTCTCGCTGCCGCGCAATTCCACCGCGCTGGATTTCGCCTACGCCGTGCACACCGACGTCGGCAACCGCGCGGTGGCCGCGCGCGTCGACGGCAAGCTGGTGCCGCTGCGCACCAAGCTCGCCAGCGGCCAGCGCGTGGAGATCATCACCGCCAAGTCGTCCACGCCCAAGCCGCAGTGGCTGGAGTTCGTGGTCTCGGGCAAGGCGCGCACCTCGATCCGCCAACAGCTCAAGCAGCTCGAACACGAGGACGCGGTGCAACTCGGCCACCGCATGCTCGACCGCGCGCTGGAATCGCTGGAGACCTCGCTCGACCGCACCCCGGCATTGCGCCTGGAGGCCTACCTCAGCGAGAACCGCTACCCGCGCCTGGAAGCGCTGCTGGCCGACATCGCGCTGGGCAACCGCATGCCCAATCAGGTCGCGCTGGCGCTGGCGCGCGAGGCGCCGGGCAAGACCCGCGGCCGCGCCATCGACCGCCCGCGTCTGCCCGAGGACAAGATCCTCATCACCGGCGCCGAGCGCGGCGTCATCAGCTTCGCCAACTGTTGCCTGCCGTTGCCGGGCGACGAAATCATGGGCTACCACACCGCCGGCAAGGGCATCGTGGTGCACCGACTGGATTGCCCGAACGTCTCCGACTACCGCAAGTCGCCCGACCGCTGGGTGGCGATCGGCTGGGACCGCCAGGTTTCCGGCGACTTCGCCGCCGCGCTGCGGATCGAAGTCGACAACCGCCCCGGCTCGCTGGCCCAGGTGGCCGCGGCGATCGCCGAGGCCGAATCCAACATCGACCGCGTCGAGTACCTGGAACGCGACGCCAATATCGCGGTGATGCGCTTCGCCATCGAAGTGCACGATCGCCGCCACTTGGCCGATGTGATGCGGCGGGTGCGGCGCTTGGCCGTGGTGTTGGGCGTGCAGCGGATGTAGGGTGCGCCGGCCGTTGGCCGGCTGCGGGGAATAAGGGGAAAGAAGGGAATGGGGAAGCGGCTGCGGCGGCGTTGGGCCGCACGCGATTGCCGCGGTGTCGTGGGCGATGGGATATCGTGGCGGACGATTTGAGGGACTGTGCGGTTTTAGGGCGCGGTCGGAATCGAGGTCTCGGGGGGGCGAAGGCCTCAGTGCGAAAACCGCAAACCGGAACCGGGCGCGCGCCGCCGCGGTTTGCGCCATCCCGCCCAGCCTTTACGATGCTCCCGTTCCCCAATCCCCTCTTTCCCCTCACTCCCGGCTCCCAACCCATGTCCCGCGAAATCATCCAAACCGACAAAGCCCCGGCCGCCATCGGCCCGTACTCGCAAGCCGTGCGCGTCGGCGACACGGTCTACCTCTCCGGCCAGATCGCGCTCGACCCGTCCAGCGGCTTGGTCGTGGAAGGCGACATCGAAGCGCAGGCGCACCGCGCGTTCCAGAACCTCAAGGCGGTGTGCGAAGCCGCCGGCGGTTCGCTGGCCGACATCGCCCGCTTGGGCCTGTACCTCACCGACCTCGGCGCGTTCGGCAAGGTCAATGCGGTGATGGGCGAGTACTTCAATCCGCCGTATCCGGCGCGGTCGACGGTCGAGGTTTCGGCGCTGCCGCGTGGGGTGGCGTTCGAGGTCGATGCGGTGATGGTGTTGCGTTGAGGGGTTGAGCGCCGCGCGAAAATTCGAAGGCCGCTCCTCGCCGGAGCGGCCTTTTGCTTTTATGCGGGCGATATGCGGTCGATGATGTCGCGGCCATAACCACGAAACTCCAGCCCGTCATTCCGGCGAAAGCCGGAATCCATTTTGATCTTGCCGTTGCCGTTGCCGTTGCTGTTGCCGCTGCTGCCGCTGCTGCCGCTGCTGTTGCCGTTGCTATTCGCTTGGACGTATCTGCGCCGGAGGCCCACGCCCCAAAGCCCCGGAGGGCGCGCGCATGGATGCGCGCGTGCGCCGTAGGGGCATGGATGCCCCTTACGGCGCAGCCCCGCGCCCGGTGCTGGACCTAGTGGCTCTTGATTCGAAAACAGGGAAAGCGCCTTTCTTTGGTTACTTTCTTTGGCAAGACAAAGAAAGTAACTCGGCCGCTTGCGGACGAAAGCTTTAAGCGTTTGATCTTCGCTTGTAGTCGTGCGCTCTTGCCAGACAAAGCAGAAGCAACATCAAAATGGATTCCGGCTTTCGCCGGAATGACGGTGGGTGGAGTGTTCCGTCACGTGCGAGAAACGCAGCCCGCACTCCGTCATTCCGGCGAAAGCCGGAATCCATTTTGACTTTGCTGTCGGTTTTTCCTTCAACGCAGCAACGAGTGAGGACAGGCTCCAATCCAAAGCGTTCCGTCCGCAAGCGGCCGGGTCACTTTCTTTGTCTTGCCAAAGAAAGTAACCAAAGAAAGGCGCTTTCCTTGTTTTCGAATCAAGAGCCACTAGGGCTCAAAGCGGCGCGGGGCCGCGCCATAAGGGTCATCCTGACCCATGGCGCGCGTGCGCATCCATGCGCACGCCCTCCGGGGCTGCGGGGCGTGGGCTTTGGTTGGAGATACGTCAAGGCGAAGGGCAACGGCAACGGCAAAATGGATTCCGGCTTTCGCCGGAATGACGGGTGGGAGGTGGGCGGCCTCGAGCGTGTTCGGCGGGGCTCCGTCGCTTCGGTTGACTCGATTTCGTCGGAGCGACGGCTCGCTCGGGCGCGGATAATCCGGCGAGGCGTCGCCGCTTAGGCCCAACGCCCGGATCGAAGACTCAACGCCGCTCCCGCGCCATCTCCGCCCACAACCGCTCGCGCAACGCCCGTGGCGTCTCGCCGGTTAAGCGCTTGAACGCGCGCCGGAAATCGCGCGGGTCCTTGTAGCCGATCGCCGCGCCGACGCTGGCGATGCTCGGCCCGCGCTCGCGCAACAGCGCATACGCGCGATCGATCCGCAGCCGGTCGTGGATCTCGTGGAAGCTCGTGCCTTCCCCGGTCAACTGCCGCCGCAGCGTGCGTTCGCTGACGTGCATCTGCGCGGCGATGTCGGTGAGCTTGGGATCCTGCGGCAACTGCGCGCGCAGCAAGCGCTCGACCGTTGCGGTCGCCTCCCCGGGCACCGCGCCGGAGGGCATCTGCGCCTCGCACAGCGCCAGCACCTGTTTGGAGGCGATGGGGTTGTGCGTCGGCAACGGCGCCATCAGCCAATGTTCGTCCAGCACCAAGCGATCCTGCGGCTGATCGAACGCGAGCGGGCACTCGAACACCTGCTCGTACTGCTCGCGGTACTCCGGCTCGGGATAGCTGAATTCCAAACGCTTGGGCCGCAGCGAATCGCCGACCAAACCGCGCGCCAGCGCCAGACAGCTGCTGAAGAATTCCTCGGTGACGAAGCGATGGATCGACGGAAACGCGATGGTCATCTGCCCGGCCAGCGCCATCGTGCCGGACTCCGACGCGCTCTCGACGAAACGCATCAGGCTGCCGACCACAGGGGTGAAGCGCAGGCCGATCTGCAAGGCTTCGCCGAAGGTCGCCGCGGTGGTCATGGCCAAACCGAGCAGGCCGAAATTGCCTACGTGCTGGACCCGGCCGACGTCGAGCCCGATGCTCGGCGGCAGCACCTTCAGCGCGCGCTCGATCACGATCGCGGTCGGGCGGTCGGGCAGGCGCACGCCGGGGTCGCTGACCTGGGCGCGGCTCAGCCCGGTGCCGGCGAACCAGTCGTCGCTGGGCGCGCCGATCCGGTCCGCGGTTTGCAGCAGACCCCACAACAGATTCGGCGACATCAGCGCGACGTCGCTCTTGGCGTCGTCGGCGGCGAGGTCGTGGTTTGGTTCGGATGGCTGGCGCATCGCCCCTCACGATACTTGGCCGCACGGTTGACCGCGAATGCCCCCCTAGTGTGCCGCAATCGCCCTCACGCGCGCTCGCGGCGGCGGCGGAGACTCACGGCTTAGCCATCGCCGGCATGCCGCGCCGCAACACGCGCGCCGCCTCGCCGCCATCGCCACGGGGAGCCTCATGAATCAGCCGAAGAACCCGCCGTCCCTGCCGTTGCGCGCCGGCGTCCTCGCCGTCGCGGTCGCCGCGCTCGCCGCCTGCGGCCCCGAGCAGGCCCAGCACACGCCGACGCCCGAAGTCGCCGCCGGCGACGCCGCTTTCGCCGACACCTTCCGCACCAAGCTGCTCGACGCCAAGCCGGGCGACGTGATCGAAGTGCCGGCGGGCCGCTACAGCTTCGACCGCAGCCTGACCTTGCGCGTGGACGGCGTGACCATCCGCGGCGCTGGCCCGGACAAGTCGGTGCTGAGCTTCAAGGGCCAGAAAGCCGGCGCCGAGGGTTTGCTGGTCAACGCCAACAACTTCCTGATCGAGAACATCGCGATCGAGGACAGCAAGGGCGACGGGCTCAAGGTCAACGAAGGCGAGCACATCACCATCCGCAATGTGCGGGTGGAATGGACCGGCGGGCCGAGCACCAAGAACGGCGGCTACGGGCTGTATCCGGTCAAGACCCGCAACGTGCTGATCGAGAATTCGGTGGCGATCGGCGCGTCGGACGCCGGCATCTACGTCGGCCAGTCGCGCGACGTGATCGTGCGCAACAGCCGCGCCGAGTTCAACGTCGCCGGCATCGAGATCGAAAACACCGTCAACGCCGACGTGCACGACAACGTCGCCACCAACAACACCGGCGGCATCCTGGTCTTCAACATGCCGGCGCTGTCGCAGCAGGGCGGGGCGATCCGGGTGTTCAAGAACCAGGTGTTCAAGAACAACACCGCCAACTTCGGCGCCAAGGGCACGCCGGTGGCGAGCGTGCCGGCCGGCAGCGGCGTGGTGATCAACTCCAACGACGATGTCGAGGTGTTCGACAACGACATCAGCGACAACGCCACCACCAACATCATCGTCTCCAGCGTCTATTCCACCGGCTACAAGGACGACAAGGCGTCGAAGGATTTCGACCCGTATCCCGAGCGCATCAACATCTACGGCAACCGCTTGAAGGGCGGCGGCGATTCGCCCGACGGGCTCGACCTGAAGGCGCTCAAGGCCGCGGTGTTCGGCTTGAGCGGGCATTTCCCCGATGTGCTGTGGGACGGCTACGCCAACGCCCAGCTCAAGGACGGGCCGAAGATCTGCATCCGCGACGTGTCCGGCGTGGTCAACGCCGACGGCCCCAACGGCTACAAGAGCCCGAGCCAGGACACCAAGCCTTACGCGTGCGAGCTGCCGAAGCTGCCGGCCATCGATCTCAAGCGCGGCTGACCGATGCCCGGAACTTCGATGCGTTACGCCTTCGCAGTGCTGTTGTCGTTGCTGGTCGCAGGTTGCAGCAAGCCGCAGGAATCCGCCCCGGCCGCGGCCGGCGCCGGCGCACCGCTGGCCGCCGACGCGCCGTGGGCGCCGGTGCGTTTCTTCGCCGACGGCCAGCCCGCGGATCTGGCCGAATGGAACGTGCTGCGCGTGGCCGGCGGCCGCTTGCAGCTCAATCGCGACGTCTTGCCCTACGATCTCAACACCGCGCTGTTCTCCGATTACGCGCACAAGCTGCGCACGGTGTGGATGCCGAAGGGGCAGGCGGCGAACTACGACCCCGATCAGGAGTTCGATTTCCCGGTCGGCACCGTCTTCAGCAAGACCTTCTACTACCCGCGCGGCGAAGGCGACGCGGTGCTGCGCAGCTACGACGACGGCCCGGACCTGCGCGGCGGCGGCTTGCAGCTGAGCAAGGTGCGACTGGTCGAAACCCGCTTGCTGCTGCGCCGCGAAACCGGCTGGGTGGCGCTGCCGTATGTGTGGAATCGCGAACAGACCCAGGCCAAGCTGATGCGCGGCGGCGAGTTGGTGTCGCTGGATCTGGTCGCCGCCGACGGCGGCCACGAAACCGCCGACTACACCGTGCCCGATCAGAACCAGTGCGCCGGCTGCCACGGCACCGACATGAAATCCAAGGCGCTGCATCCGATCGGCCCGAAGGCGCGCCACCTCAACCGCGATTTCGCCTACGACGACGGCTTGCAGAACCAGATCGCGCGCTGGAGCCAGGTCGGCTACCTCAAGGGCGCGCCGGCGCCGGAGCAAGCGCCGCGCGAAGCGAACTGGCACGATCCGGGCGCGCCGGTGGAAGCGCGCGCCCGCGCCTACCTCGATATCAACTGCGGCCACTGTCACAGTCCCAAGGGCCCGGGCAACACCTCGGGCCTGTGGTTGAACGCGGCGACGCAGGAGCCGCTGCGACTGGGCCGGTGCAAGCTGCCGATCGCGGCCGGTCACGGCACCGGCGACCACCGCTTCGGCGTGGTGCCCGGCAAGCCGGACGAATCGATCCTGATCTACCGCATGCGCAGCGACGATCCCTCGGTGATGATGCCCGAGCTCGGCCGCAGCGTCGTGCACGAAGAGGGCGTGCAACTGATCCGCGACTGGATCGCCGCGCAACGGGGGGAGTGCGGCTGAGCGGCGATCCGGACGCAAGAGGTAACGAAGAATAAGGAAACACCCAAAAAACAAGGCGCGTCGGACGAACGCGCCGGCATCAACCGACGAACGCAAGAACGAACGAGAGGGGAGAGCTTTCGATGTCGTTGCGCAAACACCGCCTGGTCATCGCGACCCACACCGTGCTGTCCGCCCTGTGCGGCGGCGCCTTCGCCCTGGCCGCACCGGCCGCCTTCGCCCAGGATTCCGGGCCCAAGGAACTGGACAAGATCACCGTCACCGCGCAGAGCCGCCAGCAAGAACTGCAGGACGTGCCCATCGCATTGCAAGTGGTGACCGACAAACTCATCGACGATGTCGCCGCGCAAGACTTGGGCGACCTCGACAGCTTCGTGCCCGGCCTGGTGGTCGACAGCCTGCAGCCGACCCAGCCGGGCTTCGAGCTGCGCGGCATCAGCACCGACGACTTCGGCATCGGCACCGATCCGGCCGTGGGCGTGTACGTCGACGGCGTCTACGCTGGACGCGGCGGCGGCGTGCTGCTGCCGTTCACCGACGTGGAGCGGATCGAAGTGCTCAAGGGCCCGCAAGGCACCTTGTTCGGCCGCAACACCGCGGCCGGCGCGATCTCGATCATCACCCGCAAGCCCAGCACCGCGGCCACCGAAGTCAAAGCCAAGCTGCGCCTCGGCAACTACGGCAAGCAGTACGTCGACGGCATGCTCAACCTGCCGGTCAGCGAGGACTCGGCGTTCCGCTTCAACGCGCTGATCAACCATGCCGACGGCTGGATCCAGGACGCCGAAACCGGCCGCGATCTGAATCCGGAGAACAACTGGGCCACGCGCGCCGCGTTCAAGACCCGCTTCGGCGAACGCACCAGCGCGCTGATCAGTTGGGATCACGAGAGCCTGGACCAGCTCGGTCAGGCCACCACCGGCATCGTCGCGCTGCCGCCAGCGCCTGGCCTGCCGCCGTTACCGGTCAACGAGCGCGCCTATCTCGATCCGCGCAAGGTGCCGACCGTCAGCGACGCCGAAGGCAACGAGGAATCGCGCCGCTTCGACGGCGTGACCCTGATCGTCGATCACGGCACCGACTGGGGCGGCTTCACCTCGACCACGTCGTGGCGCGACTACGACTCGCTCAACCGGGTCGAAGAGGACGGCACCAACCGCCGTTACCTCTACGTGGATTCGACCAACACCGAGAGCAACCGCAGCTTCTACCAGGAGTTCAAGTTCAACGGCAGCACCGACAAGCTCGACTGGGTCGCCGGCGCCAGCTACTTCGACGAACGCGCGCGCCAGACCAGCGAGGTCAACGCGATGACCGATTCGGTCGACACCATCGTCCACAACCTGGGCATGGCGCCGACCGCGTCGGGTTATCTGTTCGGCGAAGTCGACGCCGCGCTCGGCGCGATGGGCATCCCGATCCGCCTGCTCGGCCACCGCTGGAACGAAACCTTCCGCAACACCCTGGACACCAAGGCCTACGCGGTGTTCGGCGACGTGATCTGGCACGTCAACGACAAGCTCAACCTCACCGTCGGCCTGCGCTACACCCGCGACGAGAAGAAGTTCAGCTGGCTCAACAACCACCGCTCCGCGCCGGAACTGGACGCCGCGCTGGATCAGCTGGCGGCGATCGGTTTCTTCGATCTGGCCGGCATCCCGCGCGAGGCCTTCGTCTTCGACGTCGCCTTCATCGACCCGCCGGCGATGCTCAACAAGGGCCTGCTGCGCCGCACCTCCAACAGCTGGAGCGACCTGAGCCCGCGCTTCGTCGTGGATTATCACCTCAGCGACGAGACCATGGTGTTCGCCTCGCTGGCCAAGGGCTACAAGGCCGGCGGCTTCAACTCGCTGCAGATCGGCAGCAGCTTCGAGAACGAGGACGTCTGGAACTTCGAGACCGGTATCAAGACCTCGTTCCCGCAGCACCGCCTGCAGCTCAACGCCTCGCTGTTCTACTACGTCTACGACAACCGCCAGGCGGTGCGGCTGGACAGCAGCACCGACATTCCGCGCTTCGTCGTCGACACCTCGGACCTGGAAGCCTACGGCCTGGACTTCGACATGCGCTGGCAGGCCACCGACAACTTCGGCCTGGACTTCAACGCCAGCTTCATCGACTCGACCTACAAGACCTACGTCACCTCCGACGGCATCGACGCCAGCGGCGAGCCGACCGGCCTGCCGTACTGGTCGGCGGCGGGCGGGATGTACTACCGCATCCCGATGGACGCCAACGGCGACATCAACGTCTCGCTGCGCCATTCCTACCGCGGCAAGGTGCGCTGCAGCACCGAGTCGCGCGCGCAGAACCGCTGCGGCGTGAGCCCGGCGCTGGACCTGGGCGAAGCGCAGAACCGCACCGACCTGCGCATCGCCTGGACCTCGCCGCAGGACCGCTGGGGCTTGGCGATCTACGGCAACAACCTGTTCGACAACCAGTACATCAACGCGCTCGGCACCTACGGCAAGAACGTGCTCGGCACGGTCGGCGCGCGCGTGACCGAGCCGCGCACGTACGGGGTGGAGTTCATGGCGAAGTATTGAGGTGGAGCAGGGAAGCGGGAATAGGGAATAGGGAATTGGCGGTTGCCGTGGGCGGCCTCGGTTCCCTGATCTCTTCTGGCGAATCGAACGCGGCCCGCACGGCGCTTGCCTGCCCCCATTCCCAATTCCCCATTCCCTGTTCCCGCCTTTATCCTTACCGGCATGCAGAGTCGTAAGGACGGCCCCACCGTCGATCTCCACACGCAACCGCTGCCGCGCATGCCCGGGGTCGGCCCGGCCGTGGCCGAGAAGCTGGCGGCGCGCGGGCTGCTGACCTTGCAGGATTTCTGGCTGCAACTGCCGCGCCAGTACGAGGACCGCACCCAGATCACCCCGATCCGCGGCCTGCGCCCCGGCGTGCCGGCGCAGGTGGAAGGGCGGGTGGAAGCGGTCGAGCGCGGCTTCCGCTACCGGCCGATGCTGCGCGTGGCGGTCGGCGACGAATCGCACGGCAACGTGGTGCTGCGCTTCTTCCATTTCCGCGCCGCCCAGGTCGCGCAGTTCCAGGTCGGCGCGCGGGTGCGGCTGTACGGCACGCCCAAGCCCGGCCAAAACGGTCTGGAGATCGTGCATCCGAGCTACCGCATCCTCGGCGACGACGCCGAGGCCGAACTCGGCGAATCGCTGGACCCGGTCTACCCGGCCATCGAAGGCATCGGCCCGGCGACGCTGCGCAAGCTGATCGGCTACGCGCTCGACCGCCTGCCCGACGACGGCTCGCTGGAACTGCTGCCGGAGGAACTGCGCCGGCGCCTGCAACTGCCGACCCTGCGCGACGCGCTGCTGACCGTGCACCGCCCGCCGGCCGACGCCGACGTGGCCGCGCTGATCGACGGCCGCCATCCGGCGCAGCGGCGTTTGGTGCTGGAAGAGCTGCTGGCCCATCACCTGAGCCTGCGCCGCCAGCGCATCAGCCAGCAGGCGCACAAGGCGCGCGCGCTCAAGCAATTGCCGCTGGCCGAAAAGCTGCGCAAGTCGCTGCCGTTCAAGCTCACCGGCGCGCAGCGGCGGGTGTTCGACGAGATCCGCGCGGACTTGGCCAAGCCCTCGCCGATGCTGCGGCTGGTGCAGGGCGACGTCGGCAGCGGCAAGACCGTGGTCGCCGCGCTGGCGGCGATGCTGGCGGTGCAGCACGGCCGGCAAGCCGCGCTGATGGCGCCGACCGAATTGCTGGCCGAGCAGCACCTCAACAATCTGCGCAAATGGCTGGAGCCGCTCGACATCCGCGTGGCGTGGCTGGCCGGCAAGGTCACCGGCAAGGCGCGCAAGCAGGCGCTGGAGCAAGTGGCCGACGGCAGCGCGCAGATGGTGGTCGGCACCCATGCGCTGATGCAGGAAGGCGTGGCCTTCCACGATCTGGCCTTGGCCATCGTCGATGAGCAGCATCGCTTCGGCGTGCATCAACGCCTCGCGTTGCGCGACAAGGGCGTCGGCGGCGCGGTCGGCGTGGATGCCATCGTGCCGCACCAGTTGGTGATGACCGCCACGCCGATTCCGCGCACCTTGGCGATGACCGCCTACGCCGATCTCGACGTCTCCGCCATCGACGAACTGCCGCCCGGGCGCACGCCGGTGCAGACCGTCGCGCTCAGCGAGGAACGCCGGCCCGAACTGGTGCAGCGCATCCGCACCGCCTGCGCCGAAGGGCGACAGGCCTATTGGGTGTGCACGCTGATCGACGAGTCCGACGAAGTGGTCGCGCAAGCCGCGCAGAGCACATTCGAGGATTTGTCCAAGCAACTCGCGCCGCTGCGCGTCGGGCTCGTGCACGGGCGCATGAAGGCCAAGGAAAAGCAGGAGACGATGCGCGCGTTCAAGGACGGCGAGCTCGATCTGCTGGTCGCCACCACGGTGATCGAAGTCGGCGTGGACGTGCCCAACGCCTCGCTGATGATCATCGAGAACGCTGAGCGCCTGGGCTTGGCGCAGCTGCATCAGCTGCGCGGCCGGGTCGGCCGCGGCAGCGCGGCGTCGAGCTGCGTGCTGCTGTACCGCGCGCCCTTGTCGGGCTTGGCGCGGCAGCGCCTGGAGACGATGCGCCAAACCCACGACGGTTTCGTGATCGCGCAAAAAGATCTGGAATTGCGCGGCCCCGGCGAACTGCTCGGCACCCGCCAGACCGGCCTCGCCGGTTTCCGCGTCGCCGATCTGGGCCGCGACGCCGACCTGCTGCCGCTGGTGCAGGAACTCGGCGAACGCTTGCTGACCCAATCGCCGCAACTGGCCGACCGCATCGTCTCGCGCTGGGTCGGCGGCGCGGCGCGTTACGCCTCGGCCTGAGCGGGCGGCGCGCGTCCGGCGCCGGCCACGCGCGGCTTACGCGACGCGATCGAGCCGCGCCACTTGCGCCAGCGCCGCGTTGACTTGCTCCAGCACCAGCGCGCGATTGTGCTCGACGAAGAAATGTCCGCCGGGAATCCGCTGGATCTCGCAGCCTGCGTCGGTGAGTTCGCGCCAGCCTTCGACCGCGGCGTCGCCGACTTCATGGTCTTCGGTGCCGGTCAGCGCGAGGATCGGGCAATGCAGCTCGACCGGCGTGGCGCGGTGCAAGTCGGCGATCTTGAAATCCGCGCGCAGCAGCGGGATCAGGAACTGCATCAATTCCCGGTTGTTGAGCACTTCCTCGGGCGTGCCGTCGAGCTCGCGCAGCCGGGCGATGAACGCGGCGTCGTCGAGATCGTGAATGCCCGCGCGCGGCGCGGGAAAATGCGGCGCGCGGCTGCCGGAGGCGATCAGCATGCGCGGCGAGGGCAGATGCACGCGCGGGCACTGTTGGGCGAATTCGTAGGCGACGCGGCTGCCGAGGCTGTGGCCGAACAACACGTACGGCTTGTCGGTCAGTTCCTGAAACGCCGCGATCAGCTCGGCGACCAGCGCGCTCATGCGCGTATGCGCCGGCTCGGCCAGACGCGGGCCGCGTCCCGGCGGCTGCACGGCGACCACTTCGACGTCGGTGGGCAACTGCGCGCCCCAAGTGGCGTAGGTCGCGGCCGAACCGCCCGCGTAGGGCAGGCAGATCAGGCGCAGTTTCGCGGACGGCCGCGGCAGCGGGCGGACGAACCATGGGCTGGCGTTCAAGCGGACTCCTTGCATTGACGGCGGCCCGCCGCGCCGCGCGTTCGGCGGCGGCGTGGGTTCGCCGTGGGGGCGTGCGGTCCGGGCCACGCGGATGTCGGGGCGCGTCGATGGAGTCGCGCGAGTCGATGGCGGCTCGCGCCGCGCGTGCGTCGATGCGCGAACTCCGATGCGCGAACCCCGACGATGCGGCGCGGCCGGTGCTCGCCGCATGGTAGGGCGGCGATGTGTCCGTTGGCCGGAAGCTCCGCACGGTTCGGCCGGACGCCCGCCGCCGGGGTGCGACCCAGTTCGGAATTCGCGGATTTTCCGCCGCGCGCAGGCGTCCGCTGCGGTCGCGCGGCCCGGGCGAGGCGACTGTGCCGGGTCTGCCGGCTGCGTCCGCCGCGGCCGCCGGCAGGCCCCACCCGCGCGGTTTTTTTGGCATATAGTGTCCCGCCCGCTGGAGACAGAGCCCCGGATGCCGGGAGTTCCCCACAACGCGGCGACCCACTGGTTCGGCCCCGCCTTCGAGCGGCTGCACCCCTTGCTGCAGGCGCTGCACCGCGACGGCGGCGCCCTGGCCGGCGAGATCGACCTGCGCACTGGAACCGGCCCCGCCGGCCTGCTCGGCCGCCGCCTCGCGCGCCGCCTGGGCATCCCCTGCGACCGCGCGCGCCGCGGCTTCCGCGTCGACATCGTCCACGAACCCGAACGCATGCTGTGGCTGCGCCGTTTCGACGACGGCAGCGAACTGCGTTCGGTGTTCGAGCCGGTCGGACGCTTCCCCGACGGCCATTGGCTCGAAGCCACCGGCCCGGTGCGCATGCGCCTGGGCGTGGACCTCGACGGCGGCGGCTGGCGCTGGCGCCTGCTCGGCCTGAGCGCGCGCGGCCTGCCGCTGCCGCGTTTCCTGTTTCCGCGCACCGATGCCTACAAGCGCATCGAACGCATCGACGGCGAAGAGCGCTATCGCTTCGCCGTGTCGTTTTCCTGGTTTCCCTTCGGCGAACTGCTGCGCTACGAAGGCGCACTGCACGCTGTCCCGGCCGTTACGGCCTCCTCGGCCGATCCGGCCGGCGCGGCGCATGCCGCTGCGCGATGTTCCGCATAACGAGTGAATCATGACCGATCGCATTCCCTTGCTCATCGACACCGATCCCGGCGTGGACGACGCCCTGGCGCTGCTGATGGCCTTCAACGACCCGCGTCACCGCATCGTGGGTTTGACCATCGCCGCCGGCAACGTCGGCCTTAAGCACACCGTGGCCAACGCGCTGAAACTGTGCGAAGTGGCCGGCCAGGACATTCCGGTGTTCGCCGGCGCCGACGCGCCGTTGCTGCATCCCTCGCCCGACGCCGGCTACGTGCACGGCCAGGACGGTTTCGGCGATGTCGGCTTTGAGGCCGCCAAGCGCCAAGTAGAAGCCGAACACGCGGCGCTGGCGATCATCCGCCTCTCGCACGAACACGCCGGCAAGCTGTTGCTGGTGGCGTTGGGTCCGCTGACCAACGTCGCGCTCGCGCTCAAGCTCGATCCGACTCTGCCGCAACGCATCGCGCGTCTGGTGGTGATGGGCGGCGCGGTGACCTGCCAGGGCAACATCACGCCGGCGGCGGAGTTCAACATCTACTTCGATCCGGAAGCCGCGCATATCGTGTTCGAGGCGTTCGAGCGCATCGATCTGGCCGATTGGGAAGCGGTGATGGCGCACGGCCTGCACCACGACCGCGTGGTCGGCTGGCTCGCCGCCGGTTCCGAGCGCGGCCGTTTCTACGAGCGCATTTCCGAGAAGACCCGCTTGTGGTCGATCGACCGCCGCGGCGACGAATGGCATGCGGCCGACGCGCTGGCGATGGCGTTCGCGCTCGAGCCCGACGGCGCGCTGGACGTGCAGGACCGGCCGGTGTCGATCGAACTCGAAGGCACCCACAGCCGCGGCGCCACGGTGGTGGATTGGCGCCGGCAGGAAGGGCGCGCGGACAAGGTCTCGATCTTGATGAAATACGATCAGGCCCGGTTCGAGCGCCTGATCGCCGCGGCGCTGGCGGCCGGCTGAGCCTGTGCGGGCCGCGCCTCGCTCCCGAACGGGGCGGGGCGCCGGCTCCTGGGTTCTCAGGGGGCCATGCGATGAATTTCTTTATCGTCCATGGACTTGCGCGACCCCTATAGGCGTGGCTATACTGCCCGACTTTCCCGCACACCTTAAGGTTGAGTGCCATGAAGGCAGGCATCCATCCCGAATACCGCGACGTCGTCTTCCAGGACGTCACCACCGATTTCCAGATCCTGACCCGTTCGACCCTGTCGAGCAAGGAAACGATCAAGCTCGATGGCGCTGAGTATCCGCTGATCAAGGTCGATATCTCGTCGGCCTCGCACCCGTTCTACACGGGCAAGCACAAGATCGTGGACACCAGCGGCCGCGTCGACAAGTTCCGCAAGCGTTACGCGCAGAAGTAATCGCGTACCGCGCCGGAGCGATCCGGCGGAGCTTCGTTCTACGCAACTGCTGTACGCACAACGGCTGCCCGCAAGGGCGGCCGTTTGCGTTTGCGCGCGATAAGGGCGGGGCGGCGGCGCGCGCGTTTAAGGGCGCCGCGCGGCGCTCGTCGGGCCAGCGCGCGCGAAGCCGCCCGCCGTTGCCGCTGCGCCGGGCGCACTCTTCCGGCCGTTCCGGCAAGCCCGCGCCCGCCGCGCCGCGTTTTCCATACCGCGGCGGCGTTCATCGCATTCACGCCGGGCCGGCCCGCGCGCTGTCGCCGCGGCCCGTGCAGCCAGCCGCCACATCCCGGCAACCCGGCGGTCGAATACTGACCGGTGGCCGCCGCCGGCCCGCGTCCGGCGCAACGATCCGTCGCGCCGGGGCGGCCGTGCCGACCAAAGTCCGAGCTTGGGCTCGGAAAGCGTTGTGCGATAATTCACTATCGCAACGTGCTTGCGACCCCCCGTTGCCCTCCTGCCGCGGCCATCCCTGCGGCAGCAGACTGAGGAGTGTTTCGTGTCCGAAGATTCCAACAAACGCCTGGACCAGGTGAGCGTCACCGCCGGCGATAAGAACTTTGCCCTGCCGGTGCAGCATCCCACCCTCGGCGCGTCCTGCGTCGACATCGGCAAGCTGCCGAAGGAAACCGGGATGTTCACCTACGACCCGGGCTTCACCGCGACGGCGAGCTGCAAGTCGGCCATCACCTACATCGACGGCGACGCCGGCGTGCTGCTGTACCGCGGTTACCCGATCGAGCAGCTGGCCGAGAAGTCGAACTTCCTGGAAGTCGCCTACCTGCTGATGAACGGCGAACTGCCGACCGCGGGCGAGTTCTCCAAGTTCGAGCATGAGGTCACGCATCACACGATGATGCACGAGGCCTTCCGCACCTTCCTCTACGGCTTCCGCCACGACGCGCATCCGATGGCGATGCTGGTCGGCATGCTCGGCTCGATGGCGAGCTTCTACCACAACGAACTCGACCTGGAAGATCCGGAGCAGCGCCGCCTGGCCGCGATCCGTCTGATCGCCAAGGTGCCGACGATCGCCGCCGCCTGCCACCGCTATTCCATCGGCTGGCCGATCCGTTACCCGAAGAACAGCCTCGACTACACCACGCGCTTCCTGCACATGCTGTTCGAAGTGCCGAGCGAGCCGCTGGAGCTGAGCCCGGTCGCCGCCAAGGCGATGGACCTGTTGTTCATCCTGCACGCCGATCACGAGCAGAACGCCTCGACCTCGACCGTGCGTCTGGTCGGCTCGACCGGCGCCAACCCGTACGTGAGCGTCGCCTCCGGCGTCGCCGCGCTGTGGGGGCCGGCGCACGGCGGCGCCAACGAAGCCGTGCTCAAGATGCTCAACGAGATCGGCCGTCCGGAGAACGTCAAGTCGGCGGTCGAAAAGGCCAAGGACAAGGAATCGGGCTTCCGCCTGATGGGCTTCGGCCACCGCGTCTACAAGAACTACGACCCGCGCGCCGCGCTGGTGCGCAAGATGACCCACGACGTGCTCGGCGAGCTGGGCATCAACGACCCGCTGCTGGACGTGGCGATGAAGCTGGAAGAAGCCGCGCTGAAGGACGATTACTTCGTCCAGCGCAAGCTCTACCCGAACGTCGACTTCTACTCGGGCATCATTTACAAGGCGCTCGGCATTCCGGTGGAGATGTTCACCGTCATGTTCGCCATCGCCCGCACCGCCGGCTGGGTGTCGCATTGGCTGGAGCAGCAGAACGATCCGGAAAACAAGATCGGCCGTCCGCGCCAGATCTACACCGGCCACGGCGTGCGCGATTACGTGTCGCCGGACAAGCGCTGATGCGCGCAGCGCCGGTCCGCGCAGGCGGATCGGCGCCTCGCGGACTTCGCTGAAGAAAACGCCCCGCTTCGGCGGGGCGTTTTCGTTTGCGCCGCCGGCTCAGTCGTCGATGTCGGGAAAGCGGCCGCGGGCGCAGGCGCGCAGGCGCTCGGCGGCGTCGGGATCGCTGTCGGCGAGTTGGTCGGCCAGGTCCATCTGCGCGCCGGGATCGCCGGCCTGCACCGCGCGCCAACGCAGTCTTGCGGACTGTTCGCGCTCGGCCGGCGCGGCGCGGCCGTGTTCGTAGGCGTCGGCCGCGCCGAGGCTGCGCGCCAGCGCGTTGTAGCCGGCCGGCAGGTCGCGTTCGAGCAGCCAGGCGGCGATGGTCTGAGCGGACTCCCAGTCGTCGTCGTACAGCGCCAGATTGGCCAGCGCCGCGGCCGCGCGCCAATGGCCGGTGCGCGCGGCGGCGATCAGCTCGGCTTCGCCGGCCGGCGTGCGCGCGCCGGCTTCGAGCGCGGCGCGGAAGCGGCCTTGGCCGGCGGGCGCCAGCGGCGGCGGGGCGCTGGACTGGGCGCAGTCGAACTGCGCCGGCGTCCGCCGCGCGGGCAGCGTTTTCTCCCATTGCGCCTGCGCGGCGAGCGCGCCGCGCAGGCGCTGGGCCACGGCTTGCGCGTCCAGCCCGGTCCAGGCGGCGCGTTCGCGTCGGCGCTGCTGGGCTTCGTCGAGCGCGCGTTCGGCCTCGGCCTCGGCCCGCGCGCGGCCGCGCGAGGGGCCGGCCGGGCCCGGCTCGACGCAGTGCGCGAACTCGGCCTGCGGCCGTTTCCAGCACGCGGCCGCGATCCGCATCGGATAGCGCATCACCACGGTTTCCAGCGCGTAGCGATCGTGGCCCGGGCGCGCGGCGACCGCGGCGCGCGCCTGCGCGTCGGTCACGCCGCGGCTGAGCACGGTGCCGTCGTCGAGCTGCCATTGGTAGGGCTCGTCGGTCCAGTGCGGGTCGAGTTGCAGGTAGCGCGTCTGCGCCGCGGCGGGCTCGGCGGCGCCGGCGGGGGCGAGCAGGGCGGGAGCGAGCAGGACGAGCAGCGCAAGCAGCGCGTTCGATGGATGGCGCTGCGGTCCGGGGCGGGCGGGCATGGTGCGGTCCTTTGCGGTGTCGGCGCAGTATTCCACGCGCCGCGCGCTTGGGTTTGCGCGCGCCGGCCCGGTGCGCGGATCGCGCGCATCGATCCGGCGGGTCAATCCAGTGCGGGCCCGTGCCCGCGCATGGCCTCGATGAAATGCGCGTAGGCGGCGAGATCGGCGGTCGCGCCGGCCGGCAGCGCCTCGCGTTGCTGGCGCGCGCGGCTCGCCGCCTCGGCCGCGCCCAGCGAACCTTTGAGCACGCCTTCGCGCAACTCGCGCAGGCGCTGCAGGCTCAGCGCGGAGGCGTCGGCGTAGCGGTCGGCCTGGGCGAGCAGGAACGCGGTCAGCGCGGGCGGCAGGCGCTGCGTAGGCGCGATGTCGTTACGGGCGTAGGGGTAGATGCGTTTCTGCTTCCAGGGATCGAAGCCGCGGGTGCCGAAGCTGTCGTAGCGGCTCAGGAAGATCAGCGTGGTCGGCACCACGATGCGCGCCTCGCGCGGCGGCCCGGGCAGGCGCCAGACCGCGACGGTGTGGTTGGCGGTGGGCCACAGCAGCCCGACGTCGCCGACGCCGCCCAGGCGCGCGAGCGCGGCGTAGAACGCCGACAACTCGTCGCATTCGGCCACCGCGCTGGCGCGGTCGGGCGCGGGCGCGCGCTGGGCCTGCCATTGGCGCCAGATCGCGTCGGAGTTGGGTTCGCGGTCGGTGATCGCCCAGCGCATATTCCAGTAGCCGCCGTCGCGGGTGGCCTCGAACAGCAGCCGCAGCCAGGCGAAATCGGCGTAGGGCGCTTGCCGTTCGTCGAGGTTCTGTGCGCGCAGCAGGGCGAGGTAATCGGCGCGCACCGCGGGGCTGCGTTGCGAGGCGGCGGCGCGTTGGCGCAAGCGCGCGATCAGCTCGGCGACGGTGGGTTCGGCGATGGAGCGGGACGGCGGCGTCGCGGCCGCGCGCGTGGTGGCGGGCGCGAGCGTCGATGCGCCGGTCAGGCACACGGCGAGAACGAAACCAGCGGCGAGCCGCGCGGTTCGCATCGACGTCGCCACGGAAGTTCTGTCTGCGCGCGCTCCCTGCATGATCGCTTCGATTCCTTTCGACGCCGTCGCCGCATCCGGCGACGCGCCTTGCGCGCATCGCCGAAATCGCTAAAAACCACGGGGAAATTGACCTTCCGCGCTTACCCTCGCTCGAACAGCGCGATGTCCTCTTCGGTCAGCAACTGCCGCAGCTGCGCGGCCGAAGCGCGCTTCATCGGCTTCTCGTCGACGTTGGACAGCGGCGCCTGACGCAGCACGTCCAGCGGCAGCACGGTCAGGTCGAAGCCGAGATCCTCGGCGCTGAACACCCACACCGGAAACTCCTCGCTGCGCTCGCGATCCAGGCGCAGGCGGCGTTCGCGGGTTTCGGCGGGGATGTGGTGTTGTTCGAGAAAGCGCGGCACCGCCTCGAAATCGTCGCAGTACAAATGCAGCGCGACCGGGCTGCGCGCGTCGGCGGTGCCGTCGAGCACCGGGCCGACCAGACGCGGCTCGAACGCGGCGAAGAACTCCATCGCGCGCAGCGCGGCTTCGCGGCGCTGGCGCAGGCCGTCGGCGTGCTCGCGCTGGAACAGGCGCTGGTACTCGCGCAGCGCGTCTTCGATTTCTCGGTTGGCCGGCAGCGAGGCATCGTCGAAGATGCCGAGCCGTTCGGCGGCCTTGAGCTTGGCTTGGTGGTAATCGCGGAATCCGCTTTCGGCCATGAGCCTGGCCGCTTCGTGGGCCACGCTGCGGCGGCGTTCGCGGGTGCGGGTCTGGGCATGCTGGTGCGCGTGCTGTCGGGCCTGGTGCATCTCGACCTCCGGGCGGGCACGTCACGGCGAGGGCGCTCGCCGCGGCCGGGTCGCGCCGGCAGCCCAAAGCTAGCACGTCCGTGCGGCCCGGCAATGTCTGAACCGGTGTGCGCGGCGAGACGCCAGAACGGGCACGCGGGCGGCGTTCAGGCGGGCGTTAGCGCGGCGCGAAGGCCGTGTGGCTCTTGGTCCGGGCGGTCGGCGATCCCACGGCGAAGCGCCTGCGCGCAGCGGCCGCGCAAGAAAAAAGCCGCACGCGCGAGGCGTGCGGCTTTCGGGTTCGCGACGATCGCGGCGCGCGATCAGAAGATGTCGAACGACTCTTCCGACGGCGCCTTCTCCTCGGTGCCGTAGTCGGTGTAGGTCTGCATGCGCTCCAGATCCTCGGCCTTGACCCACTCGACGATGCCGCCGGCGCCGTCGGGAATCAGCGAGCCGTTGGCGCCGACCGACACCTTGACCATGCCTTCCGGCGGCTCGTTGTCGTGGATCGGCTGATCCTTGAGCGCGACGCGCATGTAGTCGATCCAGATCGGCAGCGCGGCCTTGCCGCCGTACTCGCGGTAGCCCAGCGACTTGTAGTTGTCGCGGCCGACCCAGACCGTGGTGACGTAGGGGCCGCCGAAGCCGGAGAACCACGCGTCGCGGTGATCGTTGGTCGAACCGGTCTTGCCGCCGACGTCGTCGCGGCCGAGCACCTTGGCCGCGGTGCCGGTGCCGCGCTTGACCACGTCGCGCAGCATCGAAACGATCTGGTAAGCGATGCGGTCGTCGATCGCGCGCGGCGCGACCTTGATCTGCGCGATCTCTTCCGGCGTGAGCTTCTTCGCCGGCTCTTCGGGCTTGTCCTTCTTCTTGTCCTTGTCCTTGGCCGCCTTCGGGTCGGGCTTCTTGGCGTCGGCGACCGCGCCCGGCGCGGGGCCGAGATTGAAACCGTCGACGATGTTGTTGGCCGGCAGCGCCGCGCTCGCGGTGCCGCCGCGGCCGACGCACTGCGCGCAGGCGGTGGCGGGTTTTTCCTTGAACACCACGGCGCCGGCGCGGTCCTTGACCTCGTCGATGAACCACGGATCGACGCGGAAACCGCCGTTGGCGAAGGTGGCGTAGCCGCGCGCGACCGACAGCGGCGTCAGCGAGGCGGTGCCCAGCGACATCGACAGGTTCGGCGGCAGTTGCTCGATGTCGAAACCGAAGTGGCTGATGTACTTGCGCGCGAAGTCGACGCCGATCGCGTCGAGCAAACGCACCGAGACCAGATTGCGCGACTGCACCATCGCCTCGCGCACGCGCATCGGGCCGGCGAAGTTGCCGCTGTCGTTCTGCGGGCGCCAGATGTGGCCGCGGCGGTCCTTGAACACCACCGGCGCGTCGAGCACGATCGAGGCCGGGTTGTAGCCGCGTTCGAACGCGGCCGCGTACACGAACGGCTTGAAGCTCGAACCCGGCTGGCGCCGCGCCTGGGTGGCGCGGTTGAACTTGGCGCCGGCGAAGCTGTAGCCGCCGGACAACGCGCGCAGCGCGCCGTTGCTCGGTTCCAGCGAGACCAGCGCGGCCTGCGCTTGCGGCAGCTGATCCAGGCGATAGCTCACCGTCGGCGGCGCCGGCGTTTCGCCGGGCTTGGGCTCGGCGGCGAGGGTTTCGGTCTTGGCGATGCGGGCGAGGTCGCCGCGCTTGAGCAGGCTGCCGGGGCTGCGGCCGAGGAAGCCTTGCTTGTCGCCCAGGCTCAGCTCGGTGCCGTCGGCGAGGACCACGTTGGCCTGCGAGCCGGCCACCGACAACACCACCGACGGCAGCAGATTGGCCTGCGCCGGGATGCCGCGCAGGCGCACGCGCGCGGCGGTGGCGTCTTCGCTCGGCGCCAGCTCGAAGTGCTGCTCCACGCCGTGCCAGCCGTGGCGGCGGTCGTACACCGACAGGCCGTCGCGGATCGCCTTGTCGGCCGCGATCTGCAGCTCAGGATCGATGGTGGTGGTGACGTGGTAGCCCTTGGTCAGCGCCTCGGCGCCGTAACGAGCGACCATTTCCTGGCGCACCATTTCGGCCACGTACGGCGCGTAGACCTCGACCGGACGCTCGTGCGGCGTCGCGTGCATCGGTACGGCCTTGGCCGCGTCGGCCTCGGCGCGCGGGATGAAGTTCTGCTCGGCCATGCGGTCGAGGATGTAGTCGCGACGGATCTTGGCGCGGTCGGGATTGCTCAGCGGGTTGCCGCTGGACGGGAACTTCGGAATGCCGGCGAGCGAGGCCATCTCGTCCAGGCTCAGCTCGCTCATCTTCTTGCCGTAGTAGAACTCGGCCGCTGCGCCCACGCCGTAGGCGCGGTTGCCGAAGAAGCTCTTGTTCAAGTACAGCTCGAAGATCTCGTCCTTGCTCAGCTCGCGCTCCATGCGCATCGCCAGCAGCATCTCGCCGAGCTTGCGCTTGTAGCTGTATTCCGAGCTCAGGAAGTACTGGCGCGCGACCTGCTGGGTGATGGTCGAGCCGCCGGGCACGCGCTTGTCGTCGGTGGTGGCCAGCAGCCACACCGCGCGGGCGATGCCTTTGTAGTCGATGCCGTGGTGGGTGTAGAAGCGCGAGTCCTCGATCGCGATGAACGCGTTCTTGAGGCGGTCGGGCACGTCCTCGATCGCCACCGGGTAGCGCCGGGTCTCGCCGAACATCGCCATCAGGCGGCCGTCGCGGGCGTAGACGTACATCGGCTCCTGCAGCTCGATCGTGCGCAGGGTCTCGACGTCCGGGAGCTTGGGCACGATCAGGTAGTACAGCGTGCCGAGCGCGATCGCGCCCAGCAGGGCCGCGCCGATGAACGCGTACAGCGCCCAGCGCAGCCAACGGCGAAGTCGGGACATCTATTGGGCTTCCGGGTGTCGTGTGGTCGTGGCGGGGAAGTATAGAGGAGGCCGGAACGCGACCCGGTTCCCGGTTCGTCGGCGGGGCGGGTGACGCGGTGCGGCACCCCGCCGGCGCCGGGCCGGGACGCCGCCGCGGCGACCGTCCGTCGGGCACGCGAGGGCGGGGCGCGGGCCGGCGCGGGGCGCGGGCGCTCACGCAGTCTCACGGGCAAGTGTTACGGCTTGCGCGAGCTGTGAACGCGGACGCACTGCGCGGTGGCGTTTTGCATGCGATTTGCAGCGGCCCGCACGGATCGCGGCGCGGGCGCGCAAGCAGGATCGGCTGAACCGGGGTTTGCGCCTCCGGACGGACGCCGCGACGCATGCCCTGGCTGCGCGGAGGCCGCCGAAGCGTGGTCCCGGTCGCAGTCATGGCAGGTGTCACTCCGGTGGACTGACGGTGGCGGTCACGTGACGCCGAAGGTCAAAAAAGCACGACTGGGTTGGCAATCGTGAAAGAAGTGGTTGCCAGCCTGTGAAAAGTCCGTTATCTAAGCCGGGGCCACACGAAGTGCGCGTAAGCGCTTGTGGCATGGGGAGATAACTGTGGGACTCATCACAAAAAGCCAGCCGGCTCTCGTCGGCGTGGACATCAGTTCGACCGCGGTAAAGTTGCTGCAACTTTCGCGTGCGGGCAATCGCTACCGCGTTGAGCATTACGCGGTCGAGCCGTTGCCGCCGAACGCGGTGGTGGAAAAGAACATCGTCGAGGTCGAAGCGGTGGGCGAGGCGATCAAGCGCGCCGTGGCCCGCTCGGGGACCCGCGTCAAGCACGCCGCCGCGGCGGTCGCCGGTTCCTCGGTGATCACCCGCGTGATCGGCATGCCGGCCGACCTGGACGGGGACGATCTGGAGTCGCAGGTCGAGCTGGAAGCGGCCAATTACGTGCCGTATCCGATCGATGAGGTCAACCACGATTTCGAGGTGCTCGGCCCGATGCCGGGCAGCCCGGACATGGTCCAGGTGCTGCTCGCGGCCTCGCGTTCCGAGAACGTCGAGGTGCGCGCCTCGGCGCTCGAGCTCGGCGGCCTGACGCCCAGGGTCATGGACGTGGAAGCCTTCGCGATCGAGAACGCGTTCGCGCTGCTGGCCGACACGCTGAGCAGCCCGCGCGACGGTCTGGTCGCCCTGGTCGACTCCGGCGCGACGATGACCACGCTCAACGTGTTGCGCAACGGCCGCAGCCTCTATCACCGCGAACAGGTGTTCGGCGGCAAGCAGCTGACCGACGAGGTCATGCGCCGCTACGGCCTGAGCTACGAGGAAGCCGGTCTGGCCAAGCGCCAGGGCGGGCTGCCGGAGAGCTATCAGGCCGAGGTGCTGGAGCCGTTCAAGGAAGCCATGGTCCAGCAGGTCAGCCGCCTGCTGCAGTTCTTCTATGCCGGCAGCGAGTTCAACCGGGTCGACCAGATCGTTCTGGCCGGCGGCGGCGCCTCGATTCCGCGCATCGCCGAAATGGTGGAAGAGCAGCTCGGCATTCCGACCACGGTCGCCAACCCGCTCGCCCACATGACCCTGGGGCCGCGCGTGCAGGCGCACGCGCTGGCGCAGGACGCTCCCGCGCTGATGATCGCCTGCGGCCTGGCCCTGAGGAGCTTCGACTGATGGCACGCATCAACCTCCTCCCGTGGCGCGCCGAGCGCCGCAAGGCCCGGCAGAAGGAATTCGGCGCGATGCTGGGCCTGTCGGCCCTGGCCGCGGCGGCGCTGTCGGTGCTGATCGTTTTCTATTACAGCAACGAAATCAGCGGCCAGCAGAAGCGCAACGATTTCCTCGACGGCCAGATCGTCGAAGTCGACAAGAAGATCAAGGAGATCGAGGAGCTCGACAAGAAGAAGTCCAAGCTGCTCGCGCGCAAGGAAGTGATCGAGAAGCTGCAGTCCAACCGTTCGCAGATGGTGCACCTGTTCGATTCGCTGGTGCGCACCATCCCCGACGGCGCGGTGCTGACCGCGATCAAGCAGGACGCCGAGACGCTGACCCTGGAAGGCCGCGCGCAGTCCAACGCCCGCGTCAGTACCTACATGCGCACGCTCGAGACCTCCGGCTGGATGACCAAGCCGGACCTGACCATCATCGAAGCGAAGGACGGTGGTGGTAAGGGCTTGCCGTACGAGTTCAAGCTGACCGTGAAGCTGGCCAATCCGAACGCGCCCAAGGACGAGGACGGCGACGGCATCCCCGATGCGCCCGCCGCCGCTCCGGCCGCCGGCGCTCCGGCTAACGGCACGGCCGCTCCGGCCGCCGCCCCGGCGGGTGCCGCTCCGGCAGGCGCCGCTCCGGGCGCTCCGGCTGCGGCCAAGCCCGGTCAGGCGCCCGCCGCGCCGGCCGCGCAGCCGGCGGCCAAGCCCGCCGCGCCCGCCGCCGCTCCGGCCAAGCCCGCCGCGCCCGCGGCCGCCCCCACCAAGACTGGAGCCGCGTCGTGAGCAAGAAGGCTTCGATGAAGAACTTGGACTTCAACAACATCGGCAGCTGGCCGAAGCAGGCGCAGATCGTGTTCTGCGCGGTGGTCGGCCTGATCATCGTCGGCCTGGCCTGGTACCTGTTCGTCAGCGACAAGCGCACCGAGCTGGAAGGCCTGGAGCGCAAGGAATCCGAGCTGCGCCAGACCTTCGAGACCAAGCAGGGCCGCGCCGCCAACCTGGAGCCGCTCAAGCAGCAGCTCGCGCAGATGGAACAGCAACTGCAGCAGATGCTGCGCCAGCTGCCCAGCAAGACCGAAATGCCCGACCTGATCGTCGACATCTCGCAGACCGCGCTGGCCACCGGCATCTCCAACGAACTGTTCCAGCCCGGCGCGGAAGTTCCCAAGGAGTTCTACGCCGAGAAGCCGATCGCCCTGCGCATGGTTGGTACCTACCATCAGTTCGGCGCCTTCGTCAGCGGCGTGGCCTCGCTGCCGCGCGTGGTCATCATGACCATGCACGACATCTCGCTGAAGCCCAAGGGCAACAACAATAAGGACGCCGCGGGCGGCATCACCCCGAACAGCCCGCTGGAACTGGCCGGCACGGTCAAGACCTATCGTTATCTGGACGAGGAAGAGATGGCCGCTCAGAGCCCGCCCGCCGACGGTTCCGCCGGCGCCGCGTCCAAGCCCGCCGACAAGAAGGAGGGCACCTGATCATGCGCGAGCAAGCTTCGTCGCGATCGGTCTCCCGCCTGGCCGCCGCCTGCGCCGTGGTCCTGGCGCTGTCGGCCACCGGTTGTTTCCGCAGCATCACCAGCACGCCCGGCGAGGCGCCCAACCTCGAGAAGTGGGTCGCCGAGGTCAAGGCGCGCCCGGCGCCGCCGCTGGATCCGCTGCCGGTGATGCAGCAGTTCGAGACGTTCGAATACGCCGCGCAAGACATGCGCGACCCGTTCAGCACCGCCTTCACCGACGAGGACACCAGCTCCGGCCCGCGTCCGGACAAGGTGCGCCGCAAGCAGCCGCTCGAAGCGTTCCCGCTCGACGGCCTGGACATGGTCGGCACCTTGGGCAGCGGCAAGAACGTCGTGGCGCTGGTGATGGCGCCGGACAAAGTGACTTATCGTGTTCGACCCGGTGCGTACATGGGGCAGAACGACGGTCGTGTGACCGGCGTGTCTGAGGAGCGCATCGACTTGGTGGAACTGGTGCCGGATGGCGCAGGCGGCTGGCTGGAACGTCCGGCTTCCGTGGCGCTGGAAGATCAATAAGGGGATTGCATGATGATCGTATTCAACGCCAACCGCATGCCGTCGGACCGACGCCCCATGGCATCCGGCGCCCGCATGGCCGCGCCCCGTCTGGCCGGGCTCGCGCTCGGTCTGCTGGCCGGCATCAGCGCGGTCAACGCCGCCGAACCGGTCGCCGCCGCGGCCAAGCCGGCCATGGCGCCGGCCCCCGCGGTCGCACCGACCCCGAGCTTTGACCCGGCCAAGCAACTGCCCGGCGCGATCGCGGTCGCCAACATCGACTTCAAGCGCGGCGACGGCGGCTCCGGCAAGCTGATCGTGCGCTTCAGCGGCGACGGCGCGGTCCCCGACATGCGCAGCCAGGGCTCGCAGGTGACCATCGACGTGGGCAACGCCAAGTTGCCGGCGGAGCTGCAGCGCCCGCTCAACGTCGCCGACTTCGCCACCCCGGTCCAGCGCATCGACGCGCGCGCCAGCGGCACCGGCTCGCAGCTGGTGCTCAACACCTCCGGCGCCTACGACACGATGGCCTACCAGACCGGCCGCGACTACATCGTCGAAGTCGTGCCGCGCAGCGCCGACGCGGGCAACCGCGCGGTCGGCGCCGCCGGCGCGAAGCCGGCGTCCAACGCCGCGCCGACCTCGGGCACGATCGGCGGCAGCAACGTCGCCGGCGTGCGCAGCTACTCCGGCCGCCCGGTGACCTTCAACTTCCAGGACGTGCCGGTGCGCACCGTGCTGCAGTTGGTCGCCGAGGAATCCAACCTCAACATCGTCGCCGCCGACACCGTGCAGGGCAATGTGACCCTGCGTCTGGTCAACGTGCCGTGGGATCAGGCGCTGGACATCGTCCTGCAGGCCAAGGGCTTGGACAAGCGCCGCAGCGGCAACGTGGTGTGGGTCGCGCCGCAGGCCGAAGTGGCCAAGTACGAGCAGGACCGCGAGGACGCGCGCATCGCGCTCGACAACCGCGTCGACCTGGTCACGGAGTACGTGCAGGTCAACTACCACAACGCCGCACAGATCTATAAGGCACTGACCGAGGCCAAGGGCATCGGCGGCAGCAGCGGTGGCGGCAACGGCAGCGGCGGCGGCACCAGCAACGAGAACGGCTTCCTCTCGCCGCGCGGACGCTTGGTGGCGGACGAGCGCACCAACACCCTGATGATCAGCGACATTCCGAAGAAAGTCGCGCAGATGAAGGAGTTGATCAAGGTCATCGACCGTCCGGTCGATCAGGTCCTGATCGAAGCCCGCATCGTCATCGCCACCGAAAGCTTCGCCCGCGATCTGGGCGCGCGTTTCGGCGTGTCGGGCCAGAAGGGCGACGTGATCACCAGCGGCACGCTGGACAGCATCAACAACTACCGCAACACCGCGGCCAAGAACGACCTGATCGGCAAGCAGTCGCGCGGCCTGATTCAGGACGCGGTCGACGCCGAAGCCCGCGGCGACATCGCCAAGGGCACCGCGTTGCGCGATCAGGCCCGCAACCTGCTGCAGACCATCACCAACCCGGCGTTCCTGTTCCCGGCCAGCCTCAACACCAATCTGGCCCGGGTGAATCCGGCCGGCGCGCTCGCCTTCACCATCCTGGGCAAGTACGTCAACCTGGATATGGAATTCACCGCGATGCAGACCGAAGGTCGCGGCGAAGTCGTGTCCAACCCGCGCGTGGTCACCAGCAACCAGCGCGAGGCGGTGATCAGCCAGGGTAAGGAAGTCGGCTACGTGACCATCGCCCCGCAGCAGGGCGGCAACAACATCCCGATCCCGAACGTCCAGTTCAAGGACGTGCTGATGGAGATGAAGGTCAACCCGACCATCACCAACGACGGCCGCGTGTTCCTGAACCTCGACGTCAAGAAGGACGAGATCGACGGTTACATCAACACCTCGATCGGCGACGTGCCGCAGATCAACAAGCGCAACATCAACACCGCGGTGCTGGTGGAAGACGGCCAGACCGTCGTGATCGGCGGCGTGTACGAGTTCAAGGACCGCACCGATCTGCAGAAGGTGCCGTTCCTGGCCGACATCCCGTTCCTCGGCAACCTGTTCAAGAAGAAGAGCCGCAGCAAGGACAAGGCCGAGCTGCTGATCTTCGTGACGCCGAAGGTGATGAAGGTCGCGCAGCGCTGACGCGCCGCGTGCCGCTGGAGAGGGCCTTCGGGCCCTCTTCGCGTTTGTGGGACCGTCGCGGCCGCCGCCCCGGATGGGCGCCGGCCGGCGGCGTATGCGGCCCGGCGCCGACGCCGCGGCCGCCGTGGAGCGCTCGCGGAACCTTTCGCCGACCTGTTAACGTCGGGCGCAGGCCGTCGAAATCGCGGGCAAAGCCGCCGCGTCGCGCCGCCCGTTGAACCTCGGGGCCGAACTTCGGTCAAAATCGCCCCGACCGCTGCAAGCCGTGCCCCGCACGCTTGCCCGTTTCGCCCGCAATGGATTCCGGATGGACAGCGCTACCGATCGCCCCCAACACCCCGTCGCCCCCGCCGATGTCGCCCGCCTGCACGACGCCTTCAAGCAGCTGCGCGACGCCCTCGCCGTCGAGATCGTCGGTCAGGCCGAACTGATCGAGCGCCTGCTGATCGCCCTGCTCGCCGACGGCCACTTGCTGGTCGAAGGCGCGCCCGGGCTGGCCAAGACCAGCGCCGTGCGCGCGCTGGCCGCGCGCCTGGAAGCCGATTTCGCCCGCGTCCAGTTCACCCCCGACCTGCTGCCAGCCGACCTCACCGGCACCGAGGTGTGGCGCCCGCAGGAAGGCCGCTTCGAATTCCAGGCCGGCCCGATCTTCCACCCGATCCTGCTTGCCGACGAAATCAACCGCGCGCCGGCCAAGGTGCAGTCGGCGCTGCTGGAAGCGATGGGCGAGCGCCAGGTCACCGTCGGCCGCGCCACCTACGCGCTGCCGCCGCTGTTCCTGGTGATGGCCACGCAGAACCCGATCGAGCAGGAGGGCACCTTCCCGCTGCCCGAGGCCCAGCTCGACCGGTTCCTCATGCACGTGCGCATCGGCTACCCCGAGGCCGCGGCCGAGGCCGAAATCCTGCGGCTGGCGCGCGAACGCGCGCGGCAGACGCTCAAGCCCGAACCCGCGCCGGTCGCGCGGATGCCGCTGGCCGACGTGTTCGCCGCGCGTTCGGCGGTGCTGGACCTGCACGTGGCGCCGGCGGTGGAGCGTTATCTGGTCGAAATCGTGCTGGCCTCGCGCGACGCCGCCCGCTACGACGCCGCGCTCGCCCGGCGCATCGCCTGGGGCGCGAGCCCGCGCGGCTCGATCGCGCTGGAGCGCTGCGCGCGCGCGCATGCGTGGCTGGCCGGCCGCGACTTCGTCACCCCCGACGACGTGCGCGCGATCGCACCGGACGTGCTGCGCCACCGCATCCTGCCGAGCTACGAGGCCACCGCCGAAGGCTGGGACGGCGACCGCCTGCTCGGCGAACTGCTCAAGAAGGTGCCGCTGCCTTGATCGTCGCATCGCGACGGTCGCACGCGGCAACGGACATGGGCTTCGGGACGGATCGATGAGCGAAGGAATCGCGCCGACGTTGGCGGAACTGGTGGCGCTGCGCGCCGCCGCGAGCGGCCGCCGCAGCGCCCGCCAAGGCCGCCACGGCGTCAGCGGGCAGGCGTTGTCGCCGCTGCGCGGGCGCGGCATGGAGTACGCCGAATCGCGCGAATACTCCAACGGCGACGACGCCCGCCACATCGACTGGCGGCTGACCGCGCGCACCGGCCGCGCCCACACCAAATTGTTCCAGGCTGAGCGCGAGCGCTTGAGCCTGATCGTCGCCGACACCGCGCCGGCGATGTACTTCGGCACCCGCGTGCGCTTCAAGTCGGTGCAGGCCGCGCGCGCCGGCGCGGTCGCGGCCTGGGCCGCGGCGCGCGACGGCGACCGCATCGCCGCGCTGCGCGGCAGCCTGCGCGAGCCGCCGGTGAATCCCGGCAGCGGCCCGCGCGGCGCGCTGCGCGTGCTTGACGCGATGGTGCGCTGGTACGCCCAGCCGCCGGCCGAGGACGCCGGGCTCGAGGTCGCCCTCGACCACGCCGCGCGCCTGCTGCGCCCCGGTTCGCGCATGGTGGTGCTGGCCGAACCCGGCAGCGTCGCGGCGTTGCCGCAGCGGCGCTGGGCGGTGCTGGCCCAGCACCACGAAGTGATCGTGCTGCTGCTGACCGACCCGATCGAAACCGCGCCGCCCGCCGCCGCGCTGCCCTTCAGCCGCGACGGCCAGCGCATCGAGCTGGACCTGGGCGCGCCGGCGCAGCGTCAGCGCTGGCACGCCAATTTCGTCGGCCCGGTCGAAGCGGCGCTGGAAAAACTGCCGGCGCGCGGCGTGCGCGTGCAGGCGCTGTCGACCGACGCGGCCAGCGAATCCTGGCTGCCGCTGCTGGGCCGCGCGCGGCCGCTGGTGGCGTGATGGCGGCGGGGCAACCGACCCTGGCCTTGCGCGACGTGCATCTGCCCGGCGCGCCGTCGTGGTGGCCGCTGGCGCCGGGCTGGTGGCTGGTCTTGGCGATCCTGGCCGCGGTCGGGCTGACGGCGTGGTGGTGGCAGCGCCGCCGCGCGCGCCGCCGGTGCGAGGCCGAGCGTCTGTTCGACGAAGCGCTGGCCGCCGCCACCACCCCGGCCGCGCAAGTCGCGGCGATCTCCGAACTGCTGCGCCGCGCCGGCCGCCGCCGCGACCGCGCCGCGGAAACGCTGAGCGGCAAGGCGTGGTTGGAATTCCTCGACCGCGGCAGCAAGCGCAGCGATTTCGCCGACGGTCCGGGCCGGTTGCTGCTGGAAGGCGGCTACCGGCGTCAGGTCGATCCGGCCCAGGCGCAGGCGCTGCGCGAACTGGCGCGGCGCCGTTTCCTGCAATGGATGGGCGTGCGCGCATGACCCGGCTCTTATGAACCTGTTGGCCGCGTTGTCCGCCGATTGGCGCGAGTTCCTGGCTTGGCCGTGGTGGCTGGCCGCGCTGCCGTTGCCCTTGCTCGCGCGCTGGCTGCTGCCGCCCGCGCGCGACGGCTCGGCCGCGTTGAAAGTCCCGTTCGGCGAGCGCCTCGACGCGGTCGCCGCGGCCGGCGGCCGCAGCCTGCGCGGCGGTGGCGCCGGTTGGCTGCTGTGGCTGGCCTGGGCCTTGCTGTGCGTGGCCGCGGCGCGGCCGCAGCAGCTCGGCGAGCCGGTCCGCCCGCCGCAGGTTGGCCGCGGCATGATGCTGGCGCTGGACCTGTCGGGCAGCATGAGCGAACCCGACATGACCCTGGGCCGCCGCACCGTCGACCGCCTGACCGCGGCCAAGGCGGTGCTGGCCGACTTCCTCGATCGCCGCGTCGGCGACCGCGTCGGCCTGGTCGTGTTCGGCAACCGCGCCTACGTGCTGGCGCCGCTGACCCTGGACCGCGACACCGTGCGCGACCAGCTCGGCAACAGCCTGGTCGGCCTGGCCGGGCAGGAAACCGCCATCGGCGAGGCCATCGGCCTGTCGGTTCGGCGCCTGCGCCAGCTGCCCGAACGCGAGCGCGTGCTGATCCTGCTCACCGACGGCGTCAACACGCCCGGCACGCCCGACCCGATGCGCGCCGCGCAGATCGCCCACGACGAAGGCGTGCGCATCCACACCATCGCCTTCGGCGGCGACGGCAGCGTGACCCTGTTCGGCGTGCGCCTGCCCGGCTCCGGCGGCGGCGCCGAGGTCGACGAACCGGCGCTGCGGCGCATCGCCGAACTCACCGGCGGGCGTTTCTTCCGCGCCCGCGACACCAGCCAGCTGGCCGGCATCTACGCCGAGATCGACCGGCTCGAACCGGTCAAGCGCGAAGGCAAGGCGGTGCGTCCGCGCATCGAGCGCTATCCGGTGCCGCTGGCCGGCGCGCTGGCGCTGGCCTTGCTCGCCTTCCTGTGGCCGCGACGGAGGACCGCATGAATCCCTCGTCCTGGTTCGAGCATCTGGCGCCGCTGATCTTCCTGCGTCCGCACTGGCTGTGGGCGTTGCTGGCGCTGCCGCTGCTGGGCGCGTGGTGGTGGCGCGGCCGCCGCCGCAGCGAGGTCTGGCGCGGCGCGGTCGACGCGCACCTGCTGCCGCATCTGCTCGACGCGGCGCCGGGCCGGCGCTCGCAGCTGTTCGTCGGCGCGGCCGCGCTGGGGTACGCGTTGGCGGTGCTGGCGCTGAGCGGGCCGAGCTGGTCGCAAGGCGAGCAGCCGCTGTGGCAGGGCAGCACGCCGATGGTGGTGGCGCTGGACCTGTCCAGCCGCACCCTCGCCGGCGACCTGCCGCCGAGCCGTCTGGCCCAGGCCAAGGCCAAGCTGGCCGAACTGCTGCGCCACCGCGCCGGCAGCGGCCAGACCGCGCTGGTGGTCTACGCCGACGACGCCTTCACCGTGTCGCCGCTGACCGACGACCCCGACAACGTGCGGGTGTTCCTCGACGCGTTGGCGCCGGACATCATGCCCGGCGACGGCCAGAACGCCGACCGCGCCATCGCCTGGTCGGCCAAGCTGCTGCATCAGGGCGGCTTCGACCGCGGCCGCATCGTGCTGATCACCGACCGCAGCGACAGCGCCGCCGACCGCGCCGCGGCCAAGGCCGCGAGCGACGGTTACTCGGTGTCGGTGCTGGGCCTGGGCAACGCCACCGGCGCCGCGTTCCAGCGGCCGGACGGACGCATCGTCAAGGTCAAGCTCGACGCCCCGTCGCTGGCCGAACTGGCCCGCGCCGGCGGCGGCCGCTACGTCCCGCTCAGCGCCGACGACAGCGACTTGCGCGCGCTCGACATCGGCCGCGCCGACAGCGCCGGCGGCGGCCTCGGCCAGGGCGAGAAGCGGCTCGCGCGCGACGACGACGGCTACTGGCTGCTGCCGCCGCTGTTGCTGCTCGCGCTGCTGGCGTTCCGCCGCCGCAGCGGCGGCGCCGCGCTGGCGGTGCTGCTGTTGTGCCTGGGCCTGCCGCTGGCGACCGCGCCGGCGCGGGCGCAGTCGCTGTGGCAGCGCGCCGACCAGGGCGCGCACCAACGCATCGTCGAAGGCAACGGCGCTTATCGCGCCGGCCAGTTCGAGCGCGCCGCCGAGCTCTACCAGCGCGGCCAAGGCGCCGACGCGCAATACAACCTCGGCAACGCGCTGGCGCGCCAGGGCCGCTATCCCGAAGCCATCGCCGCCTACGATCGCGCGCTCAAGCAGCAGCCGGGCATGGACGACGCGATCGCCAACAAGCGCGCGGTCGAGGAAGCGATGAAGCGGCGGCCGCCACAGAACCAGGACAGCAAGAATCAGCCCAAGCCGTCCTCGGGTTCGCAGCAGAACCAGGACCGGCAGCCGTCCCCGCCGCAACAGAACCCGCAGCAAAAGCCCGACGACAAGCCGCAGGATCGGCCGCAGAAGCCCGACCAGGACGGCCAGCAGAACCCGCAGAAAAAGCCCGCCGACGACCCCGAAGCGCAGCGCCGCGCCGATCAGGCTCAGCGCGAGCAGATGCAGCGCGAGCTCGAACGCCAGCGCGCGCAGCAGGGCAAGCCGCCGCCGGGCGAACGCGAGGCGGCGCGCACGCCGGCCCAGCGCGAGCGCCAGCAAGCCAACGACGCCTGGCTCAAGCGCGTGCCCGACGACCCCGGCAGCCTGCTGCGGGAGAGATTCAAGATCGAATACGCGCGCCGGCAGATGTCGGCGCTGGAAGGGGATTGAGGCCGATGCCGCGTTACTTGCTCAAACTCGTCGTGTGCGTGTTGCTGCTCGGCCTCAGCGCCGTCGCGTCGGCGCAAACGCGCGCGTGGCTGGACCGCACCAGCATCCGCGCCGGCGAGACGGTCACCTTGAACGTGGAGACCACCGCCAACGTCGCCCACGCGCCGGACTTCGCGCCGCTGGCGGCGAACTTCGAGACCGTCGGCACCAGCGAAGACACCCGCATCGAGCCCAGCGACCGCGGCTTGATCGCGCGCACCCGCTACAGCGTCCAGCTGCGGCCGCTGCGCAGCGGCCGCATCGGCATTCCCGCGCTCAACTTCGCCGGCGCGCGCACCCAGGCGCTGGAGTTGTTCGTCGAAGCCGCGCCGGCGCCGCCGCCGGATCAGCCGACCGGCACCGGCGATGTGTTCATCGACGCGGTGCCCGACGACAACAATCCCTACGTGCAGCAGGCGGTGGGTTGGGTGGTGCGGCTGTACGCCGCGAGCCAGGTGCTCGGCGGCAAGATCGATCAGGCCGTGCCCGACGGCGCTTCGCTGACCAAGATCGGCGACGACGTGCAGTACCAGCGCACGATCAACGGCCAGGTCTACACCGTGGTCGAACGCCGCTTCCTGCTGGTGCCCGAGCGCAGCGGCACCCTGACCATGCCGGCGGCGGTGTTCGAGGGCCGGGTCGGCACGACCTTGATCGAACAGCTCACCGGCTCCGGCGGCGACGCGCGCCGCGCGGTCAGCCGGGTGCGCGCGCTGCAGGTGCGGCCGGCGCCGGCCGACGCGCCGCAGCCGTGGCTGCCGCTGCGCAGCCTCACCCTGAGCTACCGTTCGACCCCGCAGCAATTGCGCGTGGGCAACTCGGCCAGCGTGATCGTCGAGGCCAGCGTCGACGGCGCGGGTCTGGCGCAGATGCCGGAACTGCAACTGCCGCCGATCGACGGCGTGCAGGTGTTCGCCGATCCGGTCCAGGCCGACGAGACCTTCGTCGGCGGCCGGCCGCGGGTGAAGCTGACCCGCAAGTTCTCGCTGGTGCCCTCGCGCGAAGGCGAGGTGCGCCTGGACGGCCTGCGCCTGGATTGGTGGGACGTGACCGCACGCGCCGCGCGCACCGCCAGCCTGCCGCCGCTGAGCTGGACCGTGGGCCGCGGCATCGGCGGCACCGGCTCGGCCGCGCCGGCCGCGAACCCGGCCGTGGCCGCGGCGCGCAACGACGCCGCCAACGCCGCCGCGACCGCGCCGGCCGAGGCCGACGCACCCGCCGCCGCGCCGGGCGCGGTGCACAAGGGCTGGGCGGTCGCCGCGGTGCTGTTCGCGCTGCTGTGGCTGGGCACGCTGGTGTGGGCGTTGCAGCTGCGCGCGCAGCGCGCCGCGATCGCGCCGGTCGCGGCCGCCGCCGGCGCCGCGCCGGGCCAGAGCGCGCCGGCCACGCTGAAGTTGAACCTGCCGGCGTTGCGCGAGCTGATCGACCGCGGCGATTTCGACCACATCGCCAGCGTGCTGCGCGGCCTCGCCACGCCGCCGGCGGCCGACGACGACGAACTGGTCGAACGCCTGCTCGATCCGGCCCAGCGCGACGCCGTGCAAGCCTTGCGCCGCGCGCGCTGGGGCAGCGGCGACGGCGTCGACGCGCGCAACCGCTTGCGCGCCGCGTTCGCGCAAGGGCCGCAGTGGCGGCAGAGCTCGGCGCAACGGCCTTCGGCGTTGCCGCCGCTGTATCCGCCGAAGAAATGATCGCGGCGCGGCTGCGGAGCCGCGTTGCCGGTCGAGCGGGCGCGACGAGGTTGCGGGGGCGGGCATGGCGGTTCCGACCGCCGCGGTCTTCAGAGGATTCGGCGGCTGCCGAGCGCGGCGCTCGCTAAGCGCGGCTTTCGGCAAGCGCCGCTCCCGGCAAGCGCGACGCTCGCTGACCACGCTGGCGATGCGCGGCCCGCACGGAGCCCCGACGTTCGCCCATCGCGGCACCGGCAGACGGCGACGGGTCAAAGCGGTTTTCGGCGAACGTCGCTCCCGGCAAGCGCGACGCTTCGCTGACCACGCTGGCGATGCGCGGCCCGCACGGAGCCCCGACGTTCGCCCATTGCGGCTCCGGCAGACGGCGACGGGCCAAAGCGGCTTTCGACGAACGTCGCTCCCGGCAAGCGCGACGCTCGCTGACCACGCTGGCGTGCGCGGCCCGCACGGAGCCTCGACGTTCGCTCATCGCGGCTCTGGCAGATGGCGACGAGCCAAGCGGCTTTCGGCGAACGTCGCTCCCGGCAAGCGCGACTCTCGCTGACCACGCGGGTAATGCGCGGCCCACACGAAGCTTCGACGCTCGCCCATCGCGGTTTCGGCGGATGGCGACGGGCCAAAACGGCCGGCGAGGGCGTCCGCCTCGCCGCGTCCACGCCGAATCGCCACGAACCCGTCGCCGCCGCTGCCGCGAACTGCCGCGCACTAGCGCAAAACCCGCTTCGACGCACGCCGCGGCGCCTCCAAACCCCACCGTCCGGGCGTTTTCGACCCCCTGGTGTATCCTGCCCGCTGTTTTGGCCGGGCCCGTAACGAGCGAATCCATGAGCGAAACCGCGAACGCGCGCAAGCCGCTGCCGCTGCACTGGAAAATGGCGATCGGCTTCCTCGCCGGCCTGGGCCTGGGCCTGATCGTCTATGCCGCCGGCATCGGCAGCGTGAGCTGGGCGCAACTGGGCGGCCAAGCCTGCGAAGCCGGCGCGACCGGCTGGCGCTGCGAATCGCTGCTCAAGCTGTTCACCGAAGTGATCACCGGCCCCGCCGGCGAAATCTTCCTGCGCCTGATCTTCATGCTGGTGATCCCGCTGCTGTTCTCGGCGCTGGTGATGGGCGTGAGCGAGATGGGCGACATCCGCTCGTTCGGCCGGGTCGGCTGGCGCACGCTGGGTTTGACCATCGTGATGTCGGGCCTGGCCGTGGTGCTGGGCCTGGTGATGGTCAACCTGTTCCAGCCCGGCGCCGGCATGGATCCGGCGCAGGCGCAGCAGTTGATGAGCGAAAACGCCGAGCGCGCGCAGAGCATCGTCAAGGGCAGCACCGACGCGCCCAAGGGCATCCAGATGCTGGTGTCGATCGTGCCCAGCAACGTGGTGCAAGCCGCGGCCGACGACGCGATCCTGGCGGTGATGTTCTTCGCCCTGATGATCGGCGTGGGCATGGTGCTGACCAAGTCCAAGGCGGTCGACACGCTGCGCGACGGCATCCAGGGCCTGTTCGAGATTTCGATGACCCTGATCGGGCTGGTCATCAAGCTGGCGCCGTACGCGGTGTTCTGCTTCATGTTCAACCTGTCCTCGCAGTTCGGCTGGGACCTGCTGTTCAAGCTGGCCAAGTACGTCGCGGTGGTGGTCTCGGCGCTGGCCATCCACATGTTCGTGACCTATTCGCTGGCGCTCAAATTCATCGGCGGGCGCTCGCCGATGGCGTTCTTCAAGGGCGCGCAGGAAGCGATGGTGCTGGCGTTCTCTACCGCTTCCAGCAACGCGACCCTGCCGACCGCGCTGCGCGTGGCCGACGAGCTCAAGCTGCCGCGGCGCATCTCGCGCTTCGTGCTGACCGTGGGCGCGACCGCCAACCAGAACGGCACCGCGCTGTTCGAGGGCGTGACGGTGATCTTCCTCGCCCAGTTCTTCGGCGTGGACCTGACCTTGGGCCAGCAGGTGATGGTGATGCTGGTGTGCATCCTCGGCGGCATCGGCACCGCCGGCGTCCCCTCGGGCTCGCTGCCGGTGGTGGCGATGATCTGCGCGATGGTCAAGGTGCCGCCGGAAGGCATCGGCCTGATCCTCGGCGTCAACCACTTCCTCGACATGTGCCGGACCACGCTCAACGTCACCGGCGACATCGCCATCGCCTCGATGGTGTCCCGCGGGGTGGAGGATCCGACGGCGGAGACGTTGGCGGATTGATCCGCCGGTTCCGAAAAGCCCGCCGTCCGGCGGGCTTTTTCGTTGTGGCGGGAGTGTCGCTGTCGCGTAAGCGCCCTGTAGGAGCGACGCGAGTCGCGACCAACCGACGCGTCGCAGCCCCGCCGGCACGATCCCGCAGCCGCAGATCCCCCGGCCCGTCGTTCTGGCGAAAGCCGGAATCCATAGGATTTTGCTGTCGCTACGAGCGAAGACAAGCAAGATCTAAAGCTTCCGTCCGCAAGCGGCCGGGTCACTTTCTTTGTCCAAAGCCACAAAGAAAGTAACCAAAGAAAGGGCTTTCCCCTGTTTTCGAATCAAGAGCCACTATGGCTCGCAGCAGCGCGGGGCCGCGCCATAAGGGGCATCCATGCCCCATGGCGCGCGTGCGCATCCTGCGCACGCCCTCCGGGGCCGCGGGGCGTGTGCTTTTCGTGGGGATGCGTCAAGGCAAACGGCGACAGCAGAACCTTGTGGGCTCCGGCTTTCGCCGGAATGCCGGGGAATATCTGCGGCTTCGGAGGGGGCGGCGGGGCTGCGTCGCTTCGGTTGGTCGCCACTCGCGTCGCTCCTACAGGGGCCTGCGTGCCGAATCTGCCGATTCGGGACGCGCGAGCCCGCTTCGGCGCCCTCGCGGCCGCCCGCTGAACGGGTTCGGGGCGACAGGGCCGTCCCGGGATGGGACAATGACGGCTCTTCGCCGGCCCGCCGCCCAGAACGGATCAGTGTCCGGGCCGGTTCTCCGCTCCGCCTCCCAGCCTCAGCCGCCCGAGCCCCATGACGACGCCCAGCCGCCGCGATCTTGCCAACGCCATCCGTTTCCTCGCCATCGACGCGGTGCAGGCCGCCAACTCCGGCCACCCCGGCATGCCGATGGGCATGGCCGACATCGCCGAAGTGCTGTGGAACGACTTCCTGAGCCACAACCCGGCCGATCCGAAGTGGTTCAACCGCGACCGCTTCATCCTCTCCAACGGCCACGGCTCGATGCTGCAGTACGCGCTGCTGCATCTGGCCGGTTACGACCTGCCGATCGAGGAGCTCAAGCGCTTCCGTCAGCTGCACTCCAAGACCCCGGGCCACCCGGAGAACTTCGAGACCGTGGGCGTGGAGACCACCACCGGCCCGCTCGGCCAGGGCCTGGCCAACGCGGTCGGCATGGCGCTGGCGGAGAAGATCCTGGCCCAGCGCTTCAATCGCGAAGGCCACACCGTCGTCGATCACCGCACCTGGGTGTTCCTGGGCGACGGCTGCCTGATGGAAGGCATCTCGCACGAAGTCGCGTCGCTGGCCGGCACCTGGGGTCTGGGCAAGCTGGTCGCGTTCTGGGACGACAACAAGATCTCCATCGACGGCAACACCGACGGCTGGTTCACCGACGACACCGCGGCGCGCTTCGAGGCCTACGGCTGGCGCGTGATCCGCAAGGTCAACGGCCAGGACCCGGTCGAGATCAAGACCGCGATCGAAACCGCGCTCAAGCACGGCGACAAGCCGACCCTGATCTGCTGCCGCACCACGATCGGCTTCGGTTCGCCCGCCAAGGCCGGCAAGGAGTCCTCGCACGGCGCGCCGCTGGGCAAGGACGAAGTCGCCGCGACCCGCGCCGCGCTGCAATGGCCGTACGCCGAATTCGAGATCCCGCAGGACATCTACGCCGGCTGGCGCAACCGCGACCACGCCGGCGCCCAGGCGCAGTGGCAGCAGGCCTTCGACGCCTACGCCGCGCAGTTCCCGGCCGAAGCCGCCGAACTGCAGCGCCGCATCGCCGGCGAGCTGCCGGCCGACTTCGCCGCCCAGGCCGACGCCTACATCGCCAAGCTGCAGGCCGACGGCCAGACCATCGCCTCGCGCAAGGCCTCGCAGATGGCGATCGAAACCTTCGCGCCGCTGCTGCCGGAACTGATCGGCGGCTCGGCCGATCTGGCGCATTCCAACCTGACCTTGTGGAAGGCCAGCAAGTCGGTCGCGAGCAACGATCCGAACGCGAACTACGTCTACTACGGCGTGCGCGAGTTCGGCATGAGCGCGATCAGCAACGGCTTGAACCTGCACGGCGGCTTCATTCCGTTCGACGCGACCTTCCTGGTGTTCAGCGACTACGCCCGCAACGCGGTGCGCATGAGCGCGCTGATGGGCGCGCACGTGATCCACGTCTACACCCACGACTCCATCGGCCTGGGCGAGGACGGCCCGACCCACCAGCCGATCGAACACCTCGCCAGCCTGCGCTACATCCCGCACAACGACGTGTGGCGCCCGTGCGACGCGGTCGAATCGACGGCGGCGTGGAAGGCGGCGATCACCCGCCTGGACGGTCCGAGCTGTCTGGTGTTCTCGCGCCAGAACCTGCCGCACCAGCCGCGCGATGCGCAGCAGGTCGAGCGGATCGAGCGCGGCGGCTACGTGCTGCGCGACAGCGACGGCGCGCCGGAGGTGATCCTGCTGGCGACCGGTTCGGAAGTCGGCCTCGCCACTCAGGCCGCCGATGCGCTGACCGCCGACGGCGTCAAGGTGCGCGTGGTGTCGATGCCCTCGACCGACGTGTTCGACCGTCAGCCGCTGGACTACCGCGAGTCGGTGCTGCCGAACGCGGTGCGCAAGCGTGTGGCCATCGAAGCCGGCGTCAGCGACTTCTGGCGCAAGTACGTCGGCCTGGACGGCGACGTGGTCGGCATCGACCGCTTCGGCGCCTCGGCTCCGGCCGAAGCGCTGTTCCCGTACTTCGGCTTCACCGTCGACCGCGTGGTCGCCACAGTCAAGAAGCTGGGCTGATCGGGTTTTGCATCGGCCGCCCCGCACGCGGGGCGGCGACCGAACGGGGACGCCAGGCGTCCCCGTTTTGTTATGGCGCCGATTCATTTTTGCGCGCGCTCTTAGTGTTCGGCTGCTGGGTCGTTCGTGGCGTCGCTGCCGTACGGCGCGTTCGGATCTCTCCCGGCGGCATCGGCGACCGGCGCGGCGCATGCGGCGGGTCCGACAGCGAATCCGGTATCGACGACGGCGTCGGCGCGGTGGCCGTATCGCTTGGTGGCGCGGCGCGAAACTCATCTGCGGCATCGAGCGTTCCGGCGGACGAGGGCGAGCCGTCCGGCGGCGTGCGAGGCCACGCGAGCGCGTAGGGCAGCGGTTTCAGTTCCCCGGTTCGTCGCTGCGTCCAGACCGCGTCCCAATAAGGGTAGTCGCCGGTTCGCTGCACCAATCCCGCGCGCCGGGGCTGCGCGACGAGGCGGCGCGCGGCCTCCAGCGGGTCTTCTTGTTCGCGCAAGGCTTCGCCGTGAAAGCCCGGCATCCACACATAGCCTTTCCGATTCAAAGCGCGGTTGACCGCACGCGCCGCGCGGCCTTTCATCGAAGCGACCACGCTTTCCAGGCGGATGCCTTCGCCGAGTTGGATCAGGCCGAGCCAGTGGTCCGGCATCAACACCCAACACAGCAACTGCGCGCCCAGCCATTTGTCCGGATCGACGATGGACGCCGCCGCGATGCGCGCGACATGGTCGCTGGCGAAGATGCGGCGGCGGCGGATGCAGGTGGCAGTGACCACGTGGATGCGCCGGGCGTCCGGGGGCGGGGTAGGCGTCGGATCGAGGCGGGCGTCGTGCGTCGGGTTCATGCCCGCAGCATCGCGGCTGCGGGCGAGGGCGGTTATCGGCCGTGGTCCGACACCGGCCTAGGGGAAATCCGCGCGCGGGCGTCGGAACGCGGCGCGCGCGCGATCGCGCGCGTCAGGCGGTCTCGCGCAAGGCCAGCGCGACCAGCCGCGCCTCGATCCGCTCGCCGAAACCGCGCGGCCGCTCCAATCCCATTCGCTGCATCGCTTCGGCATCGACGGCGCCGGACGAGAACAAAGCCTTGAGCACGGTGCGCGCCTTCGCGCCGTTGCCGGCGGTGTTCGCCTTGAGCCACGCCAAGGCTTTGACCAGTCGCTGCTCGACCGCGGTGAAGTCGCTGCCGAGCGGGTAGTCGGGCAGCGCGCCGGCCTTGCGCAGCGGCGCCAGCGCTTCGCTCAGCCGGCGCGGCGTGTTGCGGTCGCTGAGGCGGTAATGCGCGGACGGCAGTTTGCCGCTGCGCATCGCCGCCTGCAGCAGCGGGAACTGGTGGCCGGCCGCGGCCACGCCGGCCATCGCCAGGATGCAGTCTTCGTCGGTCTTGCCGCGCAAGTCGGCGATGCCGTACTCGGTGACGTAGACGTCGCGCAGATGGCGCGGGATCGTCGTCTGCGCGTAGTTCCACACCACGTTGGAACGGGTTTCGCCGCCGCTGTCGCGAGTGGCGCGCAGCATCAGCGCCGAGCGCGCGTCGGGCAGGGCATGGGCCATCGCGACGAAGTTGTATTGCCCGCCCACGCCGGACACCACGCGCCCGTCGTCGAGCGTGTCGGAGACCGCCGCGCCGAGCGCGGTGGCCATCATGCAGCTGTTGAAGAAGCGCGCGTCGCGGCGTTGCAGGCGTTCCAGCGTTTCGTTGCCGCCGTAGAGTTCGTTGACCTCGCTGATGCGGCGCATGCTGATGCCGCGGCGCTCGTGCTCGGGCATGTCGCGCAGCCAGTCGTAGAAGTCCTGCGAGCCCAGATAGAAGCCGCCTTGCAGGTACTCGCCTTCGCGCTCGAGCCGCTCCAGGTCGGCCGCGTCGGCGCGCCCCTCGTGCAGGCGGCGCATGAAGTCGAGATCGTCGATCACCTTGCGCTTGATGACGCCGACTTCGACGAGGCGGCGGAAGCCTTCGTTGAGCATTTCGCTGCAGCCAAAAAGCCCGACGCCAAACGGACCGAGCGGCGCCATTGGCGCCTTCGCGTTACGGGTGCCGGAGAGGTCAACTTCACCCGAAGCGACATCTTGCCGCGGCGAAATTCCCGCATCCCTCGACTCCCCGCCCTGCGCGTACCCCAACGCCCCCAACACCCGCCAATACGCCGCATTGTCCGTATGCCGCAACACCAGCGCATGGCAAAGCGCATCCGCCAACGTCCCGATCCCGATCTGCAAGGTCCCGCCGTCGCGCACCAAGGTGCTGGCATGGAACCCGATCGCGTAATCCGCGTCGCTCACCGGTTGCCGCGGCAAGCCGAACAACTTCGGATACGGACCCGGCGGCGTCACCACCGCGTCGAAGAACGATGCGTCCACCGCCGCGCTGCCGCCGAGCCACGGCAGCAGCGGATCGACTTCGGCGATCAGCACCGGCCGTGGCAAGCCGCGCGCGACGATGGCGTCGATCGCGTCGAAAGTCAGGTCGGTATTGCACGACAGCGACAAGCGGCCGCTGCCGGCCGGATCCGGCGCGACCTTCTGCACCACCGCGTTGACCCCGCGGTCGGCCAGCGCGCGGGCGACGTGGGTGTAGTTGAGGCTGGCGTAACGGCGCTGCGCCGCCTGCGCGTTGAGCAGCGCGCCCGATTGCAGATAGAACTCCTCGACTTCCATATGCGCCGGCAACGCGTTGCGCTTGAGCGCCTGCACGTAGGCCAGCCGCGGATAGTCGTCGCCGAAATGGCGCTGCGCGAACGGGCGCAGGAACCGCGCCTCCAAGCCCTTGCCGGCGCCGGGCGGATCCAGCGACAGCGCGGTGTACAGATGCAGGCGCCGCGAGGGCTCGCGCTCGGCGCGCTCGTACAGCGCGTTGAGCAGGCGGTGCGGCTTGCCCAGGCCGAGCGGCGCGCCGACGTGCAGCGGGCCGTCGACGCGTCGGTAGAGAAACTCGACGGCGTCGGCGAGGGACTGGAACGGCTGGGTTTCGCGGGCGGACTCGGTCATCGCCCGAGTATGGCATCGGGCCCGTCAAGGCGATGAGGGCGGGTGGGAGCGGGGTGGGAGATAGCGGATAGAAGATAGGAGATAGCAAAAGCCCGGTTTCTCGCTATCTCCTATCTTCTATTCGCTATCTTCTGCGCGCCTCACCCCACCCGATGCACATCCTCCGCAATCCGCCGCACTTCCTCGGGATAATGGCTGACGTAGATCATCGGCAAGCCGCTCTCGTCGCGCACGCGCTGCAGATACGGCAGCAACTCGTCGCGGCGGTTCATGTCGAGCATCGACAGCGGTTCGTCCAGCAGCAGGATGCGCGGCTGCGACAGCAGCGCGCGGCCGAGGGCGACGCGCTGCGTTTCGCCGCCCGATAAGCCCGCGGTGCCGCGCGCGAGCAGATGCTCGATGCCGAGCAGTTCGACGATGTCGGCCAACTCGAAGCGGCGTTCGCGCGCGGCCGCTCCGCGCAGGCCGTAGAGCAGGTTGGCGCGCACGTCCAGGTGCGGGAACAGGCGCGCGTCCTGGAACACGTAGCCGATGCGGCGGCGGTGCGCGGGCAGGTCGATGCGGCGGTCGCGGTCGAACAAGGTGTCGCCGGCGACGACGATGCGTCCGCGCGTGGGCCGCAGCAGGCCGGCGATGGCGTGCAGCAGCGAGGTCTTGCCCGCGCCGGAGTCGCCGACCACGGCGACCACGCGCGATGGGCTGCGGATCGCGAACGCGCGCCGGAACGAGCCGCGGCTCAGTTCGATGTCGATGTCGAAACCGGCGCTCGCCGCGTTCATCGCTGCGTTCCCGCGCGTTGGCGCTGCACCAGCCATTCGGACACGAACACCGCGGCGAACGACAGCGCGACCGCGACCAGGGCCAGGCGCAGCACGCCGGATTCGGCGCCGGGCGTTTGCATCAAGCCCCAGATCGCCGACGACAAGGTCTGGGTTTCGCCGGCGATGTTGGACACGAAGGTGATCGTGGCGCCGAATTCGCCCAGCGCCTTGGCGAAGCACAGCACCGCGCCGGCCAACAGCCCGGGCCAGGCCAGCGGCAGCGTCACTCCGAAAAACACCCGCCACGGGTTGGCGCCGAGCGTGGCGGCGGCTTGTTCCAGGCGTGGGTCCACCGCCTCGATCGACAGCCGGATCGCGCGCACCATCAGCGGGAAGCCCATGATCGCGCTGGCCAGCGCCGCGCCGGTCCAGCGGAACGCGAACACGATTCCGAAGTGCTCGGACAGAAAACGCCCGATCGGCCCCTGCGCGCCGAAGCCGATCAGCAGCGCGTAGCCGGTGACCACCGGCGGCAACACCAGCGGCAAGTACATCAGCGTGTCGACCAGCAGCTTGCCGGGAAAGCGCGTGCGCGCCAGCAGCCAGCCGACCGCGACGCCGAACGGCAGGCTGCAGACGGTGGCGGCGGCGGCGACTTTCAGGCTGAGCGCGATCGCGGTCAGCTCGGCGTCGCTGAAGCCGGCGAATCCAGCGCTCATTTGGGTCCGGCGCTCATTCGGTTCCGGCGTTCATTCGGGTTCGACGCTCATTCGGATCGCGCGCGCATCGGACCGCGGCGCGGCTCACGGCAGCGGCGCGAAGCCGTGACGGCGGAAGATCGCCGCGGCCTGCTTGCCGCGCAGCCATTGCGCGAACCCGGCCGCGCCCGGGGCGGCGCTGGCCTTGACCACGGCCACGGGATAGACGATCGGCGCGTGGCTGTCGGCGGGGAAGGTCGCCAGCACCCGCACCTTGGGTTCGGCTTGCGCGTCGCTGCCGTAGACCACGCCCAGCGGCGCTTCGCCGCGCGCGACCAGCATCAGCGCGGCGCGCACGTTCTCGCCTTCGGCCACGCGCGGCTGCAGTTGCTCCCACACGCCAAGTTTCTCGAACGCGGCGCGCGCGTACTTGCCGGCCGGCACGCTCGCGGTCAGCGCCAGCGCGAGGCGGCCGTCGCCGAGCAGCGGGCGCAGATCGACGCCGGGCTTGAGCGCGAGCGGCTTGGCCTGGCTGTCCTTCGGCGCGATCAGCACCAAGGTGTTGCCGAGCACGTTGCGGCGGGTGGCGTCGACGAGCAACTGGCGCTGCTGCAGGTAATCCATCCAGTCCAAGTCGGCGGAGAAGAACAGATCCGCCGGCGCGCCCTGTTCGATCTGCCGCGCCAGCGCGGAGCTGGCGGCGTAGGAGGCGCGCACCGGCTGGCCGGTCTGCTTCTCGTAGGCCGCAGCGGCTTCGTCGAGCGATTCCTTGAGGCTGGCGGCGGCGAACACCGTGAGCGGCGTTTTCTGCGCCTGCGCCGGCGCGGCGGTGGCGGCGAGGGCGAAACCGAGAGCGCACAGAGCGCCGAGGACGCGGCGGCGGAGGTTCATGGGCGGAGCCGGCGTGGAGAGGGGTTCAGAGTAACCCGGGAGTGGGACGGGAATGCGTCGCCCGGGCGGTTTCGCGGGCGGGACGGTCGATCTCAAATCGCCGCGGTCCGGGCGAAAAGCGTCGGATCGGAAAGTCTGTCTGGATGAAGCCCTGGGTTCCCGCGTTCGCGGGAACGACGGCCGGGTGGGAGGCGCGGCCAGCGTTGTTGGGCGGGCAGGGCGGTCGAACGGATTGCGATCGAACGGATTCCGTTCGGGCGGATTGGGTTCAAGTGGATTCCGTCGCGCCTCTTCCAGTACGTCATCCCCGCGCAGGCGGGGATCCAGAGACTTCAGCGCGATGCTTCGATAAAGCGCCTCAAACCTCCGCGTCGCTCACCCGGATCGATTCCACCTGCCGCACCCACCGCGCCGGCCGCGATTCGCCCGGCACGATCAAGCGCCACGGGCCGTCCTCGGCCGGCAGTTCGGCGCCGTTGCAGCGGCGGGTCAGCACCACCGGGCGGTTGCCCAGGCTCGGGTCGAGTTCGCCGAGCGAGAACGCGGCGCGGTAGCCGTCGCGGGCGCGCACCTGGGCCATGCGCGAGAGCTGCGCGCCGCGCAGCGGTTCGGCCGGCATCGCGCCGCTGGCGCGCAGCAGGTCGACCAGGGCCACGCCTTCGCAGGCCAGCTTGCGGCCGTGCGCCATGCCTTCGGCCTTCACCTGCGGCAGCTTGGCCAGCACCGCTTCGTCCAGCTTCACTTCCACCGCGCCGGGCGGCACCGCCGCGGCGTCGCCGCGCTTGTGCGGCGCGCCGTCGTGCTTGTGCGCTTGCGCGGCGAAGCAGGCGCCCAACAACAGCAGCGGCAGGACGAACGATCGGCGGTCGATGCGGCGCATGCGGTTCCTCACAGTTGATCGAGCGGCAGTTTCAGATAGCGCACGCCGTTGGCCTCCGGCTCCGGCAGCGCGCCGCCGCGCAGGTTGACCTGCAACGCCGGCAGGATCAACGCCGGCACCGCGAGGGTGCGGTCGCGCGCTTCGCGCAGGCCGACGAACTCGGCCTCGGCGGTGTCGGCGCGCACGTGCGCGTTGGCGTGTTTCTGCGCGCCGATGCTGGTCTCGCAGGCCGGCTCGCGCCCGTCCTTGCCGTAGTCGTGGCAGACGAACACGCGGGTGGCCTCGGGCAGGCGGTACAGGCGCTGGATCGATTGGTACAGCATCGCCGCGTCGCCGCCGGGGAAATCGCAGCGGGCGGTGCCGCTGTCGGGCATGAACAGCGAATCGCCGACGAACAGCGCGTCGCCGATCAGATAAGCGAGGCTGTCCTGGGTGTGGCCCGGCACCGGGATCGCGCGCGCCGGCAGCGCGCCGAGCGCGAACTCCTCGTCGTCGTCGAACAGATGATCGAACGCGCCGTCGTCGCCGTCGGGCAGGCCGAACAGCGGCGCGAATACGCGCCGCACCTCATTGATGCGGCGGCCGATCGCCAGCCGCGGTGCGCCGCCGGTCTGGGCCTGCAAGCGTTCGCGCAGCGCGTGGGCGCCGCTGAGGTGATCGGCGTGGGCGTGGGTTTCCAGCAGCCAGTCGATGCGCAGGCCGTCGGCGGCGGCGCGCGCGAGCAGCGCGGCCGCGCTGTCCAGGCCGGTGCGGCCGGAGCGCGCGTCGAAGTCCAGCACCGGGTCGACGATGGCGGCCGCGCGGGTCGACGGATCGGCGACCAGATAGCTCCAGGTGCCGGTGTCGCGGTGATGGAAAGCGCTGACCTGCGGCGCGGCGATGGCGTTGGGGCCCGGCGGCATGGCGGCGGCTCTCTGTGCGGCGAGGCCCGCGCGGCGCGCGCCGCGAGGGCCGGGGCGGCGCAGCGCGCCGCGGCGGTCAGCGGCCCGGCGCCAGCGCGGCGTCGAGCACTTTGGCCAGGTGTTCGCCGCCCAGGCGCAGCTGGGTCTCGGCCAGCGGCCGCCAGGTGGCGACGTAGTCCGGGGCCAGCTTGTGGGTGGGCGGGTAGAAGCCCGGCTGCCGCACCAGTTTGCACGATTCCTCGGCCCAGTCGGCGGCCGGCGGCGGCAGGCCGACGGCGCTGACCGCGGGCACGTCGATGCGCTGCAGCTTGGCCAGATACTTCTCGTCGCCGAGCTTGCTCATGCTCAGCATGCCGCTGTCCCACAGCGAGTGCAGGTTGGCGCCGTAGCCGCCGGGGCGCTCGGGCTGGCCGGGAATGGCGAGCTGGAAGTCGTTGCCGCCCTTGTCGCGGGCGTAGCCGGCGTGCAGCGGCTGGTGCACGTCGCCGACGATGTGCACGACGAACTTCAGCGCCTGCAAACGCTCGGCCTGGGATTTGCTGCGGTCGGCCAGGATCGCGGTCTGCGCGACGATGGCGCCGACCGCGCAATTGCCGCCGGGGCAATCGCGGGCGGCGTCGTAATGGCAGTCGCCGTCCTCGGGCAGGTTGACGTAATGCCACTTGGCGCTGCGCTTGCCCAGGTCGGGGTCGTTGGCGCGCAGTTCGTCGGCCCAGTTGGCGATGCCGGGCAGGCTCGGGTCGGGCTCGCCGGCGAGCAGCTTGGTCGCTTCGGCGCGCGCGGCGGGCGACATTTCGGCCCAGGCCAGTTCGGCGACGAGGCGGTGGCCTTGCGGGCCCCAGGCCAAAGCCGGCAGCGGCAGGGCGAGCGCGAGGGCGGCGGCGCCGAGCAAGCGGCGGGCGGAAGCGGACGTACGGGGTTCGGTCATGGCGCGCACTGTACCGGAGCGCGCGGGCGGCGCCGCTGTCCGAAGCTGGCGGTGCGGCGGACGGCGGCGGTTCGGGACGCGCGCGTCGGACCTCGCGCGCAAGCCGGCTTTCGCCGACTCGCCCGTCGTCGTGGCCGACCCGCCGGCAACGCCTCCATAAAAACGAAGGCCGCGCCCGGCGAACCGGCGCGGCCCCGTGTCGCGGCGGCGGCCTCGGCGCCGCCGGCGATCCTCAGAACTTGAACACGTACGCCAGGCCGTACACGAACGGATCGATGTTGGCCTTGCCGATCTTCGTGCCGTTGAGCTTGACGTCGCTGCCGATGTCCATCCAGCGCGCGTCGACCCGGATCGCGCCGCGCTCGTTGAGCTGGAAGTCCACGCCCACGTGCGCGGCCACGCCGACCGAATCCTCCAGCTTGAGCTTGGCGCCGCGCAGCGGGCCGGTGGTCTTCTCGCTGAAGAAGGTCGTGTAGTTCACGCCCACGCCGACGAACGGCGAGACCACGCCCTGGCTGTTCCAGTGGTATTGCAGCGAGAACGTCGGCGGCAGGTGCTTGGTCGTGGCGACCTTGCCCAGGCCCTTGATCTCGATGTCGTGCTTGAACGGCGTCGCCGCCAGCACTTCGATGCCGAGGTTGTCGCGGAAGAAGTATTCGAAGGTGAAGGTCGGCTGGACGTTGTCGCCGATCTCGAGCTGGGCGGTACCACCGAGCAGGCTGCCGTTGTTGGACTTGGGCTGGACTTGGTGGGCGCCGACGCCGACGGTGAAGTTGCCGGCCTGCTGGGCCAGGGCCGGATGGGCCGCACAAGCGAACGCGGCGGCGACGAGGCCGCCGATCAGTCGATGGTTCATTCCTTGAGTCCCCCTACAAGTGAGTACGGAATACTTGGTTTTCTGAACAGGCCGAGGCCTGCCGCGCACTCTAAATGCGCAAGAAAATGGCAAACCTTGATTGCCATCGCAGTCCGGGTGCGGCTCACCGTCGCTCTCGGCCGTGGCGTTGCCGGACTGCGACGCCGGCCCCGCCTTGCTAGAATGGCGGTTTCCCCACTTCGACCCGCCCCGGCGGCCGCAGGAGCTCCTCAATGACGATCAAGGTAGGCATCAACGGCTTCGGCCGCATCGGGCGCAACGTGTTGCGCGCGGCCGTGCAGAACTTCGAGGGCGATATCGAAATCGTCGCCATCAACGACCTGCTGGAGCCGGACTACCTGGCCTACATGCTGCAGTACGACTCCGTGCACGGCCGCTTCAAGGGCACCGTCGCGGTCGAAGGCAACACCCTGGTCGTCAACGGCAAGAAGATCCGCCTGACCCAGGAACGCGACCCGGCCAACCTCAAGTGGGACGAAGTCGGCGCCGACGTCGTCATCGAATCCACCGGCCTGTTCCTGGACAAGACCACCGCGCAGAAGCACCTCGACGCCGGCGCCAAGAAGGTGGTGCTGTCGGCGCCGTCGAAGGACGACACGCCGATGTTCGTCTACGGCGTCAACCACGCCACCTACAAGGGCGAGGCGATCGTGTCGAACGCTTCGTGCACGACCAACTGCCTGGCGCCGCTGGCCAAGGTGCTCAACGACAAGTGGGGCATCAAGCGCGGCCTGATGACCACCGTGCACGCCGCCACCGCCACCCAGAAGACCGTCGACGGCCCGTCCAACAAGGACTGGCGCGGCGGCCGCGGCATCCTGGAGAACATCATCCCGTCCAGCACCGGCGCGGCCAAGGCCGTCGGCGTGGTGATCCCGGAGCTCAACAAGAAGCTCACCGGCATGTCGTTCCGCGTGCCGACCTCGGACGTGTCGGTGGTCGATCTGACCGTCGAGTTGAACAAGGACGCCACCTACGCCGAAATCTGCGCGGAAATGAAGGCGCAGTCGGAAGGCGCGCTCAAGGGCGTGCTGGGCTACACCGAGGACAAGGTCGTGGCGACCGACTTCCGCGGCGACGCGCGCACCTCGATCTTCGACGCCGAAGCCGGCATCGCGCTCGACGGCACCTTCGTCAAGCTGGTGAGCTGGTACGACAACGAGTGGGGCTACTCCAACAAGTGCCTGGAAATGGTCAAGGTCGTCGCCGGCAAGTAAGCCGCGCGGCCACCGACCCAGGCAGGGAGATCGGGCGATGGAACAGCCCCGGCCACCCGATCGCGCGTCGCCCGGCGAGTCCGGGCGGCGGCGAACGTCGGCGCCCCCAAAACGAAACAGCCCCGCTCCGGCGGGGCTGTTTCGTTTTGGAGGCCGCAAAAAATCCACAAACGGACCCTCCGGACTGCGCCCGGCCGGGCGCGGGTTGTACGGCCAGTTCATTCGTCTGCTGACGCTGGCGGTGGCCTTGCCGAGCCTGTTGTTCGGCTCGGCGATGATCTGGAGCCGCTACCGCACCGAGTTGGTCGAGATCGACCGCCGCTTGGACGTCGGCGCGCAAATGCTCGCGCGCGAACTCGACGACAGCCTGATCGCGCTGCGCGCCAGCCTCAACGTGCTGGCCGCGGCCGGGCGGCGCCACGACCTCGACTGGAACCTGGAGATGGCCGAACTGCAGCGGCGCTATCCCTCGATCCTGACCCTCATCGCCACCGATGCGCGCGGCAAGGTGATCGGCGCCGCGCCGGCGAAGGTGGTGCCGCGCGCGATCGGCCTGGACGTGGCCTATCGCGATTATTTCCGGGTGCCGGCGCGCACCGGCCGCGACTACGTGTCCGACGCCTTCGTCGGCCGCGGCATCGGCAGCGATCCGCTAGTGGTGGTGTCGGTGCCGCGCTTTCGCGACGGTGCGTTCGACGGCGTGATCGAGGCCTCGCTGAGCCCGGAGCAACTGTACGACGACGGTGCGCGCGGCGACTTCGAGACCGTGCTGCTCGACCGCAGCGGCCGCGTCATCCACGCCAGCGCGGCGATGGGCCTGCGCTTCATGCAGCGCGCCGCCGACAGCCGTTTCGCCGCGGCGCTCGGCGAACTCGACGGTCCCGCCGAACGCCGCGGGTTGGCGGTGATGCCCGGCGGCGCGCGCGCGTTCGTCGCCCGCGCCCGCGCGCGCGACGGCTGGACGGTGTACGCGGTCGGCCCGCGCGAACGCGCCGCGCGCGAGGCGATGGAGCGGGTGGTGTTCATGAGCCAAGCGCTGCTGCTGGCCGTGCTCGGCGCAGCGCTGGCGTTCGGCTGGTATGCGCGCACGCTCGGCCGCGCCTCGTCGCTGCTGCTGCAACGCTTGCGCGCGCTCGCCGCCGGCGCGCCGCCCGATCCCGACGGCGCGCCGGCGCACGCGCCGATGCCCGAGGAACTGCAGCCGGTGCTCGACGCCATCGTCGATCTGTCGGCGCGGCTCGACCATGCCCACGCCGAACTGCGCCAGAGCCTGGCCGAGCGCGAGAACGAGGTGGTGCAGCGCACCGCGCAGTTGCGCGAGGCGCTGACCGAACTGGACCGGGTGGCGCGCACCGATCCCCTGACCGGCGCGTGCAACCGCCGCGGCGGCGAGGAGTTCGTGCAAGCGCTGATCGCGCGCGCGCCGCGCCGCGGCGTGGCGGTGCTGCTGATCGATGTCGATCACTTCAAGGCCTACAACGACCGCTACGGCCATCGCGCCGGCGACGACGCCCTGCGCGCGGCGGTGGCGGCGATCCGCGCGCAGATCCGCGAGGAGAGCGACGCGCTGGTGCGCACCGGCGGCGAGGAGTTCTGCGTGCTGATGCCCGAGGCGTCGGTGGCGCGGGCGATCGAAACGGCGCGCGCGGCCTTGCTCGGCGTCCATCGCGCGGCCATCGAGCATCGCGACAGCGAACACGGCCGCCTGACCTGCAGCATCGGCGTGGCGTTCGCCGCGGCGGCGGAGGAGCTGGACGCGGCGATGGATCGCGCGGATGCGGCGCTGTATCGGGTCAAGCGGCGCGGACGCAACGGGTTCAGTTTTTAGGCGAAGGGGTTCGGGCGGGCGGCGCGATCCCGGCCGACAGCGGTGACGGAATCGGGGCGTTCGGGCGCGGTCGCCGGGGCATCGCCCGCTTCCGGCCGGTCGCTGCGAACGCGCCGCGGCGGACCGGCCGCTTCGACCCGGCCCTTGCGGATCGGCCGCCCCGAATCCGCCGCGACCGACTCCGAACCGGCGCACAGAACGCGGCCGCCCGAGGCGCCATCGACCCGAACGCGGACGCGCCGCCGCGCAGCGGCGCGTCCGCGCGGTTCACGCTTGCGCGCGCGCCGCCTCGCGCAGACCCTCGGCCGCGGCCACCATCGCCCGCAACGCCGCGCGCACTTCCGGCCAACCGCGGGTCTTCAAACCGCAGTCGGGGTTGACCCACAACTGCGCCGGTTCCAGCACGTCCAGCGCCTTGTCGAGCAGCTCGAACATCTCGGCCCGGTCGGGCACGCGCGGCGAATGGATGTCGTACACGCCCGGGCCGATGCCGTTGGGATAGCGGTAGCGCACGAACGCGTCGAGCAACTCCATGCGCGAGCGCGAGGTCTCGATCGAGATCACGTCGGCGTCGAGCGCGGCGACCGCGTCGATGATGTCGTTGAACTCGGCGTAGCACATGTGGGTGTGGATCTGGGTCGCATCGTCCACGCCGCTGGCGGCGAGGCGGAAGCTTTCGCCGGCCCAGGCCAGATACGCCGGCCAATCGGTGCGGCGCAGCGGCAGGCCTTCGCGCAGCGCGGGTTCGTCGATCTGGATCGCGGCGATGCCGGCGGCTTCCAGGTCCAGCACCTCCTCGCGCAAGGCCAGTGCGATCTGCCGGCAACTGTCGGCGCGCGGCTGGTCGTCGCGCACGAACGACCACTGCAGGATCGTCACCGGCCCGGTCAGCATGCCCTTGACCGGTTTGCTCGCGTGGTCCTGGGCGAAACGGCTCCACCGCACCGTCATCGGCTTGGGCCGCGCCACGTCGCCGAACAGCACTGGCGGCTTGACGCAGCGCGAGCCGTAGCTCTGCACCCAACCGTGCGAGGTGAAGGCGAAGCCGTCGAGTTGTTCGCCGAAGTACTCGACCATGTCGTTGCGCTCGAATTCGCCGTGCACGAGCATGTCGAGGCCGAGCGCTTCCTGCTCGCGCAGGCACTGCACGGTTTCGTTTTCTAGGAAGGCGCGGTAGCCGGCGTCGTCGAGGCGGCCGGCCTTGTGTTCGGCGCGGGCGTGGCGCACTTGCGCGGTCTGCGGGAACGAGCCGATGGTCGTGGTCGGGAACAGCGGCAGTTGCAGCCGCTCCTGCTGCACGCGCGCGCGTTGCGGGTACGCGCTGGCGCGGCGGGTCATCGCCGGCTCGACTTCGGCCAGGCGCTTGCGCACCTGCGCGTTGCGCAGCAGCGGCGAGGCCAGCCGCGCGGCGCGCGCGCTGGCGGCCTTCGCCAGTTCGCCTTCGGCCGCGGCGTCGCCGGCCAGCGCGCCGGCGATCAGGTGCAGCTCTTCGATCTTTTGTTTCGCGTAGGCCATCCACTGCTTGAGCGGGCCGGGCAGCTTGCGTTCGAGTTCGATATCGGTCGGCACGTGCAAGAGCGAACACGACGGCGCCAGCCAGCGCGCGCGGTCGCCGGCGCGGCGGGCGAGGCTCAGCGCGGCGTCGAGGTCGGCGCGCCAGATGTTGCGGCCGTCGACCACGCCCAGGCTCAGCGCGCGGTCGTCGGGCAGTTGCGGCAACACCGCTTCGAGTTGCTGCGGCGCGCGCACCAGATCCAGATGCAGCGCCTGCACCGGCAACTGCGCGGCCCACGCGGCGTTGTCGCCGAGCGCGCCGAAGTAGGTGGCGAGCAAGCGTTGCGGCGAATCGGCCTGGGCGAGGGCGTCGAAGGCGCGGCGGTACGCGGCGCGGTCGGTATCGTCGAGATCGAGCGCCAGCGCCGGTTCGTCGATCTGCACCCAACTCGCGCCCGCGGCTTTGAGCTGGGCCAGCAACTCGGCGTAGGCCGGCAGCAGCGCGTCGAGCAGTTCGCGCGGATCGCCGCCGTCGCTGCGCTTGCCGAGCTTGAGCAGGGTGACCGGGCCGAGCAGCACCGGCCGCGCGTCGAGACCGAGCGCGCGCGCCTGCGCCAGTTCGGCCAACGGCTTGTCGGCGCGCAGGGCGAAGCGTTGCTTGGGCTCGAACTGCGGGACCAGATAGTGGTAGTTGGTGTCGAACCACTTGGTCATTTCCAGCGCGCGCAGATCGCGGCGGCCGTCCTGCAGGCCGCGGGCGAGGGCGAAGTAGCCGGTGAGCGGATCCTCCTCGAACGCGGCGCGGTGCGAGGCCGGGATGGCGTCGAACAGCAGCGCCGTGTCGAGCACGTGGTCGTAGAGCGAGAAATCGTTGCACGGCACGCTGTCGGCGCCGGCGGCGGCCGACAGGCGCCAATGGCGCTCGCGCAGCGCGGCGGCGGCGGCTTGCAGCGCGGCCGCGTCGCTGTCGCCGTTCCAGAACGATTCCAGGGCTTGCTTGAGCTCGCGCCGCGCGCCGATGCGCGGGAAGCCGAGAGTGGTGACGCTGATCATGATGAATACCTGCGATGCGTGGGCATGACGCAGGGCAACGAAGGAGACCACGGCCGCGCCGGCCCGCGCGCGTTCGCGCCGGGCCCGACGAATTCCAGTGGCTTCGACCTCCGCCCCCGCGGGCGAGCCGGCCCGCCGCGGACGTCGCGCGGGCGCGACGGCGTGGCGGGGCCGGAGTCGGACGGAAGGCGGACCTTCCGGTCGCGGCAGGTCTTCGGGCTCGGGACTTTGGAGCTAGGAGGTGGCGGATAGGAGTTAGGAGATAGCAAAAGCTCTGGCTCTCGCTATCTCCCAACTCCTAAACGCTATCTCCTAGCTCCATGCCTACAGGGTCGCTTCCCAAGCCCAACCGCGCCCAGTGCCAAGACCCGTTCGTTTCCCATACCGCTGCGGGGCAGCTCCGGATTCGCACCGGATTCCCTCTGGCCGGCCGCGGCGCGAACCGTGGCCGGCGTGTCCCATCGCTTTATCTGCATGAAGCGATGTTCACCGAGACGAGGCCAAGGTACGCAGCGGGCAGGGCGAAGTCAAATGACGAAAACGGCGGTGGGCGCGGTCGCGTCGTCGGGTGCGGCGAGGCTGGGGCGCCGCGTCCGGAGCGTGCGCCGCGCGGGGTGGGCGGCCGATACGTTCGGCCCGGATCGCCGCGATCGGCGCGCTTTTGCCGCACCTGTCGGCTGCGCCGAACCCCGGGTTTCCCTCGGCCGGGGTTCATCCGCCCCCGCCCAAGATGAAGGCGCGCCCGCTTCCGCGCGCGCGCCTCGTTGAGCTTGGCCCAGGCTACGGCTAACGTTTGCGACAGCGCAGCGCGCGGCGCGGGCCAGGACGGTCCCGCGCGATTCCGACTCCGGTGGCTCGACACATGTTTCCGCAACGCTCCCCGTTCCCCGCCCGCGGGTTCCTGCTCGCTTCGCTGGCGTTGCTGTGCGCGCTGGCCTTGGCCGCGTGCGGCAAGAGCGAGCCGGCGCAAACCGCGGCGCCGGTGACCCTGGGCAGCCAGAACGACACCCCCAAGCCCGCGCCGGCGGCGGTCAGCGAGGAGGACATCCTCAAGGGCACCTACTGGCCGCCGGCCAAGCTCGACGGCGGCGTCGCCCGGATCAGCTGCGAATACGACTACCCGCGCTTCGGCGACGGCGACAAGCTCGCCTCGCTGGATTTCTTCAGCCTGGTCGACGCGATGTCGCCGTGCCAGCAGCGCGGCGTGGTGCGGGTGCGCTACCAAGGCAAGATCGGCACCGGCTTCACCGCGCTGGCGCAGCGGGTGGCGGCGATGGCCGCGCGCATGGAGATCCCGACCCGCATCCTCGACATCGATTCCAGCGGCGGCCACGTCGAAGAGGCGCTGCGCGCCGGCGACACCATCGCCGAGTCGGGCTGGGCGATCTGGGTGCGCGAGGAGTCGGTCTGCCACAGCGCTTGCGTGCTGGTGCTGGCGGCCGGCGACACCCGTTCGATCGAGGGCAAGGTCGGCATCCACCGGCTGATGCGCGACCGCTCCACCGCCACCTCGCGCGCCGAACTCAGCCGCGAGCTGCGCCAGATCAACCAGCAGGTGCGCGATTACCTGGAGCGCAACGGCGTCGCCACCGCGGTCTCGGACCTGATGATGACCGTGGCCAACCGCGACCTGCGCATCCTCACCCCGGACGAACTCAAGCAATACGGCTTGGACGGCACCAACGCCGCCCAGGACGACCTCGACCGCATCCGCCTGGCGCGCAAGTGCGGCGACGATTTCGTCCGCCGCCGCGAGTCGTTCCGCCGCGCCTTCGACGAGCAGTGCATGGGCACCGGCAAGAGCTTCGAGTCGATGCCCGAGTGCGCCGAGCAATTGCAGGCGAAGTTCGGTTTCCCCGACAAGACCTGCCCGGGCGACAGCCCGGCGGATCTGTACGCGCGCGATCTGCCGCCGCCGTTGCTGGAGGAAACCGCGGTGGGCGAGGACGGCAAGCCCATCGAGGGCAAGCTCGCCGACGCCAAGAGCGGCGATAAGCCGGCCAAGGCCGACAAGCCCGAGAAGTCGGCGAAGTAAGCGCTTCGCCGCCGCCCGCATGCGTGCGTGCGGCTCGCGGCGCCGTCGCGCGCAGGAGCGTACGGCTCGCGGCGCCGCCGCCCGCACCCATCCGCGGCCGCCGCCGACTTGCGGCCCCCGCGCGCCTGCCGGACAATCGCGGCCCAACCAGCCAGAGCGCCCGCGGGGCTCCAGCCAACGACGTTTTCGCGGGTCCGTGCGTTCCACCGGACCCGCTCCGCAGGAGCTGTACGCATGTCCGTTTCGCCTCTCCGGCTGGCGCCGGCGCGTCTCGCGCTGGCCCTGGCTCCGCTGTGCTTCGCGCCGCTCGCCGCGGCCGCCGACGCGGCTTCCACCGCCGCTGCCGACGCCGCGCCGCCGGTGCACGAGCTCGACCAAATCCAGGTGCACGGCGCGGCCGCGCCGAAGTTCGGCGCCCAGCGCAGCGTCAGCGCGACCAAGACCGACACGCCGCTGCTGGAAACCCCGCAAGCGGTGACCGTGCTGCCGCGCGCGCTGATCGACGCCCAGGGCGGACGCTCGCTCAACGAGATGCTGGCGCTGGTGCCCGGCGTCTCGCTCAACAACGGCGACGGCCAGCGCGATCAGGTCTTCATCCGCGGCTTCAGCGCGCTGGCCGATCAATACCTCGACGGCGTGCGCGACGATGCGATGTACTTCCGCGATCTCGCCAATGTCGAGCGCATCGAAGTGCTCAAAGGCCCGGCGGCGATGCTGTTCGGCCGCGGCTCGTCCGGCGGCCTGGTCAACCGCATCAGCAAGCAGCCGCTGGACACCGCGCAGGCCTCGCTGCGCCTGTACGCCGACAGCGAAGGCGGCCGTCGCGGCGAATTCGACGCCACCGGCGCGCTCGGCCCGGGCGCCGGCCGCATTGTCGCCGCGCTGGAGGATTCCGACACCTTCCGCGATCAGGGCTTCATCGAGCGCTGGCTGATCGCGCCGTCGTACCGCTTCGACCTCGGCGGCGGCCAGTTGCTGCTGCAAGCCAGCGCGCAGCGCGACGAACGCGTCACCGACTTCGGCATCCCGAGCCTGTTCGGCCGGCCGGTCGACGTGCCGATCGATACCTACTACGGCTCGGCCGACGCGCGCCGCGACGATTACAGCCGCGCCCGCGTCAACGTGTTCAACGCGGTCTACAGCAAGTCGCTGGCGCCGCAGTGGGAACTGCGCGCGACCCTGCGCGGCACCGATTACGAACTGCGCCGCCGCAACACCCTGATCACCGGCAATCCTTTCCTCAGCAACGGCCGCTGGCTGTCCGCGCGCCGCCACGCCGGCAACGACCGCGACCAGCGCGCGTGGTTCGCGCAGACCGACGTGACGTACGAAGGCGGCCGCCACCGCGTGCTGATCGGCGGCGAATACAGCTACGAGCGCAAGGATCAGGCCAGCTACGGCGGCCGCGCGACCAACATCGACCTGCTCGCGCCGGTGCTCGACCGCCCGGTGTTCAACCCGCGCGCCGAAGCGGCCGCGCGCAGCCGGCTGCGCAACGCGGCGGTGTACGTGCAGGATCAGATCGCGTTGAACGAGCAGTGGAAAGCGGTGCTGGGCGTGCGCTACGACGATTACCGCCAGCAGACCCGCGACCGCCTCAACGCCAACGCGCCGCGGCTGGACCGCAGCGACCGCGAATGGAGCCCGCGCCTGGGCCTGATCTGGATGCCGGCGCCGCAGCATTCGCTGTACGCGAGCTGGGGCGAATCGTTCCAGCCTTCGGCCGAGAGCCTGCCGCTGAGCACGGTCAACGTCGACCTGAGCCCGGAAACCACGGCCAATCGCGAGCTCGGCTACAAGTTCGCCCGCGCCGACGGTTTGCTGAGCTTCGACGCGGCGGTGTTCGAAAGCGAACGCGAACACATCAAGACCACCGACCCGCTCGACCCGCGCCGGCAGATCGGCGTCGGCACCCAGCGCACGCGCGGCGCCGAGGTGGGGCTGGCGGCTTCGCTGCTGGATCAGCGTTTGGATCTTTATGCGGGGTACGCGTACCTCGACGGGCGCATCACCAAGTCCAACAACGCCGCCGGCGGCGTGCCGTTCCAGGGCAAGGTCTCGCCGCTGACGCCGCGCCACAGCGCGTCGCTGTACGCCGAGTACGCGCTCGGCGGCGGCTTCAGCGTCGGCGCGCTGGCGCAGCACGTGTCGTTGCAGTACGCCGCGCCGACCAACCTCAGTGCGCTGCCGGCGTTCACGCGTTTCGATTTCAACGCGCGTTACCGCAGCGGGCCGTGGGATTGGCGTTTGCGCCTGGAGAACGCGTTCGATAAGCGGTATTTCGCGTCGGCGCACGGGTCGGTGGATGGGTTCAACGCGCCGGGCGCGCCGCGGACGGTGAGTTTGACCGTGGATTACCGGTTCTTCTGAGGCCGCGTCGTTGCTGCCCTTCGTGGCCTGAGGCTGCGTCTTGAGGCTGTGTCCTGAGGCCGCGTCTTGAGGTCGTGTCCTGAGGCCGTGCCTTGAGGTCGTGCCATGAGGGGCGCCTTGCAGGTCGCGCAGCTCATGCCCCGAACGCCCGGCATCCCCCAACCCCGTCATTCCGGCGAAAGCCGGAATCCATTTTGCCGTTGCTCTTGCGTCGGCGGAAAAGCTGGACGGCAAAATCAAAATGGATTCCGGCTTTCGCCGGAATGACGGGGTTAGGGAGGCCGGTGGCGGCTGGGAGGGTGCGGCGAATCAGCCGCCGCGCCGTTCCGCGCCGGCATTCGCCTCTACGCAGACCTCACCAATCCCGCCGCACCTGCGCGCCGCCAAACATCGCGCCGACGATCCCGGGCAAGGCCAGGAAATCGTGCGGAAACCCCAACGCGATGGCGCTGGCTTGTTCCAACCGCTCGATCTGCGCCGTGCCGAGTTCGATCTCCAACGCGCCCAGGTTCTGCAGCAACTGCGCTTCGGTGCGCGCCCCGATCACCGGCACGATCGCGCCCGGCCGCTGCAGCGTCCACGCCAGCGCGACCTGCGCCGCCGGCCGGTCGAGTTCGCGCGCGATCTCGACCACGACCTCGGCAATGTCCAGCGCCCGCTCGGTCAAGGCGCCGTTGCCGATGGCGACCGCGCGCCGGCCTTGCGCCGTGGCGGGATCCAAGTCGGCGCGCGAGTACTTGCCGGTCAACACGCCCGAGGCCAGCGGCGACCACGCGCTCACGCCGAGGCCGAGCTCGCGCGCCATCGGCAACAGTTCGCGCTCGCTCTCGCGCTGGGCGAGGCTGTATTCGGTCTGCAGCGCCACCAGCGGCGACCAGCCGCGCAACTCGGCCAGGGTCTGCATGCGCGCGGCCTGCCACGCGGGCAGGTCGGACACGCCGGCATAGAGCACCTTGCCGGCGCGGACCAGATCGTCGAAGCCGCGCATCACTTCCTCGACCGGCGTGGTCGCGTCCCAGGCGTGCAGATACAGCAAGTCGATGTAGTCGGTATCGAGCCGGCGCAGGCTGTCCTCGACCGAGCGGCGCAGGTTCTTGCGGTGATTGCCGCCGGCGTTGGGATCGCCCGGGTCGGTGCACAGCGAGAACTTGGTCGCGATCACCAACCGATCGCGGCGGCCTTGGGCGAAGCGGCCGAGCAGGGTTTCCGAGCTGCCGCCGGTGTAGAAATTGGCGGTGTCGAAGTAATTGCCGCCGCGTTCGAGGTAGGCGTCGAACACGTGCCGCGCTTGGGTTTCGTCGCTGCCCCAGCCCCAATCGTCGCCAAAGGTCATGGTGCCCAGGCAGATCGGGCTGATGCGCAGGCCGGAGCGGCCGAGGGTGCGGTAGTGGTCCAGTGGCATCGCGCGGTATCCGTTGTGGAGGTGCGGCGACTCTAGGAATCGCCCGCGCTCCGGAATATCCGCAGCTTGCGCCGGCGCGTCGTCGCGCCGGATCGCTGTGTTGCATCGGTGGCCGCGTCGGCGCGCGGCGCGCGCTCAGACGCCCGGCAGCGCCGGTACCGCGGTGGGTTTGCCCTCGACATCGAGCGCGATCATGGTGAAGCGCCCGCGCGTGGCCAACTGCGATTCGCCGGTGAGCAAGTCCTCGCGGATCATCTCCACCTCGACCTGCATCGAGGTGCGGCCGGTTTCGACCACGCGCGCGATCAGTTCCACCAACGCGCCCTTGGGCACCGGCAGGTGGAAATCGATCTGCTCCGAGCGCGCGGTGACCACGGTGCGGCGCGCATAGCGCGAGGCGGCGATGAAGGCGGCCTTGTCCATCCACGCCAGCGCCTGGCCGCCGAACAGCGTGCCCAGGTGGTTGGTGTGGTCGGGGAAGACGATCTCGGTCATGCGGGCTTCGGTCATGGCGGAGGTGTCTGTGTTGGGGGATGAGATGAGGTCGAACATTCCGGAGCGCGTGCTCCCTCTCCCATTTGCGAGAGAGGGTCGGGGTGAGGGAAAGCAGGTTGCGAAAATGCGGGGCCGGAGCGTGTGCCCTCACCCCAAACCCTCCCCCGCAAGCGGGAGAGGGGCTTAGCTGGGAAGAGGGGCTCGGAGCGTCAGAACGCTTCGTCGAACGCCACTTCGCCCTGCACGCCGACCTGATACGCCGACACGCGCCGCTCGAAGAAGTTGGTCACTTCCTGCACGTCCTGCAGGTCCATGAACGCGAACGGATTGGTCGCGCCGAAGTGCTTGGGCATGCCGAGCTGGACCATGCGCTGGTCGGCGCAATACTCCAGGTACTGGCGCATGTCCTTCAGCGACAGGCCGACCACGCCGCCGGACAGCACGTCCTGGGCGAACAGGTATTCGCAGTCCACCGCTTCTTCGAACATCTTCACCACTTGCGCGCGCAGCTCGTCGTCGAACAGGTCCGGCTCTTCCTCGCGCGCGGTGCGGATCACCTCGAACGCGAACGCCATGTGGCAGCTCTCGTCGCGGAACACCCAGTTGGTGCCCGAAGCCAAACCGTTGAGCAGGCCGCGCGAGCGCAGGTAGTAGACGTAGGCGAAGGCGGCGAAGAAGAACAAGCCTTCGATGCAGCCGGCGAAGCAGATCAGGTTGAGCAGGAACTGGCGGCGCTGCTCGCGCGTCTCGACCCGCTTCACGTCCTGGATCGAGTCGATCCAGCGGAAGCAGAACTCGGCCTTGGCGCGGATCGAGGGAATGTTCTCGACCGCGTCGAAGGCTTTGGCGCGTTCGTTCGGGTCGGGCAGGTAGGTGTCGAGCAGGGTCAGGTAGAACTGCACGTGCAGCGCTTCTTCGTACAGCTGGCGCGACAGGTACATGCGCGCTTCCGGCGCGTTGATGTGCTGGTAGAGGTTCAACACCAGATTGTTGGCGACGATGCTGTCGCCGGTGGCGAAGAACGCGACCAGACGCTCGACCAGATGCCGCTCGGCCGGACCGAACTTGTGCTTGAGGTCGTTGACGTCCTGGGAGAAATCCACTTCCTCGACGGTCCAGGTGTTGCGGATGGCGTCGCGGTACATCTCGTAGAACTGCGCGTAGCGCATCGGGCGCAGGGTGAGATCGAAACCGGGGTCGAGCAGGCGGGGCGGGGCGATGGACATAGGTGTTTCCTTGATGCTTTTCCTTCTCCCGTGCGCGGAAGAAGGTGCCCGAAGGGCGGATGAGGGCGGTGGGGCGTGGCGGCCCTCACCCCAACCCCTCTCCCGCGGGCGGGAGAGGGGCTTTGCGGCGAGTTACTGGCAGGCTTCGCAGGCTTCCGGATTTTCCAGCGAGCACGCGATCGCGTCGCTCTCGGAATATTCCGGCTTCGGCGCCACCGGCGCGGCGGCCGGCGCGCTGACCGTGGTCTTGGCGATCTTGGTCGCCGGACGCGAGCGCAGGTAATACGTGGTCTTCAGGCCCTTCTTCCACGCGTACATGTACATCGAGCTGAGCTGGCCGATGTTCGGGCTCTCGATGAAGAGGTTCAGCGACTGGCTCTGGTCGATGAAGGCGCCGCGGTCGGCGGCCATGTCGATCAGCGAGCGCATCGGCAGTTCCCACGCGGTGCGGTAGACCTGACGCAGCGATTCGGGGATCTCGGCGACGCCCTGGATCGAGCCTTCGGCCATCTTGATCCGGTCGCGCATCTCCGGGGTCCACAGGCCGAGCTTCTTGAGCTCCTCGACCAGGTACTTGTTGACCACCAGGAAGTCGCCCGAGAGGGTCTCGCGCTTGAACAGGTTCGACACCTGCGGCTCGATGCACTCGTAGCAACCGGCGATGGAGGCGATGGTCGCGGTCGGGGCGATCGCCACCAGCAGCGAGTTGCGCAGGCCGTGCTGCTTGATCCGCGCGCGCAGTTCGGTCCAACGCTCCGGCTGCGAGGGCTCCATGCCCCAGGCTTCGAACTGCAGTTCGCCGCCGCTGGCGCGGGTGTCGTCGAAGGACGGGTGCTTGCCGTGCTCCATCGCCAGTTCGTTCGACGCCGACAGGGCGTGGAAGTAGATGGCTTCGGCGATCTCGCGGCCGAGCTTGCGCGCGGGCTCGGAATCGAACGGCAGGCGCAGCTTGAAGAACACGTCCTGCAGGCCCATCGCGCCCAGGCCGACCGGACGCCAGCGCAGGTTGGCGCGGCGCGCGGTTTCGATCGGGTAGAAGTTCAGGTCGATCACGCGGTCGAGCTGGCGCACGGCCAGACGCACGGTTTCGGCCAGTTTCTCGAAATCGAACGCGCCCTTGCCGTCTTCGAACATCTCGACGTGGTGCGAGAGGTTGATCGAGCCGAGGTTGCACACCGCGGTCTCGTCCTGCGAGGTCACTTCCAGGATTTCGGTGCACAGGTTGGACAGGTGCACCACGTTGCCGTCGCGCAGGGTCTGGTTGCAGGCGCGGTTGGACTTGTCCTTGAAGTTCATCCAGCCGTTGCCGGTCTGGGCCAGGGTGCGCATCATCCGCGCGTAGATGTCGCGCGCCTTGACCTTCTTGACGGCGAGGCCGGCGGCTTCGGCGGCGTGGTAGGCGCGTTCGAACGACTCGCCCCACAGGTCGGTCAGCTGCGGCACCTTGGCCGGGTCGAACAGCGACCACTCCGCGTCGGCCTCGACCCGGCGCATGAATTCGTCGGGAATCCAGTTGGCGAGGTTGAGGTTGTGGGTGCGGCGCGCCTCGTCGCCGGTGTTGTCGCGCAGTTCCAGGAACTCTTCGATGTCGGCGTGCCACGGCTCCAGGTACACGCAGGCCGCGCCCTTGCGCTTGCCGCCCTGGTTGACCGCGGCGACCGAGGCGTCGAGCGTCTTCAGCCACGGCACGATGCCGTTGCTCAGGCCGTTGGTGGAACGGATCAGCGAGCCGCGCGCGCGGATGCGGGTGTAGCTCAGGCCGATGCCGCCGCTGAACTTGCTCAGCTTGGCCACGTCCATGTAGCGCTTGTAGATCGCTTCCAGCGAATCTTCCGGCGAATCCAGCAGGAAGCAGCTCGACAGCTGCTCGTGGGTGGTGCCGGAGTTGAACAGGGTCGGCGAGGACGGGATGTAATCGAGCTGGGCCATGCGCCGGTACAGCGCCAACGCGTCGGCCACGTCCTCGCTCAGCGCGCAGGCGATGCGCAGGAAGAACTGCTGCGGGGTCTCGATGACGGTGCGCGCGGTCGGGTGGCGCAGCAGGTAGCGGTCGTACAGCGTGCGCAGGCCGAAGTAGTCGAACTTGGCGTCGAGGTTGCGGTCGATCGCGTCGTTGAGCTTGCGCGCGTTGGCCTGGACGAAGTCGAGCAGGCGCTGGTTGATCAGGCCCAGGTCGAAGCCGCGCTGGACCGACTGCGAGAACGCGTGGATTTCGATCCCGGCGACTTCCTTCTCGATCACCCCGGCGAGCAGGCGCGCGGCGAGGCGGCCGTACTCGGGTTCCTCGGCGGTCAGCAGCGCGGCGGTGCGGATCGACAGCTCGTCGAGTTCGCGCGTGGTCGCGCCATCGTACAGGCCGGAGATGGTGCGGGTGGACACGCGCATCGGATCGACCGAGTACAAGCCTTCGGCGCAGCGGGTCACCGCGCGCACGATCTTGTTGAGGTCGACCGGTTCGCGGCGGCCGCTGCGCTTGGTCACGCTCATGGTGAGGTTGGCGGCCGGCGGGGTCAGGGCGAAGCCGGGGGCGTCCTGCGCGGCGCGCGCGGACGGGGACGCGGGGACGGTGGCGGCGTCCGCGGCGGGGGCGACGGACGGATCGGTTGCGAGAGTGGTCATGGCATTGCTCCGGGGCGTGGGTGCACGGTGCGGAGAACACGGACGCGCCATCGGCGACGGGCCGCAGGGCGGCGTCGCGAACGGCACGGCCGCGCCCCCGCGGGCGCGGAGCATCGGAGCGCTGGCTGGGTGTCGCGCGCGCCGGACCGTTCCGGGCACGTGCCGCTCCGCGCATGGCGCCGAAGCGGTCGGACGCGACGGTGGCTCCGTCGTGCCGCGACACCGGCCGGTCTTCCCCCGAAGACTCCATTGGGCCGGGACCGCGCGGTTGTGCGACGCGCGGCTGTCGGCAGGTCTTCGGGCTCGGGACCGGCGGAGACTAAAGAGCGCAGAGCGGTGAGCAGTAGGCGACGACTCGCCCGTCCACTTCTCACCGTTCTGCGCTCTGGGGCCTCCGGTTCCTTACGGGCCGCTTCCCAGACGCTAGCCGCGCCCAGTGCCATGACCCGTTCGTTTCCCATACCGCTGCGGGGCAGCGCCGGCTTCGGAGGCCGCCGCGATGTTCCGCGGCCGCTTCCCTACCGGCTTCCCTTTTCAGCCGGTCTCTCGACCGGCACCGACGGACACAACATAGTGGGGTTCGTCGATTTCGTCAACGCGATATGTGGTGAGTCAGCAAGATCTGCATGGGGTGAAGGACACCCCCGCAGCGTGCCGCGCTTGGTGTAACGTGCCCCGCATAAGGATAGGGGAAACCGTGATGGAATCGCTGATTGTCTTGCTCGTGCTCGTCGTGTTGGCGGTGCCGGTGCTGCTGGTGGTGGCGCTGGTCCAGCTCGCGTCTCTGCGCGGGCGGGTGCGCGGGCTGGAGCGCGAAGTCGAGCGCCTGAGCGAATTGGCCGAACCGGCGGGCAGCGAGGAGACCCTGGACGACCGGATCAAGCGCGCCGCGCGCGAGGTCGCGGCGCGCGCGCAGGCGGACGCCGCGGCGCAGGCCGCCGCGCCGTCGCTGGCCGCGAAACCCGTGGCGCCATCCGCCGCACCGATTCCATCCGCATCGCCGCCGCCGCTTCCCTCCGGCGCGACGCCGCCCGAACCGCCCGCCCCGCGCCCCGCGCAGCCGCCGGCGCTGCCCGCCGCCGCCGCGCCGGCCCAGCCCGCGCCGCCGCCGCGCCCGCGCGCGCCGGCCGTTCCGCCGCCGCCGCCGGACATCTTCACCGTCGGCGCGCGCTGGCTGCGGCGCTGGTTCACCGAGGGCAACGTGCCGGTCAAGGTCGGCATGCTGGTGTTGCTCGCCGGCGTCGCCGCGCTGCTCAAGTACGCCAGCGACCAAGGCTGGGTGCGGGTGCCGGTCGAACTGCGCCTCGCCGGCGTCGCCTTCGCCGCGATGGCCGGGCTGGTGTTCGGCTGGCGCCAGCGCGAACGCAAGCGGATCTTCGCGCTGAGCCTGCAAGGCGGCGCGATCGGCGTGCTGCTGTTGGTGGTGTTCGCCGCGTTCAAGCTCTACGGCATGATCCCGGCCGGCGCCGCGTTCGCATTGAGCGTGGTGCTGGTGGCCGGCACCGGCGTGCTGTCGGTGAAGCAGAACGCGCTGGCGCTGGCGGTGTTCGCGATCCTCGCCGGCTTCCTCGCGCCGATCTGGCTGTCCACCGGTTCGGGCAGCCACGTCGCGCTGTTCGGTTACTACGCCGTGCTCAACGCGGGCATCTTCGCCATCGCTTGGTGGCGGCCGTGGCGCGCGCTGAACTTGCTGGGCTTCGCCTTCACCTGGGGCATCGGCACGGTGTGGGGCGTGCTCAAGTACCGGCCGGAGCACTACTCGACCACCGAACCGTTCCTGCTGCTGTTCTTCGCCTTCTATCTGCTGATCCCGGTGCTGTACGCGCGCCGCCGCGCCGCCGGCCGGCGCGATCTGATCGACGGCTGTCTGGTGTTCGGCACGCCGCTGGTCGCTTTCGCCTTGCAAGCCGGCTTGCTCGAAGGCGCGCGCATGCCGCTGGCGTTCTGTGCGCTCGGCCTGGGCGCGCTGTACGCCGCGTTGGCGTGGTGGCTGCGCCGCGACCGGCGCTTCCTTGCGCTGAGCACGCCGTACGCGTTGCTCGCGGTCGGCTTCGCGACCTTGGCGGTGCCGCTGGCGCTGGCCGCGGAAGCCACCGCCTGCGTGTTCGCGCTGGAAGGTGCGGCGCTGGCGTGGCTGGGCTTGCGCCAGCAGCGCTTGCTGCCGCAGCTGACCGGCGCGGGCTTGCAAGTGGCCGCGGCGATGGCGTTCGCCATCGGCGCCAGCGACACCGTGTGGGAGGCGCAGCAGCCGCTGCTCAACGCCAACTTCGCCGGCGCGCTGTTGATCGCGCTGGCGGGCTTGGCCAGCGCGGCGAGCTACCGGCGCAGCGTCGAGGTCAAGGCGCTGGCGGCGCTCTATTACCTGTGGGGTCTGGCCTGGTGGCTGGGCGCGTTCGTCAGCCAGATCGTCGATTTCGTCGGCGACGGTTCGCGCATCGATGCGGGGCTGGTGCTGGTGGCCGCGACCGGCTGGCTCGCCGCGGAAGCCTACGCCCGTCATACGTGGAAGGCGCTGTCGGCGACCGCGATGCTGGCGATGGGCGCGGCGCTGCTGTTCGCGCTCGGCCAGATCGCCGACCACCAGTGGCCGCTGCGCGATTGGGGCTGGCTGGCCTGGGCGGCGTACGCGGCGCTGGGCTGGCGCAGCCTGTCGGCGTTGCGCGAGCGCGCGCAGGGCGAACTGGCGTTCGCGCATCTGGGCTGGTTGTGGTCGTGGGCCGTGGCGCTGGGCATGAGCCTGGGCATCTGGCTCGACCGCGGCGAGGCCTTCGGCTTGGGCTGGATCGCGGCGGCGGTGATGCTGCCGGCCTTGGCGATCGCTGCGGCTTGCTTGTGGCGGCCGCAGTGGATCGGCGCGCCGGTGGCGCAGCGCTTCGCGCAATGGCGCGCCGGCGCGACCGCGTCCTTCGTCGTGGTGCTGACGCTGGCGGTGGCGGTGTATCTGAGCGCCGACGGCGATCCGCGTCCGCTGATGTGGCTGCCGCTGCTCAATCCCTTGAGCTTGGCGCAGTGGGCGACGCTGCTGCTGTTGGGCGCGTGGCTGGGCTCGCCGCTGGTGGGCGCGCCGCTGCGCCAGCGCCGCGTGCCGCTGCTGGCCTTGGCGGGCTTCGTGCTGATCACCGTGGAAGTGCTGCGTAGCGCGCACTTCTGGGGCGGCACCAGTTGGGGGCCGTCGATGTTCTCTGCCAGCCTGGTACAGACCAGCCTGACCGTGGTGTGGAGCGTGCTCGGCGTGGCCGGCTGGATCGCCGGCTCGCGCCGCGGCCAACGCGGGCTGTGGCTGGCCGGCGCGGTGCTGATGGGCGTGGTGCTGGCGAAGCTGGTGTTCGTCGACCGCAGCCATCTGGGCAATCTGCTCGGCATCGCCTCGTTCATCGCCTACGGTTTGTTGTGCACGCTGGTGGGTTACTTCGCGCCGGCGCCGCCGGCGCGCGAGGCGCTCGCCGAACACGATCCCGACTCCGACTCCGACTCCGACGAACGCCGCGCGCAGGACGCCTCCGCATGAAGCCTCGCTTTCTCGCTCTCGCCCTGCTGACTTTGGCCCTGCCGCTGACGGCCGCGCCGCGTCAGGACTACGCGCGGCAATGGCCGCTGCAACTGAGCCGCGAGGACGGCGGCGCCTACCGCGTCGTGCTCGATCCGGCCGTGTACGCGCAAGCGCAAAGCGCGCAGTTGCGCGACCTCGACGTGATCGACGCCAGCGGCGCCAGCGTGCCCACCGAAGTGTTCGCGCCCGAACAGCCGCTGGCGCGCGCGCCGCAGCGCGCATCGCTGCCGTGGTTCCCGCTGCCGGCCGCGGCGTCGGGCGCGGCGCAGGGGTGGGAGCTGATCAGCGAAGTGGAAACCGACGGCCGCCTGCGCCGGGTCGAAGCGCGCAGCACCGCCGGCGACGCGGCGAAGCTGCCGCAGACCGCGCTGCTGATCGACGCCAGCGCGCTGCGCGGGCCGATCCAGGCGCTGCAACTGCAATGGACGCCGGGCGCGGCGCTGGACGCGGCGTACTCGGTCGAAGCCAGCGACGATCTCGATCATTGGCGCAGCGTCGGCAGCAGCGGCCGACTGGTCGATCTGGAGCAGGGCGGGCGTCGCTTGCAACAGCGCCGCATCGCGTTCGACGCGGTCGGCGAACAGGCGCGCTATCTGCGTTTGACGCCGAACGATCCGCAGCGCGCGGCGAAGATCGTCGCGGTCGAAGCCGAGCTGGCCGCGGGCGCGGCCGCCGCGCCGCTGCAATGGCGCGAACTCAAGGGCGCGCGGGTCGAGCTCAAGGACGGCAGCGTCGCGTTCGAGTATCGCCTCGACGGACGTTTCCCGATCCAACAGGCCGACGTCGCGCTGCCCGGCAACCACGCGCTGCAATGGCGCCTGGACAGCCGCGACAGCGAAGACGACGGCTGGCAGGCGCAGGCCGGGCCGTGGATGGCGTATGCGGTGGCGGGGCAGGGCGCGGGCGACCGTTCCGCCGCGCGACAGCTCGCCGGAACCACGCGCGACCGCTTGTGGCGCTTGCGCGCGAGCGGCGCGGTGCCGGGCGAGCCGGTGTTGCGTTTGGGCTATCGGCCGGAAGTGGCGGTGTTTTTGGCCCAAGGCCAAGCGCCGTATGCCTTGGTGGCCGGCAGCGGCCGCGCCGCGCGCGCGGATTCGCCGTTGGCGCAACTGGTCGAAGCGCTGCGCGGTTCGCGCGGCGCGGAATGGCGGCCGGCCGATGCGACCTTGGGCGCGGCCAGCGACTTGGCCGGCGCCGCGGCGTTGGCGGCGCCGGAGCCGGTGCGCGATTGGCGTTCGTGGCTGTTGTGGGCGGTGTTGGTGGGTGGGGCGTTGATCGTGGTGGGGTTTGCGATGAGTTTGTTGCGGTCGGGAAAGGCGTCGGCGAATTAATAACACCGCTGTTCGCGCCGGCTGTAATCGACATCAGATGGCCAGTGACGGGCTGCGCGTCGCGTAGTTTGTCGATTGCGATATCGTTGCGTGACGCAGAATCGCATGGGATTCGGCATGAAGACGGCAGTGAGCGCAGCAATCACAATAGGAATGCTTTTTTCATTGAATTCTTCCGCGCAGACCGTGGTGGAATACATTCATACCGATGCGCTGGGTTCGCCGATGGCGATAACCGACGCGAATCAAAACGTAGTCGAATGGCGCATCTACGAACCGTTCGGAGCGACAGAGCAAGGGGGCATGCAAAGTGGCCCCGGCTATACCGGACATGTCGGCGATGAATCGACTCAACTGTGGTATATGCAGCAGCGCTACTACGATCCGGGGATCGGCCGGTTTGTTTCGCCCGACCCGGTCGTTGTGGGAGCCGGATCCGGTGTCAATTTCAACCGTTATTGGTATGCAAACAACAACCCCTATCGGTTCGTGGATCCGGACGGCCGCTACACTTGCGCTGGGTCGAAGCCGTCTTGCGCGACGGTCGAAGACGCGTTGCAAAAGGCGCGCCAGGCGGCCGAAGGGTTGCCAGAAGGCTCCAGCGAGCGCACGAGGCTAACCCAGGTCGTCGATATGTTCGGGGAGGCCGGCAAGAAGAATGGCGTAGAGGTCACCGTGAGGGATGTCAGCCGCCTGGCAGGGACCCGCACCACCAATGGCGTTGTCAGGATAAACGTCTCGCTCAAGGCGATTTCCGAGCAGTCGGGCGGCACGGGCTCCGACAAGTTCCGGCCCGAGTTGGCCGGGATCATGGGCCACGAAGGCGATCACGGTTTATGGCAGCGTGCCAATGGCATGCCGAAGAATCGGGAACAAGCCAAGAGTATGGAGACCAGCGCCTTCAATTTGCACGGACAAGTCCATCGCGGTATGCAGTACAACGGCTCCAGTTACCGCCTGTGGTCTTCGTATAAAGGCATCGACGATGCTCGAGTCGAGCAGATGGCGGAGAAATCGGTGCAGGACTGGTGTCAGCAGGGCGGGGCATGTTGACGCGGTGCGCGCGCCGGTTCCTTGGGGTCGCGGCCGTTGCGGGCCTCTGCGCATGCAGCGGTCTGCGGCCCGTGTCGCAGGATGATGCGCGGGTCGATCTCTGCGCGCTGATCGCGCAATCCGCAGCGCATTCCGGACGGCGGGTCGATGTGCTCGCCAAGATCAGGGGCGCGAGCCACTACGCTGCCGTGATGTACGACGAGGGATGCTCGGAATCGGTCGTGGCGCTCGACATTCCGGCCAGGTTGCAAGGTCGCGCCGATGTGGACGAAGTCATGAAACGGGTATGGGCCGGGTATCCCCAGCCGTCGGCGAAAGCAACACAAATCGAAGTTTCCGGGACGTTTGAATTCGTGCCGGATGAGGTGCCGTCGCGTTATATCGTGGTGCGCAGCCTGCGCTTGGCGACGCCCGAACCCCACGATTGATCTGGATTTTCGCCTGCTATCGGCCACGGATCATTGCGCGCGGACTGTGGCGGGGGACCAACGCGCGGCCAGCAAAGCCGGCCATTCAGCAGCGCGAGGTTTATTTCGCCCCCTGTGCCCGCGACAATAGCCACCCCAAGCCGCGCCCCCGAGCCGGCCGCGGCCCGGCCGCGTACCCCCCATCCCCGCCGCATCGCCCCTGGAGGCCCCGTGTCCATCGTCCGCATGACCGACCTAGATCTCGCCGGCAAGCGAGTGTTGATCCGCGAAGATCTCAATGTCCCCATCGACGACGGCCGCATCACCTCCGAGCAGCGCATCCTCGCCGCCCTCCCGACGCTGAAGCTGGCGCTGGAGAAAGGCGCAGCGGTGATGGTGACCTCGCACCTGGGCCGGCCGAAGGAAGGCCAGTGGAGCGAGGCCGATTCGCTCGCGCCGGTGGCTAAGCGCCTGTCCGAACTGCTCGGCATCGAGGTGCCGCTGATCAAGGATTGGGTCGGCGGCGTCGAGGTCCAGCCGGGCCGGTTGGTGCTGCTGGAGAATTGCCGCATGAACGTCGGCGAGGGCAAGGACGACGAAGCCCTGTCGAAGCAATACGCCGCGCTGTGCGACGTGTTCGTCATGGATGCGTTCGGCACCGCGCACCGCGCGCAGGCCTCGACCCACGGCGCGATCCGTTTCGCCAAGACCGCCGCCGGCGGCCCGCTGCTGATGGCCGAGCTCGACGCGCTGGCCAAGGCGCTGGACAACCCGGCGCGGCCGCTGCTGGCGATCGTCGCCGGCTCCAAGGTCTCGACCAAGCTGGAACTGCTGTCCTCGCTGGTGTCTAAGGTCGATCAGCTGATCGTCGGCGGCGGCATCGCCAACACCTTCATCGCCGCGATGGGCCACAGCGTCGGCAAGTCGCTGGTCGAGAACGATCTGATCGACACCGCCAAGAAGATCATGGCCGACGCCAAGGCGCGCGGCGCCGACATCCCGGTGCCGACCGACGTGGTCGTCGCCCCGGCCTTCGCCGCCGACGCGCCGGCCACGGTCAAGGCGGTCGACGCGGTGGGCGCGGACGACATGATCCTCGACATCGGCCCGGACACCGCCGCGCGCTACGCCGAAATGATCGCCCAGGCCGGCACCGTGGTGTGGAACGGCCCGGTCGGCGTGTTCGAGTTCGACGCGTTCGGCAAGGGCACCGAAGTGCTGGCGCGCGCGATCGCCGCGTCGAAGGCGTTCTCCATCGCCGGCGGCGGCGACACGCTCGCGGCGGTCGACAAGTACGGCATCGCCGAGGAGGTGAGCTACATCTCCACCGGCGGCGGCGCGTTCCTGGAATTCCTGGAAGGCAAGGAACTGCCGGCCGTGGCCGCGCTCAAGCAGCGCGCGGGCTGAGCGATGAGCGCGACGCAACCGGTGTTGTTCTTCGATCTCGACGGCACCCTGATCGACTCTTCGGTCGGCATCACCCGCTCGATCGCGTATGCCTTGGAAACCATGCGCCATCCGGTCCCCGACGCGCAGGCGCTGCGCGCGTGGATCGGTCCGGCGCTGCGCACCAGCTTTCTGCCGCTGCTGGGCGACGAGGACAAAGTCGAGCAGGCCGTGGCGCTGTATCTGGAGCGCTACGGCCGCGAAGGCTGGACCGAGCACAGCGTCTACGACGGCATCGCCGATCTGCTCGACGGCTTGCGCGCGGCCGGTTACCGCATGGCCGTGGTCACCGCCAAGAACGAGAACAACGCGCGCAAGATCCTCCAGCATCTGCCGTTCGGCGCGCACTTCGAGGACATCGTCGGCTGCACCGACGACGGCCGTCTGACCCATAAGGTCGAGCTGATCGCCGAAGCGCTGAGCCGCTTCGGCCTGGCGCCGGCGCAGTGCGTGATGATCGGCGACCGGCGCATGGACATCGAAGGCGCGGCCCAGCACGGCATGGCCGGCGTCGGCGTGCTGTGGGGGTTCGGCAGCGAGCAGGAGCTGCGCGAAGCCGGTGCGCGGAGTATCGCCGCCGCGCCGGCGCAGTTGCCGGAATTGCTCGCCGCCTGAGTTCCGCGCGAGCGTGGAAATAACGAAGCGGCCGCATCGCGGCCGCTTTTTTTTTGCGCAACCGCCCGTTCGTCGCCGGGCGCGCGCGCCGCAGCGGTTGTGCGATTGCGGTCACGCCGCCGCCGCGCGCGGCGATGCGAACGCGCGTGCTAGCGTCGGTGGGCGGCCAAGGAGGCCGCCTACCGGAGTAACGAGCGATGAGCCGTATGCTTCAAGCCGCCGCCCTGAGCGTGCTGGTGTCGCTGATGGCGACCAGCGCCGTATCGCTGCCGCGCTATCCGCCGCTGGCGCCGGGTTACGAGCGCGACTTCTACGACGACCAGGGACGCGTGGTCGGCCATTGGGTCAACGATTGCGACAACGAGCACTTCAGCCAGTGGGGCGTCACCACCGGGCGCTGGAAAGATTCGCCGACGATCTGTTTGTAAGCTTTGCGACAGGAAAGGGGCTCGAGTCCGATGCCGCAATGCGGCATCGCGATTCGAGCCCCTTCCGCATTCGCGCGTTTTGCGCATGCGCCAACGCGGCCAAAAGCCAAACCAATCACGCTTGCACAAACGCATGACAGCGCGCATGACAGCCGCGTTCCCCCGGCGCGTCCGCGCTCGGCTAGGTTGCTTGCGCGGCGAATGAGCGCCGCGAACTCGGGAGAGCAACAGCATGCGTCGTATCGGATTCTTCGCCGCGGCCTTCGCCGTGGCGCTGGCGGGCACCGTGTCGTTCGCCGCCGTCGCCAACAGCTGGCAGGGCACCTGGATTTACTACAACGCCGAAGGCGCGCAGATCGGCAAGTGGACCGCCGGTTGCGGCGCCGCCGACGGCCGTTGGGGCGACACCAGCGGCAGCAACAAGCGCTTCACTCAGGGCTGCGCGGTCGAAAGCTGAGCCCGTCCGCCGGCCGCGCCCGCCATCGCCGCGACGAGGCGGTGCGCGTGCGGCCGGTTTCTTCCTACTGATCGAAGGAGTTCGAGTCATGCGCAAAGCCGCTCTCGCAGTCTTCGCCCTGGTCCTGGCCGCCGGCGCCGCCCTCGGCGTACACGCCGCACCGCCCTACCAGGGATACACGATCCGGTATTACGACGCCGCCGGCGAACTCGTCGGCGGGGCCTCCGCGCAATGCAGCGGGCAGTATCTGCAATGGGGCATCACCACCGAACGTTACGAGCGCACGACCTGGGTCTGCGACTGACCGTTTCGCTGCCGCGCGCCCGCCGCGAGCCCGTGATCGCGGCGCCGGCGCGCGGCGCGACCTTGTCGTTTTGGGGAGGGGCCAGGAGCGGACCGCCAAGGGACCGGCGCGATGGGAGGGGCTTCGGTCCCGATGCTTCGGTCCCGAGCCGCGAAGGCGGGAACGAGCGCGTCGGAGCGAAGCTCCTCCCACGATTTCGCCGGTCGGCGCCGCGCCGGTTTCGCTCGGCGCGCGCTTACGCCGCGCCGCCCGCGAAGCGCTTGCGGTAGTCCGCCGGCGTCACTCCGACCTGCCGCGCGAACGCGCGCCGCAAGGCGTCGGCATCGGAGAAGCCGCAGTGCGCGGCGACTTGCTTGGGCGCCTCGCGCCCTTGTTCCAGCCGCTGCCGCGCCGCGCCGACGCGCGCCTGCTCGACCCACGACGCCGGCGACACCCCGACTTCGGCGCGGAACAAGCGCGAGAAATGCCGCGGACTCAAGCCCATGCGTTCGGCCAGCCGCGCCACGCTGTGATCGAGCGCGGGATGCGCCGCGATCCAGCGCTGCAACTCCTGCAATGCCGCGCGCCCGGCCGGCACCGCGTCGCCGCCGCGGCTGAACTGCAGTTGCCCGCCGGGCCGCTTGAAGAACATCACCAACTGGCTGGCCACGCGCATGGCGAGGTCGCGGCCGAGATCTTCTTCGACCAAGGCCAAGGCCAGATCGAGCCCGGCGGTGACGCCGGCGGCGGTGCGCACCGGGCCGTCGCGCACTTGGATCGCGTCGGCTTCGACTGCGACGCGCGGAAAGCGCTGCGCGAGCTGCGCGGCCACCGCCCAATGCGTGGTCGCGCGGCGGCCGTCGAGCAAGCCGGCCGCGGCGAGCAGGAACGCGCCGCTGCACACCGAACCGTAACGGCGCGTCTTCGGCGCGCGCAGGCGCAGCCAGTCGATCAGGCGGCGGTCGGACGGCAGTTCCGCGGCGTTGGGGCGGCCGGCGACGAGCAGCGTGTCGATGGGCTCGTCGGCATCGCGGCCGATCACCCGGTCGGGCAGCAAGCGCGCGCCCGAGGAACTCGCGAGCGGGCCGGCCTGCGCGGCCACGATCCACAGTCGATAGACCTCGCGCCCGGCCTGCGCGTTGGCTTCGGCGAACACGTCCAGCGGCCCGGACACGTCGAGCAACTGGACGCCGGGCAGGGCCAGCATCGCCACGGTTTTGGTCTTCGCGCGCATCGGCGTCCGCTTCGTCCGGGTTTGTCCTAAATTTAAGTATTGCGCGAATTGAGGACGGGCGGAGGCGTTCCTAAGCTGGAATCCCCAGTCGCAGGATTCCCGCCATGTCCGTCCTTCCCGCCGCCGCCGCGGTTCCCGACAGCGCGCTGGCGCGCGCGATCACCGAGTTCGTCCGCGATACCGAAACCGAACTGCTGTTCAACCATTCCAGCCGCGTCTACCAGTTCGGCGCGCTCGCCGGTTTGCGCGAGGGCCTGAAGTTCGACCGCGAACTGCTCTACGCTGGCGCGATGTTCCACGACGTCGGCCTGATGCCGAGCTACAGCAGCGCCGATGAGCGCTTCGAGGTCGACGGCGCGCATGCCGCGCGCGATTTCCTGCTCGCCCACGGCATCGGCGAGCAGGACGCCTACACCGTGTGGACCGCGATCGCGCTGCATACGACGCCGGGGATTCCCCAGCACATGCACCCGGTCGTGGCCCTGGTCACCGCCGGCGTGGAGATGGACGTGCTCGGGCTGGCCTACGAGCGCTACCCGCAAGCCGAGCGCGAGGCGGTCGTGCGCGCGTTCCCGCGCACGCCGAAGTTCAAGGAGGACATCCTGCAGGCGTTCTACGACGGCATCCGGCACAAGCCGCAGACCACCTTCGGCAACGTCAAGGCCGATGTGCTGGCCGATAAGGATCCGCAGTTCCGGCGCGGCAATTTTTGCGAGGTCATCCGTTGCTCGCATTGGCACGGCTGAGATTGCGCCGGGGCCCGCGCAAACGCGCGGGCTCCGGCGATCCCGCGTTGCCGCGTTCTCAGCGCGCCGTCGCCGCCGCGTTTTCGCGCAGCTTCAGCCAATCGGCCGCGAGCAAGCCCAAAAGCTCGCTGTCGGTGACCTTGTCGCCGACGAAAAAGCTTTCGCGCAGCACGCCTTCGGTCACGAACCCCAGGCGGTGCAGCAGCGCGCGCGAGGGCAGGTTGTCGGGATCGATGCTGGCGTCGATGCGGTGGAAGCCGGCCGCGTCGACCGCCCAATCCAGCGCCAGCCGCACCGCTTCGCTGGCCAGGCCGCGGCCCCAGTGGGCGGGATTGAGGGCGTAGCCGATCTCGGCGCGGCGGTGCGCGGGGTCGAAGCGGAACAAGGTGCAGGTGCCGACCAGGGCGTCGTTCTCGTCGGCGATGGCCCAGTTGATGAGCTTGCGTTCGGCCGCGCTGGCGAGGATCTGGGCGATGCGCTCTTGCGCTTCGCCGATGTCTTGCATCGGCGGGCGGCTCCAATAGCGGGCGACGCGTTCGTCGCCGAAGATCGCGAACAGCGCCGCGTCGTCGCTCTCGCGCGGGCCGCGCAGGCGCACGCGCGGGCCTTGCAGCTCGGGAAAGCCGTCGAGGGCGGAGATGAAATCGGAGATGGCCTGACTGCGCGGCGAAAGCGGTGACGACATGGGAGTTCCGATACGGAAGAAGTGGAGGATGAGTCGGTGGCTGCGCGGCGACGATGCGGTGCGGTACGTGAGGACGGGCCCGGACTTCCGCGCCGATGATTGCACGGACGTTGCAGCGTCGAGGTCGTGCGAACGTGTCGCCCATAGCACGGCCAAGGCCGCGCAATGCGCCCAAGCTATGCTAGCGTGGCCGGCAGTCCAGAGAGTCCGCCATGTCTCAGTCTCACAGCCCGCGACGCACCAAGATCCTCGCCACGCTCGGCCCGGCCACCGACCCGCCGGGCGTGCTCGACGCCCTGCTCAAGGCCGGCGTCGACGTAGTCCGCCTGAATTTCTCTCATGGCGATCCGTCCTCGCAAGTCGCCCGCGCCCAGGCCGTGCGCGAGGCCGCGCAGCGGGTCGGCGTGGAAGTCGGCATCCTCGCCGACCTGCCGGGGCCGAAGATCCGCATCGAGCGTTTCGCCGAGGGCCGCGTGCTGCTCAAGGCCGGCGACCGCTTCGACCTGATCGCCGCGGAAAATCCGCCGCCGGGCAATCTGCGCGAAGTCGGCGTGAGCTACCTCGGCCTGCCGGGCGACGTCGCTCCAGGCGATGTGCTGCTGCTCGACGACGGCCTGCTGCAACTGCGCGTAGGCGCGGTCGACGGCGACCGCATCGTCACCACCGTGCTCAACGACGGCGCGCTGTCGGACCGCAAAGGCCTCAACAAGCTCGGCGGCGGCCTGTCGCTGGGCGCGTTGACCGAGCGCGACAAGGAATTGATCGGCGTGGCCGCGCAGATCGGCGTGGACTTCATCGCCGTCTCGTTCTGCCGCAACGCCCAGGACATGAACGACGCCCGCCGCATCGCCCGCGAAGCCGGCAGCGACGCGGCGCTGGTGTCGAAGATCGAGCGCGCCGAGGCGATCGAGAATCTGGCCGAGATCGTCGACGCCAGCGACGTGGTCATGGTCGCGCGCGGCGATCTGGGCGTGGAGATCGGCGACGCCGAACTGCCGGGCCTGCAGAAGAAGATCATCCGCGAATCGCTGGCGCGCAACCGCGTGGTGATCACCGCGACGCAGATGCTGCAGTCGATGGTCGACAACCCGATCCCGACCCGCGCCGAAGTGCTCGACGTCGCCAACGCCGTCATCGACGGCACCGACGCGGTGATGCTGTCGCAGGAATCGGCCGCCGGCCGTTACCCGGTCAAGGCGGTGGAGGCGATGTCGCGCATCTGCCTCGGCGCCGAGCGCCAGTTCGACCACGACACCGACTTCGAGGCCGCGCCGCGCAACCTCGAGCGCGCCGATCAGGCCATCGCCATGGCGGCGATGTTCCTGTCCGAACACATCGGCGTGCGCGCGATCGTGGCGATGACCGAATCCGGCGGCACCGTGCGTTTTCTCTCGCGCTTCCGCTCGAACGCGCCGATCTACGCCTTCTCGCGCCACGCCGGCGCGCGCCGGCGCATGGCGCTGATGCGCGACGTGTACCCCATCGACTTCGACAGCCGCGGCATGGCCTCGCGCGACGCCGCGCGCAACGTGGTCAAGCAGTTGTTCGACTCGGGCATGCTCGGCGTGGCGGAGCGGGTGATCTTCACCAGCGGCGACACGATGGAGCAGCACGGCGCGACGAATACCTTGCGGCTGCTGCAGGTGGGCGAGGGCGGCGCGGCCGAGGGATTGGGCGAGCTGTAACGCGCAGCGTCGGCACCCGACTGTAGGAGCGGCGCGAGCCGCGACCGCGACAACGCAATCACGACGAAAGTTGCGTCGTAGCTGCGTTGTCGCGGTCGCGGCTCGCGCCGCTCCTACAGAGGGGGATTCGCCGCGGTGCGCGGGGCGGGAAGGCCCGCTTCTTGGGAAGGCGGGCTTCGGGAGGCGGCGCTTGCGCGAACCGCTGCGGGGATCGCGGCTTACGCCGCTCCTACCCCGGTGGATCGATCGCGCGGGTCGCCGGCGCTCAGACGCCGACGTAGCCGCCCTGGTACACCGACTTCCACTGGCCGCTCTTGCGCGTCCAGATCTGATAGCTCACGCCTTCGTACTGGCCGACCTGAAAGATCAGCTCCGGCACGCTGTCGCCGTCGAGGTCGAGGCGGTCGAAGAAGCGCGGGGTTTCCAGCCCGTCGCCGGCGTTGGACGCGTTTTGGCTGCCGACCACGCGGTAACCGCCCTTGCCGTCGCCTTCGACGATCGCGGTCGCGGCGACGCTGGTGTCGCTCATGTCCGGGCCGGCCGGGGGCAGGTTCCAGATCACGGTCGCGACGGTCACCGGGCCGGCGCCGCCGGCCTCGAAGCTGTGGATCTCCAGGCCCAGGTCGCGCTCGTGATCGGGCTTGGCCTTGAGCGCGCGCTCGATCTGCGCGCGCTCGACTTTCTGCTGGCGCAGGCCCGCACGCAGCGCTTCCTCGGCGGCCTTGCGCGCGGCCGCGGGCACCGCGGCGACGGCGGGCTTGGCGGCGGTGGCGGGGAAGTTGGCGGCCAGGCCGCGGGCGTCGTCGCTGCGCGCGGTGGCCGGCGCGATCCGCACCAAGGCTTCGCCGCTGACGTCGGACAGCGGCTGGTCGAGCACTTGCGCGACGCCGTCGGCGCCGCCGTTGCGGAAGTAGTGCAGGCCGCGCAGCGGCGGGAAATAGCGGGCGCTGTCACCGGCTTCCTGATAACGGCCGTCGTCGCCGATGCGCGCGATCGGGGCGGCGTAGCCGCGGTCGATCACGAACAGCAGCTTGGGCTCGCCGCTCAGGCGCTCGGGCTTGGGGTCGAGCAGGCGGTCGCGGATCGCCGCGGCCTTGCGCGCGCCCTCGGCGTCGCCGGAGGCGGTCAGCGCGTCGATCAGCAGTTGATGGCCGCGCGCCTGATACGGTGTCAGCGCGACAATGCGCTCGGCCACGGTCTTGCGCTGGTCCGGCGCGGCCGCGGCGTAGTCGGCGTTGAGCGAGGCCAGCGTCGGCGGCTTGGCCTGCAGCAGGTCGGCGCGGATCCAGCCGACCGACGGCGAGGGTTGCTCGGCGCTGGCGCGCACCCAGCCGTCGCGCTCGCATTCGATCTTGACCGGCTCGGCGATGGGAATGCGCGCGACCAGCCCGCCGTCGGCGCGCGGCACCGGGCGCATGAAGGCGCCGGTGACCGCGACGTAGCGCGTGCCCGACTTCGGCACGGCCTTGCACGCGGCCAGCGCGGCGTCGTATTCGGCGTCGGCGTGGGCGCTGGAGGCGAAGCCGGCGGCGGCGAGCAGGGCGAGCTGGAGCAGGGGGCGAGCGGGCAACGGCATGGCGCAGTCCTTAGCGTGAAAAATCCGGGAGCGCAGGCTAGGCGTTGCGGCTTGCGGGCGCAATCGCGCGGGCGGTCCGTTCGGCGGCGCGCGCGCGACGGTCGAGCGCGCGCCCCGCCGGCACCGCCGCGCATCGCGCGGTCGGGTCGGAGCGAGGCGATCCGCGCAGCGCCGGCCGGCGATCGACTGAACGGGCGGCCGGCGTCCGCACCCGCGCCGGTTGCTATCGATGCCGCCGCCGTTTGAAAACGGTTACCGCCAAAACTGGGCGCAAGTACCTGATTCGGAAGGCGGGCCAAGGGGCAAGGTTCACCGTCAGCGGCTATAATCGCGGGCTTCCCACCGCTGCCGCAGGATCTCCATGAGCATCGAACAGCTTGCCGAAACCGCCCAGGCCATGGTCGCCGCGGGCAAGGGCATCATCGCGATCGACGAGTCGACGACCACCATCGCCAAGCGTTTCGCCGGCGTGGGCATCGAGAACACCGAAGAGAATCGCCGCGCCTACCGCGAGCTGCTGCTGGCCACGCCGAAGCTCAACGAATACATCTCCGGCGCGATCCTGTTCGACGAAACCCTGCGCCAGTCGACCAAGGCCGGCGTGCCGTTCGCCAAGCACATGGCCGACCACGGCATCATCCCGGGCATCAAGGTCGACAAGGGCCCGCAGCCGCTGGCCGGCTTCCCGGGCGAAGTGGTCACCGAAGGCCTCGACGGCCTGCGCGCGCGCCTGGAGGAGTACTACAAGCTCGGCGCCCGCTTCGCCAAGTGGCGCGCGGTCATCAACATCAGCGACGACATCCCGTCGGGCACCTGCATCGAAGCCAACAGCCACGCGCTGGCGCGCTACGCCGCGCTGTGCCAGGAGCAGGGCCTGGTGCCGATGGTCGAGCCGGAAGTCATCATGGACGGCAGCCACGACATCGACACCTGCTTCGAAGTCACCGAAGTCACCCTGCGCTCGCTGTTCGGCGCGCTGTACGAGCACAGCGTGCTGCTGGAAGGCACCATCCTTAAGGCCTCGATGGTCGTGCCGGGCACCACCGCCGCCGAGCAGGCCAGCGTCGAGGAAGTCGCCGCGGCGACCCTGCAGTGCCTGAAGTCGACCGTGCCGGCGACCCTGCCGGGCATCGTGTTCCTGTCCGGCGGCCAGTCCGACGAGGCCGCCACCGCGCACCTCAACGCGATGAACCAGATGGGCCCGAACCCGTGGCCGCTGTCGTTCTCCTACGGCCGCGCGATGCAGTCGGCGGCGCTGAAGCTGTGGTCGCAGGATCTGGTCGCCAACTACGCCAAGGCTCAGCAGACCGTGTACGAGCGCGCCAAGGCCAACGGCCTGGCCGCGCTGGGCCAGTGGAAGTCGGCGGCGTAAGCTGCGGCTTCGCGGTCCTGAAAAACGCCGGCCTCGCGCCGGCGTTTTTCGTTTTGGGGCGGGCGGTCGGCTTTTGCAGTAGGGCGGCAGGGCGGTCGGCGCGGTGTCGGTGCGTGCGTCGTTTGCCGTGTCGTGGCGCGGGCGGTTCCGCCGATGGAGCATTCGTAGAAGTCGGGACGGTGCCGGTTGCTGTTCGAGTTTCAGCGGGTGTCGGATCGCGGCGGGGTTTTCTCCGCGATCCGGTCGAGTCAGAGTGCAGACCGAGGTTTCGTGTCGCTTCGGCGCATGCGGCTTCGTGTCGAGGCGGTTCGTTTCAGCAGTGCTGTTTCCTTCCAACTTTTTCCCGGACCCGCTCATGGAAACCCAGTGGCTCGCTTTCTCCGTCGCCGCGCTGATGCTCACGCTGATGCCCGGCCCCGACACCTTCCTGGTGATCGGCAACTCGCTCGCCGGCGGCGCGCGCCGCGGCCTCGCCGCGGCGGCCGGCACCACCAGCGGCGGGCTGTTCCATGTGGCGTTGTTCGCGTTCGGCGTGACCCAGTTGTTGATGTATTCGCCGCAGGCGTTCTGGACGGTGAAGATGCTCGGCGCGCTGTATCTGGCGTATCTGGGCGTCAAGGCGCTGCGCTCGGCGCTGAAGCCGCGCGCCGAGGCGCCGGCGGCGGCCTTGGCCGCGCCCGCGACCGGGCTGTGGCGCGCGTTCGCGCAGGGCGCGCTGACCAACGCGCTCAATCCGAAGATCGCGATGTTCTATCTCGCGTTCCTGCCGCAGTTCCTGGCGCCGGGTCCGCATATGGCGCGCGATTCGATGCTGATGATCGGCCTGCACTACGCCATCGGCGCGGTGTGGCTGACGGTTCTGGCGCTGGCCTCGGCGCGGATGGCCGGGACGATGCGCAGCAGCAAGGTGGCGCGGGCGCTGGACGGGGCGATCGGCACGATGATGTTGGGGTTCGGAGCGCGCTTGGCGTGGTCGTCGCGGTGATGCGCGGCTAGGCTGGGGCGGTCGTATCGAGTGCAAGGAGCGCGGTGATGGCGTCGGATGAAGCATCGGAGTTGTTCGTTCCGCAACAGGCGGATGCGCTGATTCGCAGTCGGCGCAAGATCGAAGCGGTTCGCGAGGTGTTGGATGCGAATCCGGGCGCGTCGCTGAAGGCGGCCAAGGACGCGGTCGAGGCGCGCGAGGAGGCCTTGCGCGCAGGCGCCGGAGCGATGGCGGCGCCGGGGCCGGCGGCGGTTGCCGATGCCGGGGACGGTTTGCCGCCGGAGGCGGTCGAGGCGGTGCGGCGCGGGCAACCGATCGAGGCGATCAAGCACGTGCGCGAGGCCTATGGCGTGGATCTTCGGACCGCGAAGGAGCGGGTCGAGGCGTATGCGCGGGGACATTCGGGCGCGGCCGGGCATGGTTTGCCGCCGGAGGCGATCGAGGCGGTGCAGCGCGGGCGGACGGTCGAGGCGATCCAGCATGTGCGCGAGATTTATGGCGTGGATCTGCGGACCGCGCAGGAGCGGGTCGAGGCGTATGCGCGCAGGGATTTGGGCGCGGCCGGGCAAGGCTTGCCGCCGGAAGCGATCGAGGCGGTGCGGCGCGGGCGCTTGATCGAGGCGATCAAGCACGTGCGCGAGGCGTATGGCGTGGATCTTCGGACCGCGAAGGAGCGGGTCGAGGCGTATGCGCGGGGCGAGTCGGGTGCGGCCGGCGGCGAGGGCGCGCGCGTCGGCGAGGCGGCGTCGCAGCCGGCGCATTTGCCCTCGGATGTGGTCGCCTTGTTGCATGGCGGGGATCGGGGGGCGGCTTGCGAGTTGTTGGAGCGCAAGTATTCGGTGGCTACGGGCGATGCGTTGCGGCGGATCGTTGAGTATGAAGTTGCGCGGAAGGGGCGGGGGTTGGGAGGGGGGGCGGGGGCTACGGTCGGGCGGGGGGATGGGAATGGGACGATGATGTTTTGGGCGGTGATGGTGGCGGTTGCTGTGGTGGTGGTTTGGTGGGTGATGCGTTGAGTGTGGGGTGGTTTTGTCGTTGTTGTTGTTGTTGCGGGTGATGACGAGCTGCGATCAAGAGCGTTCCGTCCGCAAGCGGCCGGGTCACTTTCTTTGTCTTGCCAAAGAAAGTAACCAAAGAAAGGCGCTTTCCTTGTTTTCGAATCAAGAGCCACTAGGGCTCAGCGTTGCGCGGGGCCGCGCCATAAGGGTCATCCTGACCCATGGCGCGCGTGCGCATCCATGCGCACGCCCTCCGGGGCTGCGGGGCGTGGGCTTCGGTCGGAGATCCGTCAAGGCGAACGGCAACAGCAACAGCAACAGCGGTGCTTGCCGTGTCGTGCGGATAGGGTGATTGCGCCGTTGTTGCGTTTTCGCGGTCGCAGCTTGCGCAGCTCCTACAGTCGGAAACGAAACCGGCCGGAGATCCTGTAGGAGCTGCGCGAGCTGCGACCGCGACAATTCGACTACGACGGAAACTCCATCGCAGCCGATGATTCATCGCGGCTCACGCCGCTCCTACGGCGACTTCGTCACTCCAACGACGCCAACCATTCGTCGTCGCTGCCTTCGTTCACGCCCTCGAACAGGAACGTGCTGAGGTAACGCTCGCCGGTGTCCGGCAGCATCGCCAGGATCGTCGCGCCGGGTTCGGCGTTCTGCGCGACTTGCAACGCCGCGGCCATCGTCGCGCCGGCGGAAATGCCGACGAACAGGCCTTCCTCGGAGGCCAGGCGGCGCGCGGTGTCGCGGGCGAGGACGTCGTCGACGGGCAGGACCTCGTGCGCGGCGTCGCGGTTGAGCACGGCGGGGATGAAGTCCGGGGTCCAGCCTTGGATCTTGTGCGGTTGCCATTGCTTGCCGCTGAGCAGCGCGGCGCCGGCGGGTTCGCTGGCGGTGATGCGCACTTCCGGGCGCGCCACGCGCAGCATCTCGGCCACGCCGGTGAGGGTGCCGCCGGTGCCCCAGCCGGTGACGAAGTGGTCGAGGCGGCGGCCGGCGAAGTCCTGCAGGATCTCGGCGGCGGTGGTGTTGCGGTGGAACGCGGGGTTGGCCGGGTTCTCGAACTGGTGGGCGAGGAACCAGCCGTGCTTCTCGGCCAGTTCGGCCGCGCGCCGGACCATGCCGCTGCCGCGTTCGGCGGCCGGCGACAGGATCACCTTGGCGCCGTAGGCGCGCATCAGCTTGCGCCGCTCGATCGAGAAGGTTTCGGTCATCACCGCGACGAAGCGGTAGCCGCGCGCCGCGCACACCATCGCCAGAGCCACGCCGGTGTTGCCCGAGGTCGCTTCGATCACGGTGTCGCCGGGCTTGAGCTGGCCGCGCGCCTCGGCGTCGAGGACGATCGCCAGCGCCAGCCGGTCCTTGACCGAGCCGCCCGGATTGAACGCCTCGACCTTGGCGTAGAGGGTGACGTGGCCCGGCGCGAGCCGGTGCAGGCGCACCACCGGGGTGCGGCCGATGGTCTGCAGGATGCTGTCGTAGATCATGGCGGACGGCTCCGAGGGGGAAGTCTGGAGTATGCCCCCGGCCGCGCACCGCGACCGTGCCGGCGGCCGTTGCGGCGCGGCAACACCGCGGCGCGCGGCTTTGCCGAATTTGGGGTGACGGCGGTCAACCAATGGCCCACGCGCACGTTCATACGCGACCGCTAGAATCGCGCGGCTTCGCCGTCCGCCCGGACGGCCCGCGCGGCGCCCCTTAGGGAGAGGGACGCCGCTCCGATCCGCGCCATCGCCTTCGGGCCCGCCCCGTTCAGAGAACCGCATGCGACCACGTTCCGCCCTTCGTACCGGCTGTTTCCTCGCGCTCGCCCTGGCCCTGGCGGCCTGCGGCAAAGGCGGCCAGCCGCAGGCCGGGCATGGCGGCGGCGGTCCCGGCGGCGGACAAGGCGACCGGCCGACGCCGGTGACGACCGAACAGGTGCATCTGCGCGCCTGGAACGACACCGTGCAGGCGCTGGGCAACGTCAAGGCGCGCGAGTCGATCACGGTCACCGCCAAGGTCAGCGAGATCGTGCAGAGCGTGCATTTCGACAGCGGCGACCACGTCGCCGCCGGACAGTCGCTGGTCACCCTCAGCGGCAAGGCCCAGCAGGCCGCGCTGGCCCAGGCCGAGGCCGCGGCCAAGGAAGCCGAGCAGCTGTATCAGCGCCAGACCGAGCTCGCCGCGCAGCAGCTGATCGCGCGTTCGGCCTTGGACACCCAGCGCGCCACTCGCGACACGACCCGCGCGCGGGTCGAGCAGATGAAGGCCGACATCGGCGACCGTCAGGTGCGCGCGCCGTTCGCCGGCGTGCTCGGCATCCGCCAGGTCAGCCCCGGCTCGCTGGTGACGCCGGGCACGGCGATCGCCACGCTCGACGACACCGAGCGCGTCTACATCGATTTCCCGGTGCCGGAAACTCTGCTCGCGCGCGTGGCCAAGGGCCAGCGCGTGAGCGGCACCAGCGCCGCTTACGCCGGCAAGCGTTTCGAGGGCGAAGTCGGCACGGTCGACGCGCGCGTCGATCCGGCCACGCGCGCGGTGATCGTGCGCGCCGATTTCCCCAACCCCGGCCATCTGCTGCGCCCGGGCATGCTGGTGCAGGTGACGCTGTTGCAGCCCGAGCGGCAGGCGCTGCTGGTGCCGGAGATTTCGGTGGTGCAGGTCGGCGCCGACGCTTACGTCTACCGGCTCAAGCCCGACGCCACGGTCGAGCGCGCCGACGTGCAGGTCGGCTCGCGCCGCGAAGGGCTGGCGGAAATCACCGACGGCTTGAAGATCGGCGACACCATCGTCGTCGACGGCACCGGCAAGCTGCGCGCCGGCAGCAAGGTGCAGGCGGCCGGCGCGCAGACGCGCGAGGCCGGCGCGCCGACGGATGCACACAAGGACGGCCGCAATGGCTGAGGCGGCGCGGGCGTTGAAGGCGCGGGTGCTGAAATTGCTGCGTGCCGTGGTGCCGGCGGTCCAGCCGAACGAGGGCGGCCCGACGCGCGACGGAAGCGGCCGCGCGCCGGTCTACGTCCCGGCCAAGCGCGGCGCGCCGACGCGCCGCGGCGGCGACGGGACCCCGCGCCGATGAAGCTGTCCGACGTTTCCATCCGCCGGCCGGTGTTCGCCACGGTCATGAGCCTGTTGCTGATCGTGCTCGGCGTCATGGCGTTCTCGCGCCTGACGTTGCGCGAACTGCCGGCGATCGATCCGCCCATCGTCTCGGTCGACGTGACCTATCCCGGCGCCTCGGCGGCGGTGGTGGAAACCCGCATCACCCAGGTGCTGGAAGACGCGCTGGCCGGGATCGAGGGCATCGAGACCATCGAATCGCGCAGCGTCAACGGCCGCGCCTCGGTCAGCATCGAATTCACCTTGCAGCGCGACATCGAGGCCGCCGCCAACGACGTGCGCGACGCGGTCAGCCGGGTCATGGACCGCATGCCCGACGAGGCCGATCCGCCGGAAGTGGAGAAGGTCGAGAGCGACGCCGACCCGGTGCTGTGGCTCAACATGAGCTCGAAGAAGATGGACACGCTGCAGTTGTCGGATTACGCCGACCGCTACATCGTCGACCGTCTGTCCTCGGTCGACGGCGTCGCCCAGGTCCGCATCGGCGGCCAGCAGCGTTACGCCATGCGCATCTGGCTCAACCAGGACGCGCTGGCCGCGCGCGGCATCACCGTCAACGAAGTCGAGAACGCGCTGCGCTCGGAGAACGTCGAGCTGCCGGCCGGGCGGATCGAATCGCAATCGCGCGACTTCACCCTGCGCGTGGCGCGCAGCTACCAAAAGCCGGCCGACTTCGCCCAGATCCCGCTGAAGAAGGGCGCCGACGGCTACGTGGTGCGCTTGGGCGACGTGGCCAAGATCGAACTGCAATCGGCCGAGCGCCGCGCCTACTACCGCAGCAACGGCGAGCCGAACATCGGCTTGGGCATCGTCAAGACCTCGACCGCCAACAGCCTCGACGTCGCCCGCGCAGTGCGCGCGGAAGCCGACAAGATCCGCCCGACCCTGCCCGAAGGCACCGACATCTTCGTCGCCTTCGACACCACGGTCTTCATCGAATCGGCGGTCGAGCGCGTCTATCACACGCTGATCGAAGCCATCGTCCTGGTGCTGATCGTGATCTGGCTGTTCCTCGGCAGCTTCCGCGCCGCGCTGATCCCGGCGGTGACGGTGCCGGTGTGCCTGATCGCCGCGTTCATTCCGCTGTACGCGTTCGGCTTCTCGATCAACCTGCTGACCTTGCTCGCGCTGGTGCTGTGCATCGGCCTGGTGGTGGACGACGCGATCGTGGTGCTGGAGAACATCCAGCGCCGCGCCGACCTCGGCGAGCCGGCGCTGGTCGCGGCCGCGCGCGGCACCAAGCAGGTCGCCTTCGCGGTGATCGCCACCACTGCGGTGCTGGTGGCGGTGTTCCTGCCGGTGGGCTTCATGGAAGGCAACACCGGGCGTTTGTTCCGCGAGCTGTCGGTGGCGCTGGCCGGCGCGGTGGCGCTGTCGGCGTTCGTGGCGCTGACCCTGACGCCGATGATGTCGTCGAAGTTCGTGCGTCCGCACACGCAGGAAAAATCCAACCCGGTCAACCGCTGGATCAACGCCCGCCTGGACGCGCTGAGCCAGGGCTATAAGCGCCTGCTCGACCGTTCGGTCGAACGGCCGTGGCTGTTCGGCGCGCTGATGCTGGCGTCGCTGGCGCTGAGCTTCGGCCTGTTCAAGTTGGTGCCGTCGGAGCTGGCGCCGCAGGAGGATCGCGGCTCGTTCCAGATTTCCATCCTCGGCCCGGAAGGCGCGGGCTACGACTACACGGTCAAGCAGGTGCAGCAGGTCGAGAAGATCGTCGCCGCGCACACCGGCCCGAACGAGACCATCCAGCGCTACAACCCGCGCGTGCCCGGCGGCTTCGGCGCCAGCGAGGAGATGCACACCGGCCGCATCGCGGTGTTCCTGCAGGATTGGGACAAGCGCGAGAAGAGCACCGCGCAGGTCGCCGACAGCCTGCGCGGCGAACTCAGCCAGCTCACCGGCGTGCGCGCGATGCCGCAGGTCGGCGGCGGGCTGGTGCGCACGCGCGGGCAGCCGGTGCAGATCGTGCTCGGCGGCCCCGAATACGCCGAACTGGCGCAATGGCGCGACCGCATCCTGGCCCGGATCGAGCAGAACAAGGGCTTGTTCTCCGCCGATTCGGACTACAAGGAAACCCGGCCGCAGATGCGCGTGGAGATCGACCGCCAGCGCGCCGCCGACCTCGGCGTCAGCGTCACCGACATCGGCCACGCGCTGGAAACCCTGATGGGCTCGCGCCGCGTCACCACCTTCGTGCAGAACGGCGAGGAGTACGACGTGATGGTGCAGGCCGACCGTGAGCTGCGCGCCTCGCCGGCCGATCTGGCCGCGATCCAGGTGCGCGCGCGCGACGGCGCGCTGGTGCCGCTGTCGAATCTGGTCACGCTCAAGGAACTGGCCGAGGCCGGCAGCCTCAACCGCTTCAACCGCCTGCGCTCGATCACCGTCAGCGCCGGCCTCGCGCCGGGCTACACCATGGGCGAGGCGGTGGCCTGGCTCAACCAAGTGGTGGCCGAGGAACTGCCCGACCACGCCCAGATCGACTGGAAGGGCGAATCGCGCGAATACCAGAAGGCCGGCGGCGCGGTGCTGATGACCTTCACCCTGGCGCTGCTGGTGGTGTATCTGGTGCTGGCCGCGCAGTTCGAGAGCTTCATCCACCCCTTCGTCATCATGCTGACCGTGCCGCTGGGCGTGCTCGGCGCCTTGCTCGGCCTGTGGATGACCGGCGGCACGCTGAATTTGTTCAGCCAGATCGGCATCGTGATGCTGGTGGGCTTGGCGGCGAAGAACGGCATCCTGATCGTCGAATTCGCCAATCAGTTGCGCGACGAAGGCCGCAGCATCCATCAGGCCATCGTCGAATCCTCGGCGGTGCGCCTGCGCCCGATCCTGATGACCTCGATCGCCACCGTGGTCGGCGCGGTGCCGCTGGTGCTGGCCGGCGGCCCGGGCTCGGCCAGTCGCGCGACCATCGGCATCGTGGTGATCTTCGGCGTGTCGTTCTCGACCCTCCTGTCGCTGTTCATCGTGCCGGCGTTCTATGTGCTGCTGGCGCGCTTCACTAAGTCGCCGGAGGCGGTGGCGCAGGAACTGGAGCGATTGGAAGAGGAAACGCCGCAGGTCGGCGGGCACGCTTAGCCGCGCTCGCCGGCTCGCGTGTCGCGTAGGAGCGGCGTAAGCCGCGACCGCGACAACGCGGCCGCGCTGCTGGTTTCGTCGTAGCCGCGTTGTCGCGGTCGCGGCTTACGCCGCTCCTACCGTCGGAAACGAGACCTTCGGGGGGCCGGACGGCGTCGACCGCCGCCGCGCTGGGAGCGCCGCGCGAGGCATCCGGATCGGCCGCGCCGGCGCCGGTACCGCCGGCCGCCGGCCGGCCGTTTGCAGCGCGGCGGCGGCGAAATTAGGCTACGCGCATGAACGCCGCCCCCGCCCCCGTTCCGTTGCCGCGAGGCGAGGAATTCCTGCTGCGCCCGTGGTCGCGCGAGGATCTCGACAGCCTGGTCGTCTACGCCAACGACGCCGACGTCTCGCGCGGGCTCAGCGACCGGTTTCCGTATCCGTACACGCGCCAGGACGGCGAGCGTTTCCTCGAAGGCCAAGTGGTCGATTTCGATCACCCGGTGTTCGCCATCGAGGTCGGCGGCCGCGCGGTCGGCGGGATCGGCGCGCATCCGGGCCGCGGCGAGCGCGCGCACGGCGCGGAGTTCGGCTACTGGCTCGGCCGCCCGCTGTGGGGCGTCGGCCTGATGACCCGCGTGGTCGCTGCGTTCGCGCCGTGGGCGATGCGGCATCTGGCTTTGTATCGGTTGCACGCGACGGTGCTGGACACCAATCCGGCGTCGGCGCGGGTGTTGTTGAAGAACGGTTTCGAAGAAGAGGGCGTGCAGCGCTGCGCCGTGTACAAACACGGCCGCGTCCACGACCTGCGAGTGTTCGCGAAGGTGAGAAGGAGCCTGCAAGATGCGACGTGACGATCCCCCGCGCGGCCCGCGCAATCCGTATGGCGGCGCCAGCGGTCCGGGCGGTTCCCATGGCCCGGCCGGTCCCGCTGGCCGCGCCGGTCCCGCCGGCCCGGCCGGCGGCCGCGGCGAAGGCGAGGGGCCGTGGCGCGAGCGCGGCGGCTCGCACCATCCGCACTCGCGCGATCAACGCCGCGATCAGCGTTCGCGCCACGACGAGGGCGAACACGAACAGCGCCTGCGCGACGGCCGCCACGAACGGCACGAGCGCGGCCACCGCCGTCACGACGAAGACGACGATCAGGGCGACCGAGGCCAGGGCGCGCCGCATCCGCAGCGCGCCCGCCGCGACGCCGAGATCCGCCTGTACGGTTTGAACGCGGTGCGCGCGGTGTTCGCGCGGCGGCCGCAAGCGCTGCGCAAGCTGTATCTGGACGCGCCGCGGATTCCGCAATTGCAGCCGATGCTGGCCTGGTGCGTGGCCAACCGGGTCGGCTATCGCGTGGTCGAGACCCAAGACCTGGACAAGCTCGCCGCCAGCGGCCATCACGAAGGCGTGGTGGCCGAAGTGCTGCGCGAGGAACCCGCGCCGCTGTCGACCTGGCTGCGCGATCTGCCGGCGGGGCCGCAGCTGGCGCTGTGGCTCGACGGCGTCGGCAACCCGCACAACCTCGGCGCGATCCTGCGTTCGGCCGCGCACTTCGGCGTCAGCGCGGTGCTGTTGCCGAAGGATTCGACCCTGGCCTTGTCCGGCGCCGCCGCGCGCGTGGCCGAGGGCGGCGCCGAGGCGGTGCCGATGGTGCGTCTGGGCCGCAGCGACAACGCCGTCGCGCAATTGCGCGGCGCCGGTTTCGAGTTGGCGGCGACCGTGGTCGACGGCGGCGAGAACGTGTTCGCTGCGCCCTTGCCGCAGCGTTTGATCTACGTGCTCGGCGCCGAAGGCGAGGGCATGGACCGCGAACTGGCCGCGGCCTGCGACCGGCGCTTGTCGATTCCGGGCACCGGGCGGGTCGAAAGCCTCAACGTCGCGGCGGCGACCGCGGTGTTGCTGGCGGCGTGGCGGGCGAAGCGCTGAGGTGCGGGAAAAGCGGAACGCGGACTAGGGAATGGAAAAAGCGGCCTCGCGCGATTCTTTCGCGGCTCGGCGTTCTTCCCGTTCGCTGTGTCCCTGCTCGAGCGATCGGGAATAAACGAAACGGGGAATGGAAGATGCGGCCTCGCGCGGCTTTGCGCGGCACTGCGTTCCTGCCATTCCCCATTCCCCATTCCCCATTCCCAGCTTCTGCTTCAAACCACGTGCTTGATCGCCTCCAGCAACCCCGCGTATTCCTCGGCTTGGTCCGGCTGCTTGAGCATCGCGTCCAGGCAGACCGCCAGCGCCGCCGCTTGCAGGGTCTGCAGGTTCTGCCGGTGCTGCGCGTCGGAGATCTTGCGCAGGCCCGCCGCGAACGCGTCGGTGGCGGCGCGGTGGCCGTAGGCGAATTCGCCGGCGGCGCCGAGCAAGGCCTCGTTGGATAGCTTGAACGCCGATTCGACCTGCTGATTGATGCCGCCGTACTGATACGGCTCGCCGCCGTGGCCGGCGAGCGCGGCGCGCAGGCGCTCCAGCAATTGCTCCGGCTCCAGCGGCGCGGCGCCGGGAGCGGCGCTGCCGTTGGCGCCGGGATTAGGGCCGGGATTCGCGCCCGGCTTCGCACCGGCGTTCGCAGAGGGATTCGCGTGGGCCGCGGCGGAGGGTTCGTCGTTGTCGGTGCTTTCGGTCATGGTCGCCTCGGTTGCGTAGGGGCCGTCGTCGCCGGCCGCGGACAAGTGGGCTTTCAGTCGGGTCACGCCGACGGCGAGGACCGCGTCGGCGCGCAACGCCGCTTCGCTCTGCTGCGCCAGCGCCTGTTCGCCGAGCGTGAGCGTGGCGCGGCGCAATTCGCGCCACAGCGCTTGCAGCGCGCGCTCGGGCGAAGCCGCCGCGGCCGCGCGCGGATCGCATTCGCCGTCCTCGTGGGAGGCGTGGGCGGCAGTCGCGGCGGCGTCGCGGGCATCGGTCATCGTCGGTGCGGATCCAAGAACGCGGGCCGGACGGCGCGCTGTTTCCGAACTAACGCAAATCGGCGCGCCGACAGGGCAGGCGCGACGGCGCAAAGCGTGAGGGCGTTTACGGTTTCGACGCGAAGCGCCGATGCGCGGCGTTCACGAGGGTGCGCGCGGCGCGTTGCGCGTCGCGCGGAATCCGCTCGCCTCGTGCCCGCGAAGGCGGGCATTGAGGGTTTTATCGAGGGATGGCGCTGAAGTCTTTGGATCCGCGCTTTCGCGGGGATGACGTCCTGAAGAGACGCGCTGAAGCCTATCCACCGTCATGCCCGCAAAAGCGGGCATCCAGGGCTTTACCGCGACATGACTCCGAACTCTGCAAATCCCCGCCTTTGCGAGGATGACCGTTCGGAGCGAAACATCGAAACCCGCCTGCCGCCGTCCCCGCGGACGCGGGAACCCAGGGCCTCATCCGCACGAAACCGCGAAGCCGCCGCAACCCGGCGGCCTCGCCGAATCACCGCGAACCTCACTCCTCCGGCGGCGTGACCTGCTTCGGCGCGCTGCCGAAATCGCCGTCCGCCGACGCCGCTAGATAGGCGAACACCGCGTACGCCGCGACGTTCTGCGCCAGCGCCTTCGGATCGATTTTGTCGAGCGTGTCGTCGGGCGTGTGGTGGTAGTCGAAGTAGTCGGTGCCGTCCTGCGCCAGTCGCGCCCAGGCCAGGCCTTGCGCAGCGAACGGGCCGATGTCCGGGCCCGGGCCGCCCTTGCCGGGCGTGTACTCGATGCCCAGCGGCGCCAGCGCGTCGGCGATCTGCTTGTCGGCGTTCTTGGCGTAGTCCGGCGCGGAGCTGGAATAGGCGTAGATGCGGCCGGCGCCGAAGTCGCTTTCCGCGCCGATCTGATGCTTGCGCACGTCGGCGACGTGCTTGGCCGCGTACGCGCGGCCGCCGTACAAGCCTTGCTCTTCGTTGGCGAACGCGATCACCCGCACGCTGCGCGCCGGGCGCAGCTTGCTCTGGCCGATCAGCTTGGCCGCGGCCATGGTCAGGCCGACGCCGGCGCCGTCGTCGATCGCGCCGGTGCCCTGATCCCAGGAATCCAGGTGGCCGCCGATGATCACGACTTCCTCCGGCTTGCTCTTGCCGCGGATCTCGCCGATCACGTTGTACGAGGTCGCTTGACCGTCCCAGCCGCAATCCAAGGCCACGCGCACGCGGGTCGCGCCGCGCGCGGCCAGGCGCGAGAGCTGCTCGGCGTCGGGCGCCGACAGCGCGGCCGAGGGAATCGGCTTCAAGCCGTCGTCGAAGCGGGTGATGCCGGTGTGCGGCATGCGGTGCGAGTCGGTGCCGGCCGAACGCATCAGGAACCCTGCCGCGCCGGCGCGGATCGCCGCCGACGGGCCGCGGCTGCGCACGCGTCCGCCCGGGCCGTAGCCGGCGCCGTCTTTGGCGCGCGGCATGGCGAAATCGATGAAGGCGATCTTGCCGGCCAACGAACCGGCCGGCACCGCTTCCAGCGCGGCCAGATCGGCGAAGCGCACGACCTCGCCCTCGACCGTGCCGCCCGGGCTGCCGCCGAGCGCGGTCAGGCGCAGCGGCTGGGCGCTGGCGCCGAGCACTTCGGCGTGTTCGCTGCGGCGCTCCCACTTCGGGAAGGTGACCGGCTCGGTCCAGACCTTGTCGAAGCCCAGTTCGCGGAACTTGGCCTGCGCCCACGCCACCGCGCGCGCATCGGCCTCGCTGCCGGCCAGACGCGGGCCGACTTCGGTGGTCAGCGATTCGGTGATCTTGAAGCCCAGGTCGCTGGCCAGCGCTCGCTCGCGCAGTTCGCCCGCGGCGTCGACGGCGGCTTGCGGAATGCGCGTCTCGCGCTGGGCGGCCGCGGCATCGAAGCCCGCGATCGAACCCGTCAACAACACGGCAGCCATCGCTGCCCACAGCGGTGCGCGCATCCCACTCTCCTCGTGCTGGCCGGCCGCTCGGAAGGTCGCGCGGCTAGGCGAAACGGCGAGCTTAGCAATCGCGACGGCGGCCGCTATCTGAGGAAAGTCACATTGGACTTGAGCCGTTTTTGTCGCTGGCTGTCGCCGGGTTTGTGGCGGCGGGCCGGCTTTGCCGTTTGTGCGCTTTCGCGGGGCGTTCGATCCGGTCCGCCCGGCGCCGGGAGGGCCGCGCGCCGCGCGGACGCTCGCCGCGGGCGCACGAAAAAGGCCGCGACGAGCGCGGCCTGTTTCGTCTGCGCGCCCTCGCGGGCGTAAGGATCACTTCTTCAGCGAATCGCGGATCTCGCGCAGCAGCAGCACGTCTTCCGGCGTCGCCGCCGGCGCGGCGTCGGCGGGCTGGCGCACCTTGTTGTAGGCCTTGAGGAAGATGAAGATCACGAAGGCGATCAGGATGAAATCGATCGCGGTCTGCAGGAAGGCGCCGTACTTGACCGCCACTTCCGCCGCCACTTCCTTGCCCGCCGCGTCGAGCTGCGAGGGCTTGAGCACGTACTTCCAATCGCTGACGCTGACCCCGCCGGTGACGTAGCCGATGGTCGGCATCACGATGCCGTCGACCAAGGCGGTGACGATCTTGCCGAACGCGGCGCCGATGACCACGCCGACGGCCAGATCGACCACGTTGCCGCGCGCAATGAACTCTTTGAACTCGCTGATCATGCCCATCGCATGCTCTCCCAGGGTGACGACTGAAGGACGGTGAACGGCGCCGGCTCGAGGTTGGAGGGCGGGCGCCGGGGCCGGACTATAGCCGGGGCGGGGTGATGTGTCCGTGCAGTTCGGCCACGCCTTCCAGCGCGGCGCGGTAGCGGTCGCCCGGCCGCAGCGCGGCGACGCCGGCGGGGGTGCCCATGTAGATCAGGTCGCCGGCGCGCAGCGCGTACAGCAGCGAGAGTTCGTGCAGGACTTCGGGCACGTTCCAGATCAGGTTGTCGAGCGTGCTGCGTTGACGCGGCTCGCCGTTGACCTCCAGGGTCAGCGCGCGCGCGCCGAGTTCGCCGACTTCGGCCGCCGGCACGATCGCGCTGATCGGCGCGGCGTGGTCGAAGGACTTGCCGGTGTCCCAGGGCAGCCCTTTGGCCTTGGCCTGGGCTTGCAGGTCGCGGCGGGTCAGGTCGAGGCCGACGGCGTAGCCGTAGACCAGCGCCTGCGCGTCTTCGACCGCGAGCGGGCCGGCCGGCGCGTCGCTGCCGAGCGCGACCACCAGTTCGACCTCGTGGTGCAGGTCGTCGGTGCCGGGCGGGTAGGGCACGGCTTCGCCGGTTTCCAGCGAATCGGTCGGCTTGAGGAAGAAGGTCGGACGGCCGCGGTCGACGGCCGAGGCCGGCACCGCCGCGCCCATCTCGCGGGCGTGGTCGGCGAAGTTGCGGCCGACGCAGTAGACGCGGTGGACCGGGAACGCGGCATCGGCGGCCAGACCCTGGCCGCGGACGGGGATGCGGGTGGCCGGCGCGGCCGCGACGACGTCGCTCATGCGTTCAGCGGGCCGAATCGGAACGCTGGCCCGGCAGCGCCTGCGGCGCGACCACGCGGAACTCGCCCTCGACCACATCGGCGCGGCCCTTGGCCCGCGCCGTCATCGGTTTGCCACGGCGCTGCCATAGCTTGAACGCCAGTCCCACCGCGATCATCGCCGCGCCGACGAACACGCTGAAGAACACCAGCAGCGCGAGCAGGCCCAGGCCGATCACGCCCAAGACGAAGCGCAGGAAGCGGTGACGCGGCTTGCGCGGCTCGAAAGCGCTGCGCACGCGCGACTGGAACGCATTCCATTGCGAACGTTGATCGGCGAATCGGAAGGTCTGGGCGAACATTTTCGGTCGTCGTGAGACAATGCGGCTTGGGCCGGACAGTCGAGTATCGTTCCAGGCATGAACGATAGTGTGAGAACTTCGTTAAACCCGTCCGGCGGCGACGCCTCCGGCGGTGAACCTTTGATCGCTTTGGAGCACTTGTCCGACGGCGGTTTCGCCGAGGTCGAGGCGACCCTCGACGGCGACGCCGAATCCTTGCTGCTCTACCGCGACGGCGACGCCGTGCGCGCCTGGCTCAACATCTGCCCGCACGCCGGACGCCGACTGGATTGGGCTCCCGGGCAATTTCTCAAGAGCAAGGACGGGCTGCTGGTGTGCGCCGCGCACGGCGCCAGCTTCGAGCTGGGTGGCGGCGAATGCGTGGCCGGGCCGTGTCGCGGCGAATCCTTGCGCGCGGTGGCGGTGGCGGTGCGCGATGGCGGGGTTTGGTTGGCGTAAGCCGCGCGGGTCGTTCGCGACGCGTCTGGACTGCCTGTAGGAGCGGCGTGAGCCGCGACCGCGGGAATCGGTCGCCGACGGACGCTGGATGTCGCGTTGATCCCTCCGACTTGTTTTCTGGCGGAAGCGCGTTTCACGCTTCGTGCCTGCGCAGGCCAGTCGTTTTCGCGGTCGCGGCTTGCGCCGCTCCTACAGGGGGCGGCCGTGCGATGCGACTCGCCTGGGCTACCTGTAGGAGCGACGCGAGTCGCGACCGCGGGAATCGGTCGCCGACGGACGCTGGATGTCGCGTCGATCCATCCGATCTGTTTTCCGGCGGAAGGCGTTTCGCGCCTCGTGCTTGCGCGGGCTGTTCGTTTGCGCGGTCGCGGCTTGCGCCGCTCCTACAGGTAGCCAGGTGCGCGCGCGGGGGCGGGTGGGTTATCCGAGCGGCTGGGCTTCGGCGGCCGAAGCGGTATGACGGCGCGTTATTTGCCCCAGAACAACACATTGATCATCAACACCGTCACCACGGTGTAGATCAACGACAAAGGCCCGCCGATCTTCCACAGCTCCTTGCCGCTGTAGCCCGCCGGCCCGGTGATCATCGAGATCACCGGATTCGACGCGGTCATGAAGTTGTTCGACGCCGATAGCGCCACGATCAGCGCGAACGCGGTCGGGTTGCCGCCGGCGGCGAGGGCGAGGTTGACCGCCAGCGGGACCACGACGATGGTCGCGCCGACATGGCTGATGACCAAGGAAAACGCGGTCGTCAGCAGTCCGACCAAGATCTCCAGCAGCCAGACCGGCGTCCCGCGCGGCAGCCGTTCGATGCTGTGCCCCGCGATCCAAGCGGCCGCGCCGCTGGAATCCATCGCCCAGCCCAAGGGAATCAGGCAGGCCATCAGGAACACGGTCTTCCAGTTGATCGCCGAATACGCTTCGTCGATGTTGATCACGCCGGTGATCAGCATGCCGACCACGCCGGTCATCAGCGCGATCGACACCGGCAGGCGCGAGGACAGCGCCAGCAGCATCGCCACGGCGAAAATCGTCAGCGCGATCTTGAGCTTGTGCGGGCGCTGCTCGCCCTTGGGGTAGTCGGTGACCACCACCAAATCCTTGCTCGCCGCGGCGCTGGCCAGATCGGTCCAGATGCTGTGGAACACCAGCATGTCGCCGGCGCGCATCGGCACCGTGCGCACGTCGTCGCGGATCACGGTCTTGTCGCGATTGATCGCCAGCAGGCTCAGGCCGGATTGCTTGCGCAGGTGCAAATCGCCGGCGGTCTTGCCGATGTAGCCGGAGGTCGCCGGCACCACCGCTTCGGAAATGCCGGCGCGGCTGGGATTGAACAGGTCGGCGAAGTTGCGTAGGCGCGAGGACAGGCGCAGGAAATGGTTCTGGGCGAAGTCGGCGACCTGCTGCTTCGGCCCCATCGCGCCGAGCACGCTGCCGACCCAGATGCGGGTGTCGGCCGGCGGCGCCAGCCGCGAGTCGTTGTCGCTCTTGAGCGCCAGCAGCAGCGGCGCGCCGCGCAGGGTTTCGGCCTCGCCGACCGACATGCCGACCAGCGGGCTGTCGGCGGTGACGGTGAGCTCGTACACGTCGCCGTCGATGCCGTAGGCCTTGGCGAAATAGCTCTGGGTGCGGGCCGGGGTCGCGCCCTTGTCGCTGTCGTCCTTGAGCAGCTTGTCGCCGAAGAAATGGAAGTAGGCCAGCGAGGCGGCCAGCAGCGCCAGACCGATCGGCAGCGGCGCGAACATCTTCAGCGGTTCGATCGTCGCCGCGCCCGAAGGCAGGTTGCTGTTGGCGTTGAGCAGCAAGTCGTTGAGCAGGATCAGCGGCGAGTTGCCGACCATGGTCAGCGCGCCGCCCATGACGATGGCTGCGGCGATCGGCAGCAGCAGCCGCGGCAGCGACAGGCCGGTGCGCGAGGACAAGCGCGCGGCGACCGGCATATACAGCGCCATCACCGACGGGTTCTGCATGAACGAGGAATTCAGGCCGGCCACCGCCGTGGTCAGCAGCAGCAGACGTTGCTCGACGCCGTGCGCGCGCCGCAGCAGCCAGCCGGCGAGGCGGTTGAGCGCGCCGGTGCGGTCCAGGCCGGCGCCGAGGATCATCGTGGCGATGATGCTGATGACCGCGTTGCCGGAGAAGCCGTTGAACAGCTCGTCCGGCTCGACCAGCCCCGACAGGCCCAGCAGCACCAGCACGACCAGGGCGACCACGTCGGCGCGCACGCGCTCGAACAGGAACATCGCCATCGTGAACACCACCAGCCCGAGCACGAGCATCATGTCGGTGGTGAGCGCGAGGGAGGTGTCCATGCCGGTTTGGTCGGGGTCTCGGTCGAGTCGCTAGGAAAACCTGTTCGCCCTACGCCTGCTGCGCGATGTCGCGGCCGTCGTCGGGTTTGCCGTCGTCGGGCACGCGGTCGTACAGCAGATCCCAGACGCCGTGGCCGAGCTTCTGGCCGCGGGTCTCGAAGTGCGTCTGCGGGCGCCATTCCGGTCGCGGCACGCTGCCGCGCGGACCTGCGCGGTTGGCGAGCCCCCTGGTCGCGTCCAGGACGTCCCACATCTGTTCGGCATAGTCCTGCCAATCGGTAGCCAGGTGCAAGCGTCCGTCGGGCGCGAGCTTGCGCACCAGCAACTCGGCGAACGCCGGCTGGACCAAACGGCGCTTGTTGTGGCGCTTCTTGTGCCACGGGTCGGGGAAGTAGATCCGCACCTCGTCCAGGGCGCCGTCGGCGACCTCGTGGTTGAGCACTTCCACCGCGTCGTGGTGATAGAGCTTGACGTGGCCGCTGCCGTCCTCGGCCAGGGCGTTCAGCAGCCGGCCCACGCCGGGGGCGTGGACTTCGATGCCGATCAGGTCGCGGTCTTGGTAGTTCTGGGCGGCGTAGCGCAGCGCTTCGCCGTTGCCGAAGCCGATTTCGAGCACGCGCTTGGCGCTGCGGCCGAAGAGTTGGTCGTAATCGCGCGGCGAGCCTTGGTAATCGATGCCGAAGCGCGGCCACAGTTCGTCGAAGGCGCGCTGCTGGGCCGGGGTGAAGCGGCCCTGGCGCAGCACGAAGCTGCGCACCTGGCGGCGGCCTTCCTCGACCGTGAACGGCTTGGGCGGGGCTTTGTGGCCGTCGCTGGAGAACGGATCGGTCATCAGCCGATCAACCCGTCCACCGGGCTCGAGGCGCTGGCGTAGCGCTTGCGCGGAATGCGCCCGGCCTTGAACGCGGCGCGGCCGGCTTCCACCGCCAGCTTCATCGCGTGCGCCATCAGGATCGGATCGCGCGCGCCGGCGATGGCGGTGTTCATCAGCACGCCGTGGCAGCCCAGCTCCATCGCGATCGCCGCGTCCGAGGCGGTGCCCACGCCGGCGTCGACGATGATCGGCACCTTGGCGTTCTCGACGATCTCCAGCAGGTTGTACTTGTTCTGCACGCCCAGGCCCGAGCCGATCGGCGCGGCCAGCGGCATCACCGCGACGCAGCCGATCTCTTCCAGGCGCTTGGCCAGGATCGGGTCGTCGGAGGTGTAGACCATCACGTCGAAACCGTCCTTGACCAGGGTTTCGGCCGCGGCCAGGGTCTGGACGACGTCGGGGAACAGGGTGCGCTGGTCGCCGAGCACTTCCAGCTTGACCAGGGTGTGGCCGTCGAGCAGCTCGCGCGCGAGGCGGCAGGTGCGCACCGCGTCGTCGGCGTTGTAGCAGCCGGCGGTGTTGGGCAGCAGGGTGTAGCGGTCCGGCGGCAGCACGTCGAGCAGGTTCGGCTCGCCGGGGTTCTGGCCGATGTTGGTGCGGCGGATCGCGACGGTGACGATTTCGGCGCCGGCGGCCTCGGTGGCCAGGCGGGTTTCGGTCAAGTCCTTGAACTTGCCGGTGCCGGTGAGCAGGCGCGAACGGTAGGTCTTGCCGGCGATGACCAGCGGATCGGAGAAGGCGGTGTCAGTCATCGCGCAATTATGGCCGATTGGGGGCGGGGCCGTGAGACCGGCGCGGCGGCGGTTGCGGCCCCGCTGCCCGCCGCTGCGGCCCGCGCGGCCCCACGCGGGCGCCTGCGGGCCGCGGTCGCGCCCGCGAGGGGGCGGCCGGGGCCACTTGGCCGAGTCTGGCGGCAACAACGCGCCGCGTGTCACGAATCTTTAAGCCTTGGCGTTCAGCATTCGTCGCGGCTGCCGCGCGCCATGCACGGCTTCGGACGGAACCGACGGCAGCGATCCCTTCCTTCCGAATCCGCCGCCATGACCTCTCGTTCCCGCCAGCTCACCCGGGCGATCCGCATCGCCTTGGCCGCCAGCTTCGTTTCCATCGGCTTTTCGACCGTCGCCCAGGCGCAGCAGGCGGCTTCGGCCGCGGACGCCGCCCAGGGCGAGTCCTCTCCGGCATCGCAGGCCGGGACGAAGTCCTCCGCGGTCGATCTGGACAAAGTCGTCGTCACCGGCCGCTCCGGCACCCGCCAGCGCAGCAAGGCCGAGACCAGCTACTCGATCACCGCGATCGAGGAAGACCGCCTGCGCATGCAGGCGCCGACCTCGGTGACCGAGGCGATGAAGTCGGTGCCCGGCTTCTGGGTCGAGGCCAGCGGCGGCGAAGCCAGCGGCAACATCCGCGCGCGCGGCATTCCGGTCGACGGCTTCGGCTCGGTGACCTTGCTGGAAGACGGCATCCCGGTGCAGCACGACCCGGCGCTGGGCTACCTCAACGGCGATCAGGCCTTCCGCCTCGACGAAACCATCGAGCGCGTGGAAGTGGTGCGCGGCGGCCCGTCGTCGGTGTTTTATTCCAACGCTCCGGCCGGCGCGATCAACTTCATCCCGCGCACGGTCGGCGACACCGCCGAAGGCGTGGCCAAGCTCACCGTCGGCGATTACGGCCTGACCCGCTACGACCTGTTCTTCGGCACGCCCCTCGGCGGCGGCTGGAAGCTCGGCCTCGGCGGCTTCTGGCGCACCGACGACGGCCTGCGCGATCCGGGCTACCCGGCCAACGACGGCGGCCAGTACCGCATCAACCTGTCGCGCGCGTTCGAGCGCGGCAATCTCAGCTTCGACTACAAGCGCGTGGACGACAAAGTCGCGCTGTACCTCGGCATCCCGATGCGCACCTACGCCGACGGCAAGATCCGCGGCGTGCCCGGCTTCGACGCCCACGACGGCACCCTGGCCGGCCCGGAAACCCGGCGTCTGCAGATGGTGCAGGGCAACGGCGGCCTGTACGACTTCGACAACGCGCTCGGCACCCAGGTCAAGCGCGACCAGTACACGATCAAGTTCGATTACGAGCTGGGCGCGGGCTTCAAGCTGGCGCAGTCGCTGCGTTACAGCGAGACCCAAACCCAGCGCAACGGCGTGTTCCCGCTGACCCTGCAAAGCAGCGCCAAGTTCTTCAACGACGCCGCGGTGAAGAAGCTGGTCGCCTCGGTGCCCGGCGCGGCCGGCGCGCAGCTGCGCTACGTCGATGCGCCGGATCAAGTGTTCGACCCGGCCAATCAGAACGGCAACGGCCTGATGACCATCGCCGGCCTGCGCGGCGTCACCATGCCGGTCAACGAACTGATCAGCGACACGCGCCTGATGCGCCGCTTCGATTTCGGCGGGCAGAGCCACGACGTCACCTTGGGTTACTACTACGCCCAGTTCGATCAGGACTTCGACCGTTATTCCTCGAACGTGCTGACCGACGTGCGCGACAACGCGCGCTTGCTCGATCTGGTCGCGGTCGACGCGGCCGGCCGGCCGTTGAAGACGCTGACCGACAAGGGCGTGTACCGCTACGGTTACGAGTGGGAGAACGCCAGCGGCCGCTCGACCACGCAAGCGGTGTACTTGTCGGACGAATGGCAGGTCAACGACCGACTGCGCATCGACGCCGGCGTGCGCTGGGAGCAGGTCAAGGTCAAGGGCTGGACCGAGGTGCGCAAGCAGGTGAACCTCGGCACGCCGGCCACCTCGCAGATCCTCACCGGCTCGGGCGTGTTCGTCGATTACGACGAGAAGTTCGACAAGGTCGGTTGGACCATCGGCGCCAACTGGCAGTTCGACCCGCATCAAGGCGTGTTCGCGCGTTGGACGCCGGCGTTCCGCCTGCCGAGCCTGTCGAGCTACATCACCAAGTACTCCAACTGCGATCTGTCCAAGCTCGCCGCGTGCGTCAACGATCCCAACGGCCGTCCGGTCACTCAGACCATGGACTTGGGCGAGATCGGCTACAAGTTCAGCAACGAGCAGTTCGATCTGTTCGCGACCTTGTTCTACACCAAGTACGACAACGTCGGCTTCAGCAACTACGTGTTCAACCTCGGCAGCGGCGCCTCGACCGTGCAGCAGGGCTTCGCCGACACCAAGACCACGGGCCTGGAGCTGGAAGGCTTCTGGACGCCGGTGCAATGGTTCGACCTGCAGATGACCGCGACGATCCAGGATCCCAAGTACAAAGGCCTGCGCTACACCGAACTGGTCAACGGCGCGCCGGTGCTGCGCGACTTCGTCGACAACCAGCTGATCCGCGTGCCCAAGACCAGCTTCCGCATCGTGCCGGGCCTGAACTTCCTCGACGACCGCCTGCGCTTGCAGGTGTCGTACGAACACGAAGGCGAGCGCTACGTCGACACCGCCAACTCGGTGCGGCTGCCGTCCTACCACGTGGTCAACGCCAGCGTGCGCTACGAGTTCGTACCGGGGCTGACCTTGTTCGTCTACGCCGACAACCTGACCAATTCGCTGGGCCTGACCGAGGGCAACCCGCGCGCCGGCGAGCTGCAGAGCGCCGACGCCGGGGCGAATACCTTCATCGCCCGGCCGTTGCTGGGGCGCGGGTATCGCGCGGCGTTGATGTACAAGTTCTGAGGAACGAGTTCCACGGCGCGAGTTTGGAGTCGCGGGTTCGGGGCGTATCGTTGCCGGTTTCGGTGCGAGGAGTAGGTATGAAGGCCTGGGTGTTGCCGATGTTGTCGTTGGCGGTGTGCTGCGCGTTGGCGGGGGCGGCGCGCGCGCACGACGAGCCGGCCGCGCCGAGGCCGGCGGATCCGTCGTGCAAGCTCGACGCGGCGGACGCCGCGCAGGCCGGGCCGGACTGCGCCGAGGCTTGGATCGACCGCAACCTGGGCGTCAACGACGTCCAGGCCATCGGCACCCACAACAGCTACAAGCGCGCGATTCCGGCCGAGGAACTGGCCGCGCACCGCGCCCGCGACGCCGCGGGCGCGGATTCGCTCGACTACGCGCACGCGCCGCTGCACGAGCAGCTCGAACTGGGCATGCGCCAGCTCGAACTCGATGTGTATTACGACCCGCAAGGCGGCCGTTACGCGCATCCGCCCGGCGCGCTGCGCCAGGGCTACGGCGAAGCGGGGCCGTGGTCGGCGGAGGTCGCGGCGCAGATGGCGCGGCCGGGTTTCAAGGTGATGCATCTGGCCGATATCGATTTCCGCAGCCAATGCATGGTGTTCGTCGATTGCCTGCGGCAGATCCGGGCGTGGTCGCGCCAGCACTCGCAACATGCGCCGATCCTGATTCTGATCAACGCCAAGGACGGCAAGAGCGGCCCCGGCGCGGTCGCGCCGCTGGCCTTCGACGCCAAGGCCTTCGACGCGCTCGACGCCGAAGTGCGCTCGGTGTTTCCGGCCGACGAACTCATTACGCCCGACGACGTGCGCGGCAAGGCCGCGACCTTGCGCGCGGCGGTGCTCGCGGGCGGTTGGCCGCGGATCGGGGCGGCGCGCGGCAAGCTGTTGTTCGCGCTCGACGAGGAACCGCGCAAGGTCGCGCTGTACCGCGGCGCGCGCAAGTCGCTGGAAGGCCGCGCGATGTTCGTCAACGGCGACGAGACCTCGACCGACGCGGCGTATCTGACCCTCAACGATCCCATCGCCGACGGCGAGCGTATCCGCAAGGCGGTGCAGACAGGGTTTCTGGTGCGCACGCGCGCCGACGCCGACACGGTCGAGGCGCGACGCAACGATCCGCGCCGGCGCGAAGCCGCGTTCGCTAGCGGCGCGCAGTACATCTCCACCGATTACCCCAAGCCCGATCTGCGCTTCAGCCGTTACCGGGTGACGTTCCCGCGCAGCGAGGTGGTTCGCTGCAATCCGTTGCGCGCGGAAAGCCGCTGCGATCGGCGGGCGGTGGAAGCGCCTGAGAAGCACGATTGAGGTTGTGCGATGCGTGATGTGCGGTGTGCGATGTGCGAGAAGTAACGGGCGAATAGAGGCCGAAGCGATGATCTACCCGATAAGCCCGAATGCTCTCAGCCGTCATTCCCGCGAAAGCGGGAATCCAGAGACCTCAGATGTTCTCGCACGAAAAGCCCCGGATTCCCGCGTTCGCGGGAATGACGGGGCGAGGGAGCGCCGCTCGCCGAAGATGCCGCGCAGAACGGTGCGCGCAGTCGTGCGGGCTCGCGCGTTCGCATCCGCGCTGATCGCGTTATGCGTAAGCGGGCCTGCATTGGCGCAGGCGGCCAAACCCGCGGACGACGCAGCGCAGGCCCGACCCGCCGCGGCGATTGCTCCGAACAAACCGCAGCAAGTCGCAGCGCAAGCCACGACCGCCCCCACCGACATTCTTCTGCAAGGCCGCATCAGCGGCGCCGACAACCAAACCTACCGCGAGCTGCCCTTCGAGGTTCCCGCCGGCACCGCCCGCATCGAAGTCGAATTCGATTACGACCGCGCCGACAAGACCACCATCGACCTCGGCTTGATCGGCCCCGGCGAGTTCCTCGGCCGCGACGGCCTGCGCGGTTGGAGCGGCGGCAACAAGCGCCGCTTCACCGTCAGCGCCAACGACGCCACCGCTTCTTACTCGCCCGGCGCGCTGACGCCCGGGCAATGGAAGCTGCTGCTCGGCATCCCCAACATCCGCGCCGGGCGCGACGCCGCTTACACCGCGCGCATCCGGCTGACAGCGGCCGCGCAATCCGACGCCGTCCCGCAAGAAGACGCCAAGCCGCTGCGCCGGCAAGCCGGTTGGTACCGCGGCGATCTGCACATGCACAGCGCCCACAGCGACGGCAATTGCGCGACCCAAAGCGGCGCCCGCGCGCCGTGCCCGCTGTTCCTCACCGCGCAGGCCGCGGCCAAGTCCGGCCTGGATTTCGTCGCGGTGACCGAGCACAACACCGTGTCGCACTTGCCGGCGCTGCGCGAACTGCAGCCGCACTTCGACCGTCTGCTGCTGATTCCCGGCATGGAGATCACCACCTTCCAAGGCCACGCCAACGTCTTCGGCGTGCGCGCGCCGGTCGACTTCCGCGTCGGCAGCGCCGCGGTGCCGGATTGGAATACGGTGCTGCGCGAAATGCAGCGTCGCGGCTTGCCGGTGTCGATCAACCACCCGATCCGCCCGTCCGACGAGCGCTGCATGGGCTGCGGCTGGACGCCGCAGCCGGCCGCCGATATCGGTTTGGTGAGCCTGGTCGAAGCCATCAACGGCGGCGACGCCGACACGCCGGGCTCGGGTATCGCGTTCTGGCAGCGCGAACTCAACGCCGGCCATCGCCTCACCGGCGTCGGCGGCAGCGACAACCACGACGCGCCGACCGCGGCCGAGGAGCCCTTCGGCCCCAGCCGCATCGGCCGGCCGACCACGGTGGTGCATGCGCGCGAACTGTCGCAAGCCGGGATTCTGGACGGGTTGCGCGCGGGCAATGTGTTCGTCGACGCGGCCGGCAGCCGCGATCGGCTGTTGGACGTGCGCGCCGCGAGCGGCAAGCGCGAGGTCGCGATGGGCGGCGAATTGGCGGTGCCCGCGGGCGAACGCGCGCGGGTGTCGGTGCAGGTGCGCAACCTCGCCGGCGGGCGGGTCGAGGCGACGGTGGACGGCGTCAAGCGCGATCTGATCGCGCAGCCGGCGCTGAGTTCGGCCGAGCAGACGTTGGAATTCCAGTGGCCCAGCGACGGCGGCCGGCATTGGTTGCGCATCGATGTGCGCGATGCGCAGGGGAGGCTGGCGCTGATGGGCAATCCGGTCTACATCAACTGGCGTTGAAGCCCGTTGGGACGTTTCGGCGTAGTTGCATTCTCGCGGTCGCGGCTCGCGCCGCGCCTACAGTCGGCAACGAACCGGCCGAAGCCCCTGTAGGAGCGGCGCGAGCCGCGACCGCGACAACAGGCTTACGACGAGAGCTTCATCATGAGAGATGCGGCGAGCGCGATGCGCGCCGTCTCCGCTGCGGCGAATCGCGACGCAAGCCGGCGGGTTTCGCGCTAGCCGAGGTATCGAGGTCGCGGCTCACGCCGCTCCTACCCTCGGGCCGGCGCAACCGCCGGGGCGGGCGATCGCCTCAGCCCCCACCCAACGCATGCACGATCTCGACTTTGTCGCCTTCGGCCAACACCGTCTCCCCATGCCGCCCGCGCGGCACGATCTCGCCGTTGATCTCCACCGCCACCCGCCGTTCGCCCAGGCCTTCGGCCGCGAGCAGTTGATGGACGGTGACCGGCGCGGCCAGGGCGCGCGCTTCGCCATTGAGCAAAATATTCATGCCGATATTGTCGCCGCTGCGCTTCGGCACGGCCAGCGCGCCCGCCGCGCCGGCGTGGCCCGCCGCGCGCGCCGCAGAGCCTTGCCGCGCGCGGCATCGGGCGCGAAGGCGTGCGCCGCCGCCCGCGCATCGCCGGCGCAAACGCCAAGCCCGGCAACACCCGCGTCACCGCGCGGACGTGACCTCCGGCCCCGGTACGCCCGCCGCCGTCGGCGCATAATCCCCGCGCCGAGGCCGGCCGCGCGCCCGCGGTTTTGCCGCGCTGCGCCTTGCCAGCCTCGCCGCCACCGTGCTTCGATTCGCGCCATCCGCCGGCGTATGTCGTCGGAAGCACGCTAATTCGGCGCCCGCGCCGCCCGTCGCCGGGCCGCGGACGCCGCCACCGCACGCTCATCCGCAGGGAAGTTCATTGATGAAAACCGTTCGTACCGCGCTGGCCGCCGCTCTGGCGCTGGCCGCCGCCCCGGCCCTGGCCGGCGGCCCCTATTCGCAGACCGTCTTCATCGGCGACAGCCTGTCCGACTCCGGCCACTTCCGCCCGGCGCTGATCCAGGCGGTGGGCCCGAACGGCGCGCTGATCGGCCGCTTCACCACCAACCCGGGCCTGGTCTGGTCGGAATGGCTGGCCAACTACTACGGCACCAACGCTACCAGCGACAACCAGGGCGGCACCAACTACGCCGTCGGCGGCGCCCGCACCGGCGTCGAGGGCAGCGGCGCGCTCGGCGCGATTCCCTCGCTGACCAATCAGGTCGGCCGCTACCTCGCCTCCACCGGCGGCCGCGCCGATCCCAACGCGCTGTACACCGTGTGGGGCGGCCCGAACGACCTGTTCGCGGTGGCCGCCGGCGCGCCGGCGCAGAGCACCATCACCAACGCGGTGACCGCCGAAATCGGCGTGGTCGCGGCGCTGCAGAAGGCCGGCGCGCAGTACATCCTGGTGCCGAACATCCCCGACCTGGGCTCGACCCCGCAGTTCCGCGCCGGCGGCGCGGCGCAGTCGGCGGCCGGCACCCAGCTCGCCACCACCTACAACAACGCGCTCTACGCCGGCCTGAACTCGGCCGGCCTGAAGGTGATTCCGCTCGACACCTTCAGCCTGATCCGCGAAGTGGTGAACAACCCGGCGCCGTTCGGCATCACCAACGTCACCGGCACCGGCTGCAACCCGCAGATCACCGCGACCTCGGTCACCTGCAGCCCGCTCAACTACGCCTCGCCGGACGCGCCGAACTCCTATGCGTTCGCCGACGGCGTGCATCCCTCGGCCAAGTCGCACCAGATCCTGGCCGACTACGCGATCTCGGTGCTGGAAGCCCCGCGCTTCATCGCCGCGCTGCCGAACTCGACCTCGATGACCGGCCGAGCCCGCGCCGAGCAGGTCGCCGGCCACGCCGAGCGTCCGGACGGCGACGGCATGCGTTGGTGGAGCAGCCTGCGCGGCGACTTCCAGCGCTACGGCGGCGGCGACTTCTACGACGGCGCCGGCCCGGCGCTGACCGGCGGCCTGGACTGGAGCCGCGGCAACCTGGTGTTCGGCGGTTTCCTCGGCTACGGCCAGCAGAAGCAGGACTTCGGCCTGCGCAACGGCGACTTCGAGCAGAAGGAAACCAGCATCGGCGGCTTCATCGGCTGGTACGGCGAGCGCGCCTGGGTCAACGGCCAGTTGAGCTACACCAAGGTCGATTTCGACATTGACCGCAAGGTCAACCTCGGCCCGGCCACGCGTACGCACAGCGGTTCGACCGACGGCAAGAACGTCACCGCCGCGCTCAACGCCGGCTGGGAATTCGGCGACGCCCTGCGCCACGGCCCGGTGATCGGCGTGGTCGCCCAGCGCATCGACATCGACGGCTTCAAGGAAAGCGACCCGACCCTGTCGACTTCGCTGGCCTACGACGACCAGAGCTTCGACTCGCTGATCGGCAGCATCGGCTACCAGATCAACTACACCTACAGCGAACGCTTCCGCCCCTACGCGCGCCTGACCCTGGACCGCGAGTTCGAGGACGCGCCCAAGGACGCGCGCGCGCGCCTGCAGAGCCTGGGCAACATGGGCTGGTACTCGGTCAAGAACCGCGAATACGACCAGGACTACGGCACCTTGCTGTTCGGCGTGCGCACCAAGCTGTTCGGCCTGGACGCCAACCTCGGCGCCAGCGCCACCTTCAACCAGGACGGCGGCAACAACACCACGGTGTTCGCGCAGTTGGGCGGCGGGTTCTGAGATCGGCGACGGCGGCCCTGGCGGGCCGACGTTGCGCGATGTCGATGCATCGGAAACCGGGCCTGGCGGCCCGGTTTCTTTTTTTTGGGGTTCCGGTCGCAAGCGTGATCTGGACCTAAGCGCGACGGCGCCGCTCCAGCGCACTGGGCCGGATGTCTCGCCCGCGAGCCGGCGGAGCGCTTCACGCCGGTTTGGCGACCGTCGAGCCCGATCGCGCAAGCCCATCGCTAGGATTTGCCTCCTGAGCGGCGGCAGAATAGACTTCGACCCGACGCGGGTGTAGTTCAATGGTAGAACTGCAGCTTCCCAAGCTGCTAGCGTGGGTTCGATTCCCATCACCCGCTCCATCTTCATCCCCGACGGCGCGCAAGGCGCTGAGCGAAAGCGGGGTTTCCCTAGAACGTTCCGCAGTCGATCCGGCACCGGTCGGGTATCGCCTTCGCCGTTGCGCGGATTGCCGTGCTGTCTTGCCGACGTCTCCGATGCCTTGACCGCGAAAGCGATCCGCTGCGATAGCGAAATCGGCGGAGCTCCTGCGAGTCGGCGGCAGGCCGCTTGCGGCAAGCGCTAATGGCACCACTGTTGCTCGCACGGCACGCCGTCGCCATCTCCGTCCATCTCGACGTTCGGGCAGTGCGCGAGGAAATAGCGGGCTTCCTCGCAAGAGCTCATCTGATGGCACTGAGTGCGGTCGTCGCAGGTATGGGGCGACACGATCGGTTTCGCGGCGGCGGCCGCTGGCAGTGGTGCGGACGGGCGCTCGTTCCAGCGGCCATGGGCGTACCAACCCGCGCCGCCGAGCGCAGCGAGCAGCATCAAGGCCGCCGGCCACGCGGGTTTGCTTCGGCGGTCGGCGGGCGCGCGGCGCGAGGGCTTGGCGCGGACGCGCGCGGCTTCGTTCGGGCGTCGCACTCTGGCGGCTCTGTGGCCGCCGCGGCCGTCGGTTTCCAAGTCGAAACTGAAACGCTCGTTGAGTTGCGGACGCGGGCTGTCGGCCAGCAATGCGGACACATGCATGAACACCTGCGGCCCGCCGCCGTCGGGAGCGAGAAAGCCGAAGCCGCGCTCATCGTTCCAGCGCACCAGCGTTCCCGAAGTCCGCTTGTCCATGTGCTTATGCCTCGTCGCTCTTACGGCTTCGGTGCGATACGTTCGATGGAGATCGTTGGTTTGTTCGGCGGTGTCTGCCAGTAGCGAGCCGTTTCGGCGATGCCGCCGGCGCCATGCCCTTAGCTCATCGCAGCCGCTCGAGCTCTTCGGGCGTCAGCTCCAGCAACTCACCCAATTCGAGCGAATCCAAAACCTCGCCGAACGCCCGCACCTGCGCCTTCGCCAACCCCGCCGACGGATCGCCGGGGTGGGCGACCAGCCCCGTCAGCAGATGCCAGAACCGCCGTTTGTCCAAGCCGCTCTGCAAGCGCCACAGCGCGTCGCGTCGCGCTTGCGGGAAGTCTTGCCCAAGCCGGTAATCGATCAGCAGTTCGAGCTCGCCGCGGCGCGCGCGGCGTTCTTCTTCGTCGCTCGGCAACGGCGGCGCACCCTCGTGGAGGGCGACGATGCGTCGCTCGTATTCGTCCCGGGTCAGTTTCGGCCCGAAATCAGGTAGCCGCCGGTCCTGAGGGATTGAGGCCATACGCCGATGCCACGATATCGGGGTCCGCCAACACGATGCGCTCTTCCGGGGAAAGGTCAAGCAGGTCGCGGTAGTGCTCGGCGCTGAGCGCTTCGGCGGCGTCGTCCTGGAACTTCAGGGTCAGTGCGTCGAAGGCGTCGGCGAAGGCGAGCGGGTCGCGCGTGGCGGCCAGCGCTTGTTCTGCGTCGATCCGGTTCTTCTCGAAATCGCTGCGCGCGATCATCAGCGCTTCGCGTTCGCCGCGCTGCAGCGACAGCGGGGTGGTGCGCTCCTTGTGCTGTACGAGCAAGGCGAAATGTTGCATCTGGAAGCCGTAGGCGTCGGCGTCGTCGCCGAGCGCGCGCAGGTAACGGTCTTGGTACAGGGCGTTCACTTCGGCCATGTAGGCGGCGTCCTCGAAGTCGGGCGGGCCGTGCGCTTCGCCGGCATCGTCGTCGGTCGGCTCCTCGTAGCCGGCGCGCACGCCGTGCAGGCAAGCGCTCAAGTCGCCGCTGACGCCGGGGTGTTGATCGAACGGCGCCGAGCAGGTGCCGAGGGGGCCGCGGGGGCGTCCGTACACGCCGAAGATCGCGCTCGACAGCGAATAGCCGCGCGCGCCGACCACCGTGATCCGGGCCGGGAACAAGACCCGGTTGGCGGCTTGATGGCAGACGCCGTTGATGAGGTAGCAGGTGATCCCGGCGCGTTCTTTCGGTCCGGCGATGGCGTCGGCGCGCTTGGTGCTGCCGTTGGCTTCGCGCAGCGCGCGGCCCCCGGTTTTGCCGCCCCAGCAGCCCCAGGCCATGCCGCCGCTGCCGCATTCGACGTAAGTGTGGTCGGCGGCGTTGAAGAACAGCTTGGTCGGATAGGCGCGCGGCCTGAGAATTCCCATACATCACCCCCTGTGATCGATGGTCGGTGGCGGGCGCCGCGGGGGCGCGCCGGACGCGGCGCGGAGCCGGTCATCCACAACAACGCAGAGCGCCGCCGGCGGGTGCCACGCGCGCGGGCGGCCGTCGCGGTTTTGCGCGCTGCGGCGCGTTTCGTCGGTTGGGATGGCGCGCTGCGCGATGCGGCGGGGCGCCGCTCACGCGATATCGCGGTCGTTCGCGACGACCCGCTGCCCCCGGGCCGACTCGAGAGTCCGCCGCGGCCGGGAGGTGGGAAATGCGAGGCGCAGGCCGCCGCGAGGGCCGAGTATCGACCGCGGTTGTCTTATCGCGCGCCGCACTCCTCGACTGCGAACGCAGGGCGCATCGCTCGCGCCGGCTTCGCGGCGACCGCGCACGACCGATCGGTCGCGCATCGGTTCCGCCGCTTATTCTTCCCGCATCCGATACACCGCCCGATCCTTGCCGGCGCGCTTGGCTTCGTACAGCGCCAAATCCGCGATCCGCAGCAGCCCCGCATACGTCTCGCCTTGCGCGGGCGACGCGCAAGCGACGCCGATGCTGACGCTGACGTGCCCGGACGGCGCGGCGCGATTGGGCAAGGCGAGCGCGCGCACGCCGGCGCAGAGCTGCTCGGCGATCTTGAGCGCGCCATCGGCCGTGGTGGACGGCAGCACGACGGTGAATTCCTCGCCGCCGTAGCGCGCGGTCAGGTCCGCCGGGCGCTGCACGGCGTGGCGCATCACCCCGGCGATTTCCTTGAGCACTTCGTCGCCGGCCAGATGGCCGTAGTAGTCGTTGTAGAGCTTGAAGTTGTCGACATCGAGCATCAGCAGCGAGAAGTCGGTGCCGTCGCGCAGGGCGCGGCGCCATTCGGCGTCCAGGTACGAATCCAGATAGCGGCGGTTGTTGAGGCCGGTGAGGCCGTCGACGTCGCTGAGCCGGCGCAGGGTTTCGTTGAGTTCGAGCAGGCGCTGCTGGTGCTCGCTGAGCACGCGGTAGGCTTCGTCGCGCTCGATCTGGTTGAGGTAGGCGCGGGCGTGGTGGCGCACGCGCGCGATCAGTTCGATCGAATCGGGCAGCTTGACCAGATAGTCGGTGGCGCCGGTGGAGAAGGCCTGACTCTTCACCACCGCGTCTTCCTTGCTCGACAGCACGATCACCGGAACGTTCTTCAGCACCGGATGGATGCGGTAGTGATGGACCAGGGTCATGCCGTCCACGCCGGGCATCACCAGGTCCTGCATGATCACGTTCGGGCGCAGCGCCTCGGCCATGGCGACGGCTTCGGCGGCTTGCGCGCAGTAGTGGAAATCGATGTCGGCTTCGCTGAGCAGCGCGCGGCGCACCGCCTCGCCGATGATCGGCTGGTCGTCGACCAACAACACCACCAGCCGTTGCTGGCGCAGGTGCGGGTGCGGTTCGTTCGGGCCGGGGAAGATGGGGTCGCTCATGGGGGAGAGGTCTGAGTCTGGGCGAATAGGTCGCGCAAGCGCGCGGCGATGCGGTCCAGCGGCAGGATTTCGACCGCGGCATTGAGTTCGGCCGCGGCCTTGGGCATGCCGTAGACCGCGCTGGAGGCTTGGTCTTGGGCGATGGTGTGGTGGCCTTGCTCGCGCAGCAGGCGCAGGCCGGCGGCGCCGTCGCGCCCCATTCCGGTCAGCAGCACGCCGACGATGGGGCCGCGCCAATGTTCGGCGGCGCTCTTGTAGAACACGTCCACGGAGGGACGATAAGGCAATTCGACCGGTTCGCGCACGTAGTCGAGGCGGCCGTCGGCGCGCAGCGACAGGTGATCGTTGGTCGCCGCGAGCAGCACATGACCCGATTGCAGGGTGTCGCCGACCGCGGCGATGCGCACCGGCAGGCGCGAATAGCGGCCGAGCCAATCGGCCATGCCGGGGGCGAATTTTTCGTCGATGTGCTGGACCACCGCGACCGCGCCGGAAAACTCCGGCGGCAGCCCTTCCAACACCCGCGCCACCGCCGAGGGGCCGCCGGCGGACGCGCCGATCGCCAGCAGCTTGCGCGAGGACGCCGGCGCGGCCGCGCGCGGCACCGCTGCGCGCGGGGGCGCGGTGGACAAGCGTCCGATCAGATCGATCTTGGCCAACAGCTTGTCCGCGCCGTTGTCCTCCTCGTTGCCGAGCGAGGGCATGTCGGTGGCGTCGAGCGCGCCGTGGCCCATCGCCTCGTACACCAGCGCGGCGTGCGCGCCGACGCTGACGGTGACCACCAGGATCGGGCACGGGCTCTCGGCCATGATCCGGCGCGTGGCCTCCACGCCGTTCATGCCGGGCATCACCAGATCCATCAGCACCACATCGGGCGTGTCGCGCGCGCAGCAGGCGACGGCGTCGGCGCCGCTGGCCGCGGCCCAGACCACGCGATGGTCCGGGCGCCGCGCCAGCACGCGCCGCAGCGCCTCGGTGGCGATGCTCAGATCGTTGACGATGCCTATTCTCACGCGGTGGTCCTTGATTCGGCTTGCGGTTGCGCGGGTGTGGGGCTCATGCCAGCGGGCCTCCGATCAGATCGGCGACCGCCTGCATCAGCGCTTCTTCGTCGAAGCCGGCCTTGCTCAGATAGAAATCGGCGCCGGCGTCGAGGCCGCGGCGCCGGTCTTCCTCGCGGTCCTTGTAGGACACGATCATCACCGGCAGTTCGCGCAAATGCGGGTCTTTCTTGATCAGTTCGACCAGCTCGATGCCGTCCATGCGCGGCATGTCGATGTCGGTGACCACCAGATCGAAGCGGCTCAGCCGCACCGCGTTCCAGCCGTCCATGCCGTCGACCGCGACTTCCACCGCGTAGCCGCCGGTTTCGATCAGCTTGCGCTGCAGTTCGCGCACGGTCAGCGAATCGTCGACGACGAGCACGCGCTTGCGTTCGACCGCGGCGGCGCCGTCCTGATGGCGGACCTGGGCCAGATGGCCGGTGGCGACCAGACGTTCGATCGAGCGCAGCAGATCGTCGACATCGACGATCAGCACCGGCGTGCCGTCGTCGAGGATCGCGCCGGCGGCGATGTCCTTGACCTTGCCCAGGCGCGGATCGAGCGCCTGCACCACCAGTTCGATCACGCTGCCGAAGCGGTCCACCGCCAGCCCGTACAGATGCTCGCCGTGGGCGCCGCCGATCACCACCACCGGCAGTTGCGCGCCGGCGGTCGCGCCGTCGCCGCCTTCCAGCACCTGCCGCGCGGAGACCAAGCCGATTTCGCGGCCGCCGAGCTCGAAGTATTGCCGGCCTTCCAGCGCGCGCACCTGCTCGCGCGAGACCAGCGCGGTGGCGACGATGCGCGCGAGCGGGAACGCGTAGGCTTCGCCGCCGATGTCCACCGACAGCGCGCGCAGCACCGAGGTGGTCAGCGGCAGCTGCAGTTGGAAGCGCGTGCCCTGGTCGGGCTGCGAGAACACCCGCACGCTGCCGTGCAGCTGCTTGGCCATGTTCTGCACCGCGTCCAGGCCGACGCCGCGGCCGGAGATGTCGGTGACCGTCTCGCGCAGGCTGAAGCCGGGCAGGAACAGGAATTCCAGCAACTCGTCCTGATCGAAACGCTGCGCGGTGTCCTCGTCGGCGAGGCCGCGCGCGATCACCGCGCGGCGGATGCGCTCGGCGTCGATGCCTTGGCCGTCGTCGCCGATCTTGATTTCCAGGCGGCCCGACACGTGATGCGCTTCCAGGCGGATTTCGCCCTCGGCCGGCTTGCCGCGCGCGAGCCGCTGCGCCGGCGCCTCGATGCCGTGATCGACCGCGTTGCGCAGCAAATGCCCGAGCGGCGCTTCCAGCCGCGCCAGCACGTCGCGGTCGACCGGGGTGCGGCTGCCGACGATTTCCAGCCGCGCTTCCTTGCCCAGTTCGCGGGCGAGGTCGCGGACCATGCGCTTGAACCCGCGGGTGCCGTCGGCGAACGGCCGCATATGGCTGGCCAAGGCTTCGTCGTACAAACCATGGGCGACGCCCGCGAGGCGGCGGTCGAACGCGTCCAGCGCGGCGACGCGTTCGCCGAGCAGGCGCTGGCTTTCGGCCAAGTCGGCCTGCGCGCGCGCCAGCAATTCGGCCGACGAAGGATCGGCGGCGAGACCGGCGTTGCGTTCGGACAAGCGATCCAGCGCCAGCGCCGAGCGGCGCTGCAGTTCCTTCACCCGCGCCAGCGAACGGATGTAGGGATCGAGCCAGCGCGATTCGACCAAGGCCTCGCTGGCGAGGCCGAGCATGCGGTGCAGATTGCGCGCGGCGATGCGCAGAACGCGTTCTTCGCCTTCTTCGGCGGGCATGTCGTGCGCGGTCGCGGCTTCGGTTTCGGCGACGGGCGCGGGCAGGGCCGGGGTTTCTTCGGCGGCCGGCGCCGCCAGCGAGGCGGCCAGCGCTTCGCGGAATTCCAGCACCTGCGCGGATTCTTCGGTGGTCCAGATGCCGGCCGCGTCGGCGGGCGTGTCGGCGATGCGGCCGAGCAAGTCGACGCCGCGCAGCAGCGCATCGATGATGCCCCGGCGCAGCAGCAAGCGGCCGTGCTGCGCGTCGACCAGACAGTCTTCCATCGAATGCGCCACCGCCACCGCCGCGCCGAGCCCGACGATGCGCGCCGCGCCCTTGAGCGAATGCGCCGCGCGCATGCACTCCTCCAGCGTCGCCGCCGCGGTCGGGTTGCGCTCCAGCGCCAGCAGGCCTTCGGTCAGCACCTGACGCTGACCGTCCGCCTCCATGCGGAACAGGTCGTGCAGCGAGCGGTCGCGCAGGGAATCGTTGCTCATGAGATCTGCCGGTTGAGCGCGTGCAACAACAAGCCGGCGTCGAGCAAGCCGATGCGGCGTTCGCCCCAAGGCAGCACGCCGGTGGCGAAGCGGGCCAGCGCATGGGCCACGGTGGACGGCACCGCGCGTATCTCGCCGGCGTCGTAGCGATGGCTGCCGTGGACTTCGTCGGCCTCGAACGCCAGCGCGCCTTCCGAGGCGGCCAACACCACCAGCCGGCGCGCGACGGCGGCGCGCGCGGCGGCCGGCGCGCCGGTTTGCAACAGCGCGGGCAGGGCGACGCAGACCGTCAAGCGGCCGCGCACGTTGACCAAACCGCGCAGCACCGCGTCGCGCCGATGCGGCAGGCGGTGCACCGGGCGCAGTTCCAGCACTTCGTCGATCAGGCCGGCCGGCAAGCCCAGCCATTCCTCGCCGAGACGGAACACGAAGGCGCCGGCGGCGTCGCGTTCTTGCCGCGCCGCGCTCTGCGCCAGCCGCGCGGCGGCCGCGGCCATGTCCTCGCGCGCCAGCGGCCGTTCCAGCAACCGGGCCACGGCCGAGCCCGCGTTGTCGCGTTCGCGCGCCATCTCAGCCGCTCCTGCCGCGATGGCGCGAAGCGCGTTGGCGCATCAACCGCGCGCCGGCGGCGTCGCCCTTGGCGTCGAGCAGCAAGGCCAGATGCATCAGGCTCTCCGTGTGATCGGGTTGCAGGTACAGCGCCTTGCGGAACGCGTCTTCGGCGCGCGCGTCCTCGCCGGTGGCGCCGTGGATCAATCCGGTTAGGTACAACGCTTCGGCGCTGGGGCCGTGCGCGCGCAGATGCGCCTCGCAGATGTCGGCGGCCTGCTGGAACGCGCCGTTGTCGGCGAGGCGGCGCGCTTGTTCGAGCGACGCCTCGGGCGCGTTCGGCGCGGCCGCGACCGCGGTGGCGGCCGGGGCGCGCCGCGCGAGCGGCGTCGCCGGCCGGGGCCGCGCCGCGCGCAGCGGCGCCAGCGCCGGCGCGCGCCAGGGTTCCGGCACCGGCGTCAGCGCGGCGGGCGTGCTGCGCTGGCGGCGGAACGCGGAGGCCATCGGAATCTGCGCCGAGGCATAGCCCAGCGACAGCAGCAAGCCGGTTTCGGCCGCGCCGACGAACAGCAGGCCGTCTTCGGCCAGCGCGCGCGCCAGCACGCCGACCGTGCGCACCTGGGTGTCTTGGTCGAAATAGATCAGCAGATTGCGGCAGAACACCGCGTCGTAAGTCGATTGCGCCGGCAGGAAATCGATGTCGAGCACGTTGGCGCGATGGAAGCGCACGCAGCCGCGCGCCTGTTCGGACAACTGCCAGCGGCCGTGGCCGAGCGCGCGGAAGTGGCGCTCGCGATAGGCCAGGTCGCGGCCGCGGAACGAGTTGGCGCCGTACGCCGCGTGCGCGGCCTTGCTCAAGGCGCGCTCGCTGATGTCGAAGGCGTCGATGCGGATGCGCTGCGGCGCCCAGCCGGCGTCGAGCAGGGCCATCGCCAGCGTATAGGGTTCCTCGCCGGTCGAGCACGGCAGGCTCAGCAAGCGCAGCGTGCGCGACTCGTCGCCGCGCAGCGGCGCGAACGCGCGCGCCAGCGCGTCGAAGGCTTCCACGCCGCGGAAGAACCAGGTTTCCGGCACCACCACCGCTTCGATCAGCTCTTGTTGTTCCAGCGGATGCGAGAGCAGCCGCCGCCAGTACGCGTCCATGCCGGCGATGGCGGTCGCGCGCATGCGCCCGGCGACGGCGCGTTCGACCACGCCGGGCCCGACCGAGGAGGCGTCGAGCCCCATCGTGCTCTTGAGCCAGCGCTCGAACGCGGCCGCGTCCATCAGGCGTGCGCCGCCTGCTGGAACAGCAGGTCGTGGACGGCGTCGGGCAGCAGCTCGCGCACGCCGATGCGTTGCACCAGCCCGTGCGCGTCGCGCGCGACCGGGCCGAGGTAGCGCGCCTGCGGCTGGTCCACGCCGCTGGGCGCGAAGTCTTCGGCCTGCAGGCGCACGGTGTCGACCACGCGCTCGGCCAACAAGCCGAGCCGGCGTTGCGCGCCGGCGCGGTCGGTGTAGTCGGCCAAGACGATGCGCGTGCTCATCACCTCGCGCGCCGGGCGGCCCAAGGCGAGCCGGCACAGGTCGATCACCGGCACCACCTCGCCGCGGTAGTCGAACACGCCGACCACCGCGTCGTGCGCCTGCGGCAGGCGCCGCACTTCCACCCGCGGCAGCACCGCCGCCACCGTCGCCGCGTCGATCGCGTAGCGCTCGGCATCGAGTTGGAAGATCAGGAACAGCACGCGCGTTCTCCGGTCCGCTCCGCGGCTCAGGCGGTGAGCTTGAACTTGACCACGCCGTCGCGCAGACCGGCGCTGACGTGGTGCAGTTCGTCGATGGCCTGATTGGACTGGCGCAGCGCCTCGACCGTTTGCTGCGCGGCTTCGCTGAGCTGGCTCAGCGCCAGATTGATCTGCTCGGCGCCGGCCGATTGCGCCTGCACGCCTTCGTTGACCGCCTCGAAGCGCGGCACCATCGCCTGCACGTTGTCGATCACCTGCGACAGCTGGCCGCTGACCTGCTGCACGTCGTGGGTTCCGCGCCGCACTTCCTCGGAGAACTTGTCCATGCCCATCACGCCGGCGGAGACCGCCGACTGGATCTCGCGCACCATCTGCTCGATGTCGAGCGTGGCCACCGCGGTCTGGTCGGCGAGGCGGCGGATCTCGGTGGCGACCACGGAGAAGCCGCGGCCGTATTCGCCGGCCTTTTCCGCCTCGATGGCGGCGTTGAGCGAGAGCAGGTTGGTCTGGTCGGCGACCTTGGTGATGGTGGTGACCACCTGACTGATGTTGTTGGCCTTGTCGGCCAGCACCGCGAGCTTGGCGCTGATCGCGGCGGTGGCGTCGATCATGCGCCGCATCGAGTCCTCCATCTCCGCCAACCCGGCCTGACCGCTGCCGGCCAGCGACGAGGTCTGCTCGGCGGCGGCCGAGACGGTGTCCATCGTGCGCACCAGCTCCTTGGAGGTGGCGGCGATCTCGCGCGAGGTCGCGCCGATCTCGGTGGTGGTGGCGGCGATCTGCGCGGCCGAGGCCTGCTGCTCGCGCAGGGTCGCGGTGATTTCGTTGATCGAGGAATTGACCTGGATGCCCGAGGACTGCACCTGTCCGACCAGTTGCGACAAGTCGTCGGTCATGCGGTCGTAACCTTGCGCCAGGGTGCCGAACTCGTCGCTGCGCGCCAGCGCCAGGCGCTGGCTGAAATCGCCCTTGGACATCACGTCGGCCGCGCGCGCGAGGCGTTGCAGCGGCTGGGTGATCGCGCGCAGCAGAAAGAAGCCGACCAGCCCGGAGGCGACCACGGCGATCAGGAACGAGAACGCGATCCCGGTCTTGGCCGCGGCGATGGCGCTGTCGATGCGCTTGACCGAATCGGCGGCGTAGCCGCGGTTGAAATCGAGCATCTTGTCGAGCGCGTTGTTGTTGCGCTCGAACACCGGCGCGGCGCGGTCGCGCCAGGCGGCGGCGAGGCCGGGATCGCGCGCCTGCGCCATCTTGGTCAGCTCGGCCTGCAGCGCGTACGCGGCCTGGGCCTGACGCATCAGTTCGGCGAACTGGGCGCGGTCGTCGTCGCGGTGGATGGTGCGGTCGTAGGCGGCCGCGGCGGACTCGAACTGGCTGCGGCGCAGCCGCACCAACTCGTCCACCCGCGCCAGATCGTCCGCGCCGGCGATGGTCATGGCGCGCACGTTGGCGTGGTAGGTCATCCACGACGAGGTCATCCGCGAGGCCGCGTAAATGCCGGGGATCGAATCGTCGCGCAGCGCGGCTTCTTCGGTTTCGATGTGCAGCAGGCGCTGCCAGGCGATGCCGCCCATCAGCGCGAGCACGCCGAAGGTCACGGCGAGGCTCAGCAGAATCCGCTGGCGAATGGTGATGTTGATCATGATCGGTTCCCTGAGGAGGCCGCCGGGGTCGCTGGTTCGCGCCGGCGCGATGTCGCGGCGCCGGCGCGGGTGAGGGGGCGCGGCCGTGCCGCGAAGCGCGCGGCGCGGTCCGCGGCCGCAAGGAACGGGTCGCGGCGCGGGCGGACGCGACGGGCTGCGCCGGCGTCCGCACCCGCTGGCGAGCCGCGCAGGCGGCCCGGGGCCGGTCGCGCTCGATTCGCTATCGCCACGTTCGATCCACGGCTTGAAGAGTGGCTGTCCAGTGTGGGGGCAGCATATGGAAAAGGCCGAAAACTCACAATTGGCGGCGATCCGGGCCGGGTGCCGCCGGACCGGCGGTCGGTGGCGGGCGCTGGCCTTCGGCGCCCGTGCAAAACCGCAGCAAGCATGCCGGCGGAGCGCGCACGAAAACGTGATAAGAGTGGCCGACCCCATGGACCCGCGCCGGGGCGCGACGATCCGCCGCCGTCGGCGGCCCGGGACGCGCCGCGGCCGCCGACAGGAGCGCGCGCGTGCGTCAAACCGTCATCCCGCAATTGCGCATGCTGCGCGCCGACCGCAGCTTGCCGTTCTATCGCGACGGCCTGGGCTTCCAGGTGGATTGGGAACACCGGTTCGAGCCGGGCTTCCCGTTGTTCGTGCAGATCACCCGCGCCGGCCAGACCTTGTTCTTGACCGAACACACCGGCGATTGCGAAGTCGGCGGCGCGGCGTATCTGATCGTGCCCGACGTGGACGAATGCCACCGCCAGTTCGTGGCCAACGGCGTGATCCCGACCGAACCGCCGCAAGACACGCCCTGGGACACCCGCGAGATGTTGGTCACCGATCCCGACGGCAACCGCCTGCGTTTCGCCAGCGACCGCGACTGAGCCGGGCGGCGCGCGCCTTCCCACCCGATGAACTCCGTCGCACCGCTGCGTGCGGCGCGACGCCGTGTCCTGTGGCGGCGTCGGCTTGCGTTGGATCGGGTGGGGAACAGGGGACCCGCCATGACGACGATGTGGCGTTTGCAACGGATGCTTGCGTTCGCGGCCGCTTGCGCGTGCGCGGCGGCGCTCGCCGGCTGCGCGAGCTTGGCCGGGGGACCGGCCTCCAAGGTCGATAAACCGGCGCAGGCGCAAAGCCCGCCGGTGCCGCCGGCCGCCTTGGTCGCGGCCTACACCATGGAATCGCGCAACGCCTGGATCGAGTCGATGCTGATCAAGATCGACGCGGACTACTTCGGGGTCGAGCGCAAACTGCAAGACAAGCGCACGCGCCTCAACATCGGCGCCTCGACCGCCGCCCTGCTGTTCAACGTCGCCTCCAGCCTGACCGGCTCGGCCGGGGTCAAGGCCAATTACGTCGCCGCCAACAGTCTGGCGACGGGCACGCAGAACATCGTCACCAAGGAAGAATTCCACGATCAGACCGTCGCCACGCTGGTGGCGGCGATGCGCGCGCGGCGCGAGCAGGCGTTCGCGACGATCCGGATCGGGATGACCAAGCCCACCGGCGAGTATTTGCTGGCCGAGGCGCATCGCGACTTGCTCGCGTACGAGGCGGCCGGGTCGCTGCAGCAGGGCATGAAGTTCGTGGTCGAGGTGACCGAGAAACAGGCGGCGCAGGCGGTCGATCAGTCCAAGCAGGATATCGCCGAGGCGGTCGCCTACACCGAGGAAGAACGGCAGCTGACGTACTGCGTTTCGATGAGCCTGGACGCGCTGACCGACGCGCAATTGCCCGCGCTGCGCGAATTGGCGACCAAGTTCAAGGCCAACGCGGACGCCAACGCGAAGCTGGACGCGACCCGCGACGCGATATCGATCGGGATGACCAACCGCCCGGCCAAGTATCAGCGCGATCTGTATGCGGCGATGCAGACCAAGGGTCTGCTGCTCAATCCTTGCCCGAGATACTGAGATGACCCAGATCAAGGTCGGCGGCGGCAATTCGCTCGATTTCATCACCGAGCGCATTCGCGACATCGAAGTCGCGCGCAACAAATTCGTCGGATCCACGGTGAAGTCCGGCGACAATGTCATGGACTTCCAAGTGCAGAAGGTCCCGCCGAAACCGACCTTGGTGCTCAAGGGCGCGACGCCGCCCGCCGGCGCGGTCCGCGACTGGTCGGGCACGATGCGGGTGGAGGGCCAATCGGTCGAGGTCGAGCTGTACCGTCCCCCGGTCGCGGCATTGTCGGCGACCATGCTGCAGATCGGCGGCATCCAGAAAGCGCTCAACGTGACCGAGGACGGCCGTCCCGGCCCGGAGACCTGGAACGCGATCGAAGCGGCGATCCTCGGCAAGACCAACGCCGCGCCGGCGCCGGAGGCCTTGGCCGACGCGCGCAGCGAGAAGAACATCGCTACCTTGATGCCGCACGTGCGGCCCTATGCCCGCGCGCTGGTGTTCAAGTGCAAGGACCACGGCCTGACCGTGCGCGTCATCAGCGGCACCCGCACGTTCGAGGAACAAGAGGAACTGTGGCGCAAAGGCCGCGATGCCGCCGGCAAGGTCGTCGACGCATCGGCGACCGTCACCAACGCTCGCGGCGGCCAGTCCAACCACAACTACGGCCTGGCCTTCGATGTCGGTCTGTTCCGCGGCAGCGTTTACGTCACCGACGGCGATGCGTACGCGCCGATCGGCGTGCTCGGGCGCGAACTCGGGCTGGAGTGGGGCGGGCTGTGGAAGAGCCGGGTGGATCCGCCGCACTTCCAACTGCGGCCGGACTGGGCCGACGGATTGAGCGAGCGCGACATGATCGCCGAACTGCGCCGGCGCTATCCCAACGGCGTGGACCAGCAAGGCAAGCCGATTGCCTGAGCCGCGCCGCGGCGCGGCGGCGGTCGCGGATTACGGCGCGTCTTGTTCGGGCCGATCGACCATCGAACGGATTTCGCCGCGTTGCCATTGCGCCAGACGCTGCGCGTAACGCGGCGCGATCCGGTCGTAGTGGTCCCAGTCGTCCGGGGTCATCGCCTCGCCGGCCTTGCGCCAATAGTTGGCGTCGCCGAAGGTGGCCTGCGCGTCGGTCAGCGCCGAGGCGTCGCTGGGTTCCATCAAGCGATTGGCGTACGCGTGGCAGAACGGCGCGTGTTCGCGCTGCACATCGTTCTCCCAGAACAGGCCGCCGAGCGCGCCGGACAGGAACGCCAGCGGCGTGTCGCGGCGTTCGCGCAGCGCGGCGAGGCTGGCGGCGTCGAGGCGGTCTTCGCGCAGCACGCCGTTCAAGGCGCACCACGCGGCGAAGAAGCCGTCTTCGACCGAATGCGCGGGATCGCTGCCGGGATAGAGCGTCGCGTACGCCTGTTCCTCGGCGACGCCGATCAACACATGCCGCGGGCGGTCCTCGTCTTCGTCCAGAGTGGCCTTGGCGCGCAGGCCTTCGCGCGGCGGCGGCAAGGTGTAGCGCACTTCCTCCAGGCCGCCTTCGATGCGGCGGCGGAAGCGCGCCGACAGCGCGGCGTCGTTCATCGACCAATCGAAGCCTTCGGGCAACGCGCCGCGATAGTTCGGATAGACGAACGCGTGCGAGACCCAGGTCGCCCAGACGCGGCCTTGCTTGCGCGGCGGGAAATAGGCGCGATTGGAAATCTGCGCGGTGGCGGCGACTTCGATGCCGAGCTTGCGGCTGCCGAGATGGACGGTGTTGCCCGGCGCGACGCTCTTGAACGGCTTGTTGCCCAGCGCCTGCGCCAGAGCGATGGCGGCGGGGTCGTCGATGCGTTGGCCGAGCGCGGCGAGCAGCAGATCGGTGAGGTCCGTGGCGGTCATGCGGGTCGGTCCTTGAGCGGTGCCGGACATGATATCGGCGCAAGTCCGCGGCGGACATTATCGCAGCGTTATCGTTGCCGCGCTCGCGTCGCGATGCAGCGGCATTCGTTTGCTCTCGCGCGGCATCGAACCGCGAAGCCGGCACGCCGCTTTGCTTGAACGCCGACCAACCGGCGCGTTCGTTCGGCATCCGCGGGCCGCCGCGCCTGCCGCACACTCGCGCGGTTCGCTCGACGCGCAAGGACGGAACGGATGCAAGCGGAGCACGGGGCGCTGGCGGCGCCGAGGCAGGGACGCGCGCGCGGCCGGGCGGCCGACGATGCGCCGCGATGGGAATCGATCCTGGCCTGGACGGTGGTGGCGGCGCTGCACGCGGCCTTGTTCTGGTTGGCGAGCCGGGTGTTGATGCCGCCGCGTGCGCCGCCGGCCGGCGACGATCTCGTATTGATCTGGTTGCCGCCGCCCGCGCCCGCGCCGCCGGCCGAACCGGTCGCGCGCGAGCCGCGTTCCGCGCCGGTGCCGGTGCCGGTGCCGGTGCCGGTGCCGGTGCCGGTGCCGCGCCGCCCGCCGCCGCGCATCGCGCCTTCCGCCACGGCCGACACGGCTTTGACTGCGGTCGACATTCCGCCCGCTTCCGTCGAATCTTCGACGCCATCGCCATCGCCATCGCCATCGCCGTCGCCGTCGCCGTCGCCGTCGCCCGCGCCACGCACGCCATGGGACGAAGCCCCGCGCGCGGCCAAACCCTTCGCCAGCCGCGCGCCGCCGCTGCCGGGTCAGGGCGCGCAGCGTTTCCGTATGCGCCCGCCGCGCTCGATCGCCGCGACCGTCGAACAGATCGGCCGCCTGTTCGGCGGCGGCGGCCCCAGCGATTGCCAGGAAACCCGCAAGAACATCCGCGACCTGGCCGTGCTCGGCGCCGAAGCGGTCGCCCAGGAAGTGGAAGAGGAACGGCGCAACTGCCGGCACTGACCCCGCGGCCGCGACTCGTTCCTCTTGACTCGTTCCTAAGCTCCGGCCGAGTAAAGAGTTAAGAGAAACGAGCACAGCGAAGCCGGCGGCCCGAACCGCACGGCGATGTAAAAAAATCATTCGCGTCCGCGCCGCATCGACGCTCGCGCGGCGGCCGGGTTAGACTGCGCGCCCGGTCCCGCGGCGGACCGCCGCGCTGCGTTCGGCGCTTCGATACCGAAGCGATCCGCACGCTGCGCGCCCGCCGCGAGCCGAACGCCACGGCGGCCGCGAGGCCGCTGTTTTTCGTTGCACCGTTGTCGCCCCCGAACCTTTCAGCATTCGCCACACCGGAGGTGCGATGTCTTCCCCGATCCCGAAACGGACGCTCGCCGACGCGCCGCTCGCCGCGCCCATCCTGCTGGGCTGGCGCGAAGTCGCGTCGCTGCCCGCACTGGGCATCGCCGCGATGCGCGCCAAGATCGACACCGGCGCGCGCAGCTCGGCCTTGCACGTGGACGCGCAGTGGCGCTTCGTCGAAGCCGGCGCGCCGTGGGTCGGCTTCCGCCTGAGCCCGGGCGCGGTCGGCGCCGGCGAAGTCGAGGCGACCGCGCCGGTGTTCGACGAACGCGAGGTCACCGACTCGGGCGGCCACCGCACCCGTCGCGTGTTCATCCGCACCGTGCTGAGTCTGGCCGGCAGCGAACGCGAAATTGACATAAACCTGGCGGATCGTCGCGGCATGCGTTTTCCGATGCTGCTGGGCCGCACCGCGGTCGCGCACGCGTTCACCGTCGACCCCGCCCGCTCGTTCCTGCACGGGCGCATGCGGCGGCGCCCGCCGCGGGCCTGACGCCGTCCGTCCGCGGACGCTTGAAGCCGCGCGCGCACGCCCCATCTGAGCCGAATCCCCTTTCCACCTTCTCAGCCGATCCCGCCATGAAGCTCGCGATCCTGTCGCGCAACACCAAGCTCTATTCGACGCGCCGGCTGGTCGAGGCCTCGCGCCATCGCGGCCACAGCGTGCGCGTGCTCGACCCGCTGCGCTGCTACATGCGCATCGCCTCCGACGGCTTCCAGATGCACTACAAGGGCCGCGAGCTCGCCGGCTACCACGCGGTGATCCCGCGCATCGGCGCCTCGGTGACCCGTTACGGCTCGGCGGTGCTGCGCCAGTTCGAGCTGATGGACAGCTACAGCCCCAACACCTCCGATGCGATCCTGCGCGCGCGCGACAAGCTGCGCAGCCATCAGCTGCTGGCCGCGCAAGGCATCGGCCTGCCGGCGACGGTGTTCGGCGACAACCCCGACGACACCGCCGACCTGCTGTCGATGCTCGGCCCGCCGCCGCACGTGATCAAGCTCAACGAGGGCACCCAGGGCGCCGGGGTGATGCTGACCGAGAAGCTGTCGGCGTCGAAGGGCGTGATCGAGGCGCTGCGCGGCCTGTACGCGAATTTCCTGGTGCAGGAGTTCGTCGCCGAGGCCAAGGGCGCGGACCTGCGCTGCTTCGTGGTCGGCGGCAAGGTGGTCGCGGCGATGAAGCGGCAGGCGCCGAAGGGCGACTTCCGCTCCAACCTGCACCGCGGCGGCACCGCCAAGGGCGTGCGCGCCAGCGCCGCCGAGCAGGACGTCGCGGTGCGCGCGGCCCAGGTCCTGGGCCTGGGCGTGGCCGGCGTCGACCTGATCCGCTCGGCCCGCGGCCCGCTGGTGCTGGAGGTCAACGCCTCCCCCGGCCTGGAGGGCATCGAGGAGGCCAGCGGGGTGGACGTGGCGGTGGAAATCGTCGATTTCGTGGCCGGGCAGGTGCGGGAAAAACCGGCCCGCCGGCTGGCCGCGAGACGCTGAACGGGGTCCCCGGACCGGGGTCGGCTTGCCCGATCCCCGGCAAATGGCAAGCCGCGCAGGTCATCTGTCGGCGACCCGCCGAACGGCAGGTTCCCGGCGCGGAAGGGCCGGGCCGGGACAACTCCACTTTTAGGTTGTCGTTAACTTTTATTTAACACGACTTTTAACGACGGTTTAATCGAAATCCGCGTAGCGTTGGCGCACCGAAGCACTGTCGATCCCCCCAATCACGCTCCTCGTCAGACGTCATCTGGGCGAACGCAGGTTACGGTAATCGGGGCAATACCCTTTTGGCCCAGGCGCGGTGGCCCCGCGTCTGGGCCTTTGTTTTTCCGGGGTTCCGGCGCGCGAGGGCGGCGCGTGACTTTTGGCCCATTCGCCCGCCGCGGCGATGCCGCCTGCTTGCGGAGCCGTCCGTTTCCCGTTCATTTTACAAACGCTCTGGCAGAATCCTCCGCCTGCCGTCGCCGCTTCGCGTGCGACGCCTCAGGAACCCGGGCGCGCGGCCGATGGTCGTACCGCCAACCCCACTGGGACGAGCCCATGCGCATCCTCGTAATCGAAGACAACCAGGACATCGCCGCCAACCTCGGCGACTTTCTCGAAGACCGCGGCCACACCGTCGACTTCGCCGCCGACGGCATCACCGGCCTGCATCTGGCCGTGGTGCACGACTTCGACGCCATCGTGCTCGACTTGAACCTGCCCGGCATCGACGGCCTGGAGGTTTGCCGCAAGCTGCGCAACGAAGCGCGCAAGCAGACGCCGGTGCTGATGCTCACCGCGCGCGACAGCCTCGACAACAAGCTCGCCGGTTTCGACTCCGGCGCCGACGACTACCTGATCAAGCCTTTCGCCTTGCAGGAAGTGGAAGTGCGCTTGAACGCGCTGTCGCGGCGCGGCCGCGGCGTGCAGACGCGGGTGCTCAACGCGGCCGATCTGGAATACAACCTCGACACGCTCGAGGTGCGCCGCCAGGGCAAGCTGCTGCAGCTCAACCCGACCGCGCTGAAGATCCTGCAGGCGCTGATGGAAGCCTCGCCGGCGGTGGTCACGCGGCAGGAACTGGAGACCCGGGTGTGGGGCGAGGAGCTGCCGGATTCCGACAGCCTGCGCGTGCACATCCACGGCCTGCGCGCGGTGGTCGACAAGCCGTTCGAGACGCCGCTGATCCAGACCCGCCACGGCATCGGCTACCGCATCGCGGCGCCCGAGAACGGTTGATCGCGTGGCATCGGGGGATCCGTCCGCATCGCGGCTGAAGAAAAAGAAGCGCTTCCGGCGGCGGTTGCGCAGCCGCATCATCCTGTCCTTCGTTCTGCTGGGTTTCGGCTTGACCACGATGTTCGCGTTCGCGACCAACTGGACGCGCACGCGGGTCGAGAACCAGTTGGTCGAGGACGCGGTGAACCGCAACATCGACGAGTACGCGCGCCAGTTCTATCTGGCGCCGAACTCCAGCCCGCAGGTGCCGTTCCAGCAGACCCGCGCGCGCGTGGTCAAGAGCGATCGCTTCGAGGACCTGCGCCTGGAGCAGCCCGACTGGTACGCGCTGCCCGACGGCATCCACAACATCCAGGGCAAGAACCCGGACGGCAGTCCGTTCTCGTACAAGCTCGGCGTGCGCAAGACGCCGACGGAATGGTTCTTCCTCGCCTACGACATGACCCAGGCCACGCGCAGCGAGGCCCAGTTCAATCGCGCGCTGTATCTGTCGGTGCTGGTGTTCACCCTGTTCTCGTTGTTGGTCGGCTGGTGGGCGGCGTCGCGGGTGATGAGCCCGGTGTCGGAGCTGGCCAACCGGATCAAGCGTTCCGGCCGCAGCGCGCAGTCGGAGGCGTTGGCCGCGCACTTCCCCGACGACGAGGTCGGCCAGTTGGCCGAGGCGCTGGACGATTACGCCGAGCGTTTGACCAAGGTGGTCCAGCGCGACCGCGAGTTCAACGCCGACGTCAGCCACGAACTGCGCACGCCGTTGGCGGTGATCAAGGGCGCGGTCGAGTTGCTGTTGTCGCGGCCGGATCTGGAAGACAAGACTCGCAACCGGTTGTTGCGTATCCAGCGCGCCGAGCAGCAGTGCACCGACCTGATCAGCGCGCTGTTGCTGTTGTCGCGCAACGAGCGCGGCCAGGGGTCGACCGACATCGGCAAGCTGGCGGATCAGCTGCTGGACGCGCACCGCGCGCAGATGGGCGGCAAGAACCTCGCGCTGAGCGTGGAAGGCGAACGCGGACGGGCGGTGGACGCGCCGGAAGCGGCGGTCGCGGTCGCGCTGGGCAATCTGATCGGCAACGCGGTCAAGTACACCACCGAAGGCAGCGTCGTGGTGCGCTTGCTGCCGGACTCGGTCGAGGTGATCGACTCCGGCCCGGGCCTGAGCGCGGAGGACGCGGCCAAGCTGTTCGAGCGCGGCTACCGCGGCACCCACGCCGGGCATTCGCAGGGCGGCGGCATCGGCCTGTCGATCGTGCGGCGCTTGTGCGATCTGTACGGCTGGGACGTGCGGGTGAAGCCGGGCGAGGAGCGCGGCGTGGTGGCGACGTTGCGGTTCTCGCGCGCGGCGTGACGCGGCCGGTGGGCCGGCGACGCGAGGTTTGCGATGCCGGCGCCGCGGAGCGCGGGGCGGCGGAGTAGCGCCGACGATATCGAGGCGCGTTCGTTGAGCGCGCCCTTTCTTCGCATTAGCCGGCGGTGGTCGGCATTCGCGTCCATCGAACCGGCGCGCGGCGCCGGCGCGCCGCGTGGACCGGGCGACGCGTCGAGCTAGCGCGTCGGAGCGCGCGCGTTTTCCTGCGAGCGCTCTTGCGCGGCGTCGGGTGCGGCCGGCTGCGCCGCTTCGGCGCGACGCAGCGAATCGGCCGGCGTCGCGCTCATCGCGTCGGCCACGGAAACCGCGGTGCGCTGATGGGCCAGGTCTTCGAGGCGGCCGCCGACCAGGAACAAGGTCGAACGATCCGGCGACATCACGACGTGGTCGACCGCGCCGCCGCCGCCTTCCTTGTGCCGGGCCAGCGCGTAGGCGGTCAGGCGCTCGCTGGTGTCGTCGTAGCCGCGGCCGAGCTGCGCGTCCACGCGCTCCACGCCGGCGCGGATCTGGCGGTAGAGCGCGTGGTCGGGGTGATCGGACGGCAGGCCGGGAATCGTCGGGTTGGGCGCAGCGGGCGGGTGCACGGCGGGCGGTTGCGCGCCGGGTGCGCCGGTAGCGGGTGCGCCCGCGGGTGCGCCGTGAGCGGGCGCGCCCGCGCCGCCGGGCGCCGCTGCGCCCGTCGCGGGCGTGCCGGGCGCCGCTCCCGGAGCTGTGCCCACTGCGGGCACGCCTGCTGCCGCTCCTGGAGCCGCGCCTACTGCGGGCGCGCCTGTCGCCGCTCCTGCGGCCGCGCCCACTGCCGCCGCGCCGGCCGCGGCGCCTGCGGCTGCGCCCACCACCGCGGCGCCCGCCGCGGCCGCGGCATCGCGCGCGGGTTCCGCTCCGGCGGGCGCTCCCGCGGGCGGGGGCGCGCCGCCGCCGGGCGCGGGCCCGGCGGGGCCGCCCGCGGGCGGATGCACGGCGGGCGCGGGCGCGGGTGGGGCCGGCGCCGGTGCGGGCGCGACGAAATCGAATTGATGCCGGGTCGGCGGCGCGGTCGAGCTGTCGAGATAGGGCAGCGTCTGCCCGGCCGTCAGGCGCAGGCCGGCGCGCTCCAGGGCGGCTTCGGTGACCCGCAGCCGGCCCAGGTCGAGCTGCATGTCCGGCCCGCCCGCGCCCGGGCCGGCGGGATGGCGTTGGTGTTCGTAGTGCGCCGCGTCGGCGATCGCGGCGCCGACGTAGAAATGCCGGTAATCGGCGTCGCCGTGATTGCCCAGCCCGTGCGGCGCGGCGCGCGCGCGGTCGAAGAAGTGCACGCCCATGCCTTCGACGTTGGCGTCGTTCGGCGTCAGGCTCAGATCGGCGTTGAGCGTGAGATGCGGCTTGATCGAGTAGGTGTAGGGCGGGCCGTCGGCGCTGCGGTCGATGTAGACCGGCATGCGCGAGTTGGCGTTGTAGACATCGCCCAAGGTCGCGGCGGGATTGGCTTGGCGCACCGAGGACGCCACGGCGTTGAAGCCGTAGACCTCGGCGCGCGCTTCGTCGAGCCGGCGCGCCGCCAGCAGGGTTTCGACCGGCGCGGTGTAGTCGCGCGGCGACGGCGTTTGCGCGATCCGGTCCATCTCGGCGTAGACCGCGGCCTCGCGCGGGTTGTACTCGGCGCGGTTGCCGCCGTGGCGCAGTTCGTGCCCGAGCACGTAGACCGCTTCGCCGGGATCGAAGCGGCCGCCCGGCGGCGTGTTGAGGATCGACAAGGGCACGCGCACTTCGCGCCCGTCCCAGTTGTATTCGCCGCCCGCGTGCGGATTGGTCAGCGGCACGATCGAGGTCAGATACGCCGGCGGCGCGGCGGCTTCGTTGAACTGCGCGACCAGCGCCGGCGTGGCGGTCACCAGCGTCTGCAGGTTCGCGGCCTGCTGCGCGGTGACGTCGGCGCGCGCGGCGAACGCGGTCAGCAGCGCCTGGGCTTGCGGGGTCAGGTCGGTCATGTCCCTTCCTTAGGACTCAGGGGATGGAAACGTCCCTGACGCAGGCGCGCGCATCGTCGCCGGACGCCAGCCGCTGCTGTTTCACGATCACGCGCATGCCGGGCCGGTCGAACCAGTCGGCGAGGAAGGCGCCGTGTTCGCCGTGCCGGGCCTCGCGCCGGAACCCCATCGCTTCGAGTTCGGCGGCGAAGCGGCGGTAATCGATCGCGCAGATTTCCTCGGCCGGCGCGTTCTCGGCGGCGGCGTTGAAGCTGAAAGCGAAGCGCGGGCCGACCGCGATCTTCTCGCGCATTTCCATGCCGTAGGTCCAGCGCGGCGACAGGCGCTCGCCGTAGCCCCAGTAGCCGGGTTCGTACACGCGGAAGTCGACGCCGAACGCGGCGCTGAGGCGTTGCGGGGTGAACTGTTCGACCCGTTCGGTCTCGCGGATCAAACCCAGCAAGCGGGTGAGCACCTGCTCGGCATCGAGCCGCGGCGCGGCGGCCGGCGGTGCGGCGGCGGAGGTCATGGCGGGAGGCTCCTGAGCGGAAGGCTTCGGCGCGGCGGGCGTCGTCGGATGCGATGCCGGAGCCGGCGTCCGCGACCGGCCCGCCGGCGGGTGCGCGCACGCGCTCAGCGCAAGCGCGGCCAGCAGCAGTGCGGTCGGGCGAAGCGGCATGTCGGCGTCCGTGGAATGCGCGCCGTAGCTATACGCGCGGGTCGCGCGGGCTGTCAAATGCCGGCGCGCGGCGCGCCAGCGCGCGCGGGGCGTTGCGCCCCGCGGCGTGCGCTCGCCTGTCCGTCCCGGGCCGGCGAGCGCGTTTGGCTTACTTCATCGGCGCTTACTTGACCGCTTCGAGCCAGCCGTACTTGTCGGCGGTCTTGCCGTTGAACAGGCCGAAGAACAGTTCCTGGATGCGCTCGGTCACCGGGCCGCGGCGGCCGCTGCCGACCTGACGGCCGTCGACCGAGCGGATCGGGGTGATCTCGGCGGCGGTGCCGCACATGAACAACTCGTCGCACAGGTACAGGTATTCGCGCGGCAGGTCGCGTTCGATCACTTCGATGCCGACGTCGCGGGCCAGGGTGATGATGGTGTTGCGGGTCAGGCCGTTGAGCAGCGCGGCGCTCACCGGCGTGGTGTGCAGCGCGCCGTTGAAGACCAGGAACAGGTTCTCGCCCGCGCCTTCCGACAGCAAGCCGGTGGACGCCAGCGCGATGCCTTCGCCGAAGCCCAGGCGGCGCGCTTCGCGCGCGACCAACTGGCCGGAGAGGTAATTGCCGCCGGCCTTGGCGCCGGCCGGAATGGTGTTGGGCGCGAAGCGCTGCCAGCTCGACACGCAGGCGTCGATGCCTTCTTCCAACACGCTGGCGCCGAGGTACTGGCCCATCTTCCAGGTCGCCACGGCGACGTCGGTGGGCGTGTCGGCCGACAAGCCGAAACCGCCGAGGCCGCGGTAGGCGACCGGACGCAGGTAATCGGTGCTGTGGCCGTTGGCCTTGATCACTTCATGGCAGGCGGCGTTGATCTGCGCGAGCGAGTACGGGATCGCCATGTCGTAGATCTTGGCTGACGCGAACAGACGCTGGTTGTGGTCGTTCAAGCGGAAGATGATCGGGCCGTTGGGCGTGTCGTAGGTGCGGATGCCCTCGAACACGGAGGAGCCGTAGTGCAGCGCGTGCGACATCACGTGGGTGGTCGCTTCGGCCCAGCGCTTGATCGATCCGTTGTGCCAGATCCATTCGGGGTATTGCATCGTCGGCTTCCGTCGTGGGGAGGGGAAACCGCTATTGTGCCCTGCGCCGCGGCGGCTTCCCAACGCGACTGCGGCGTATGGGCTTGCGCGGCGCGTCGGATGCGCCCATTCAGCGCCGCTCAGCCGCCTTTGATCCACCAGCAGCCGAAGTGGCGGGTCAGCCCGAACACGGTGCGCGAGGGGGTGACGCCGTTGGCCATGGTCTGCTCCAGGCGCAGCGCGACCGGGGCGGGGCGGCGGTGCACGGGCGCCGCCGGCGCGGGCTCGGGCTCGGCGCTGGCGGACGCCTCCGCGGCGGGCGCCGGCGCGCCGTCCATGCCGGCGGGGCGGCCCAAGCCGGCCGGCGCGGACGGCGGCGGAATCGGCGGCAGCGGCGCCAGCGCGGCGTTGGCCGGAGCGGGCGGCAGCGTGGTCCAGGCTTCCGGGCGCGGCGCGGGTTCGGCGCTGGCGCCCATCACCGGAGCGATGTCGAGCAGCGGCCGCTGGGCGATCGCGTCCAACCGCTGGATCACCGCATAGCCCTGATCGTCGGACATGCCGGCGAAGTGGTAGACCGCGGCGAGCTTGTTGCCGTCGTGCGCGTCGATGGCGGTGGTGATGGCGCCGACCAGATCGCGCAAATTGCGCGCGCAACCGCCGACGTAGGCGTTCTCCGGCTTGGCCGCCGCGGCCGCGCCGCGCGGCAAACGGTCGACGCCGCCGACGGCGGCGCAATCGCGATCGGTGTAGACCGAGTTGCCGTGCGCGTCCGTGCAGCGGCGGATCTGCGCCGGGGCGGCGCTCGGGAACAGCGCGGCCGCGGCGAGGGCGAGCGGCGGCAGCAGGGGGAGAAGACGGACGGGGGCAGGCATCGGCGAAGACTAGCGCCGGGGGATGCGTATGGACAGTGCGGCGGTCGCGGGTGGAGGCGGTGCGGGGATGTGCGGTGGCGCGATGCGGTGGTGGTGCGGGTGCGGCGTAGTTTCGTCGCGGCGTGGGGACCGGCGTCGACCGGAGCGATGCGGCCTTGTCGAATTTAGCCGGGATTGCGAGGCCTTTGGTCCGTCATTCCGGCGAAAGCTGGAATGCATTTGGCCCTGACTGTAGCCGTCGCAATTGGCGTTGCGGTTGCGGTTGCCGTTGTTGTTGTCGTTGCTGTTGCTGTTGCTGTTTGCTTTGACGTATCCCCACCCGAGGCCCACGTTCCGCAGCCCCGGAGGGCGCGCGCATGGATGCGCGCGCGCGCCATGGGTCAGGATGACCCTTATGGCGCGGCCCCGCGCCCGGTACTGGACCTAGTGGCTCTTGATTCGAAAACAGGGAAAGCGCCTTTCTTTGGTTACTTTCTTTGGCAAGACAAAGAAAGTAACTCGGCCGCTTGCGGACGAAAGCTCTTAGCGTTTGATCTTCGCTCGTCGTCGTACGCCTCTACCAGAGAAAGCGGAAGCAACATCAAAATGGATTCCGGCTTTCACCGGAATGACGGTGAGTGGGGTGTTCCGCCGCCGGAATGACGGTGGGTAGTGTGTCCGCCACCTGCGAGAAGCACAACTCACACTCCGTCATTCCGGCGAAAGCCGGAACCCATTTTGACTTTGCTGTGGGTTCGCTCTCAACGCAACAACGAGTGACGACAAGCTCCAATCCAGAGCGTTCCGTCCGCAAGCGGCCGGGTCACTTTCTTTGTCTTGCCAAAGAAAGTAACCAAAGAAAGGCGCTTTCCTTGTTTTCGAATCAAGAGCCGCTAGGGCTCACAGCGACGCGGGGCCGCGCCATAAGGGTCATCCTGACCCATGGCGCGCGTGCGCATCCATGCGCACGCCCTCCGGGGCTGCGGGGCGTGGGCTTTGCTTGGGGATGCGTCAAGGCGAAGGGCAACGGCAACAGCGGTGTTTGCTGTGTCGTGTCGGTAGGTGGGGTGCGCCGTCGTTGCGCTTTCGCGGTCGCAGCTTGCGCAGCTCCTACAGTCGGATACGCAACTTTCCGAAGCCCCTGTAGGAGCTGCGCAAGCTGCGACCGCGAAAACCGGATAACGACAAACGTTCGGGAGTCATGGCTTAAACCGTTAGCGGCTCACGCGCCCGCGCTACGCCCGACCCGAAAACCACCGCGCGGCGCCCAAAGGCGCCGCGCGGTGCGCGCGATCAGCGGAAACCCGCCACCGTCGTCGCGCGTTCGTTGAGCACGCGCGCGTTGTTGCTCTTGGCGGCCGTGCCCATCGGCGAGCCGTTGTAGGTGATGTTCGGGTTCGACCAATAGTTCAGGCGCGGGCAGTTGCTGCCGCAGCTGTAGGCCATGATCGTGCGCCACGCGTTGCCCGGACCCCAGTAGCCGTGGCCGTAGGGGTAGACCGTGTTGGTGCCGTTGCTGGGATCGTGGTGCGCGCCGAAGTTGTGGCCGATCTCGTGGGCGAAGCTGTAGTAGCCGGTCATGCACGAGTGGCTGACCACGCTGAAGGCGTTGGATGCGCTCGAGTTGAGATAGCCCAGGCCGCAGTACTGATTGTCGGTGATGATCAGCACGTTGACGTCGGCGGTGATGCTGTTGCGGGTGGCGTGGTAGCTGTCGAGGTAGCCGTCGCTGGTGCCGGCGAAGCGGCTCAGGTCGGTGTCGAAGCCGGCCGAGGTGTAGTTGGCGGTGTACTGGCCGGCCAGCTCGAAGCGCACGTTGACCGCGCTGTTGGTGAAGCTCTGGTTGCTCTCGGTGATCGCCAGATTGGCCTTGGTCAAGGTGTTGCCGACCGCGGTGGCGGCGGCCTGGGTGTAGACCACCATCACCCGCACCACCGTCGGCGCTTTCTCGCCGGCCTTGGCTTCGTCGAACTTGGGATCGAGCTTGACCGGGGTGTAGGGCAGGCGGCCGTACGAGGCCGGGTGGTCCTCGGGCATCTTGGATTCGTCGATCAGGCTGATCGCGTGGCCGCCGGCCTTGAGCGGGTCGATGCGGTACAGCTTGCCGCCGCTGCGCACGGTGCCGGAGATCTGATCGCCCTGGCGCACCAGGATCGCCGACTCTTCCGGATTGTCGATCAGCTCGGCGCCGGTGAAGCGGTTGATGCGCTTGAACTGCGCGTTCGGGTCGCCGACCATGCCCTGCCAGATCACGATGCCGTCGGCCTTGCGCTGCGCGCTCAGCTTGTGCGCCTTGAGGCTCACGCCCGGGGCGAGGTTGAGCAGCAGTTGATCCTGGGTTTCGGTGACCTGCGCGGTATCGGCGCGGACCAGATCGACGCGGGTCGCGGCGCGCTCGGCCTTGACCGCCTTGAAGCCGAGGTCGGCGTCGGCGCTGCGCGCGAGCGCGGCGGCGGGAACGGAGAACAGCGGAGCCGGTTCGGCGGCCGAGGCGGCGCCGGCCAGGCCCAGCGAAAGAGCGATGGCGAAATTCAGCGGCAAGAGCTTGTTGCGGACGGACATGTGCGCACTCTCCATTGGGGACCGCTGCGCGCCGCGGGCCCGTGGCCGGGCCGGCGGTTGCGGTCGCGAGGGCATCGCTCGTCGTGGCGATGCATCCTGTTCCCAGTGGGCGCGCGCGCCGTCGCGCGGCTCAAGACCGAATTTGTCGCAAGGCAAGCGCAAGCTGAGAACTGCGTGCGCAGTTCGCCATTGGTGCTAGGCAGCACAGGCGCATTTGTGTGCGCCCGGTCGTTTCGCTTCAGTTGGGTGAACGCCGGCGGCGCCGCGCGTTCAGGCGATGCGGGCGAGCACCGACAGGGTCGGCTTGGACAGATTGAGCGTGTAGAAATGCAGCCCCGGCGCGCCGCCTTCGATCAGTCGGCTGCACAGCTTGGCCACGACCTCGGCGCCGAACTCGCGGATGCTGTCGGCGTCGTCGCCGTAGGCCTGCATGCGCTGGGCGATCCAGCGCGGGATTTCCGCGCCGCACAGGTCCGAGAAGCGCCGCAACTGGGTGAAATTGGCGATCGGCATGATGCCCGGCACGATCGGAACGTCGATGCCGGCCGCGCGCACGTCGTCGACGAAACGGAAGTAGGCGTCGGGGTTGTAGAAATACTGGGTGATCGCGCCGTCGGCGCCGGCGCGGACCTTGCGCTTGAAGTTCTCCAGGTCCGACAGCGCGTCGCGCGCCTGCGGATGGGTTTCCGGGTACGCCGCCACTTCGATGTGGAAGTGGTCGCCGGTTTCGGCGCGGATGAATTCGACCAGTTCGTTGGCGTAGCGCAGGTCGCCGGCGCTGGCCATGCCCGAGGGCAGGTCGCCGCGCAGGGTCACCAGGCGGCGGCAGCCGAGTTCGCGGTAGAGCTTCAGCAACTCGCGGATTTCGGCGCGGGTGCCGCCGACGCAGGACAAGTGCGGCGCGGCGTCGAGGCGGTGTTCCTCGCGCAGGCGGCGGATGGTTTCGGGCGTGTAGCTCAGGGTCGAGCCGCCGGCGCCGAAGGTGCACGAGACGTAGCTCGGCGCGAACGCGCGCAGCTTGGCCGCGGTCTTGTCGAGCTGGCCGCGCTGATCGTCGGTCTTGGGCGGGTAGAACTCGAAGCTGATCGGCAGCATGGGCGGGGCCGTGGCGAGGGTTGCGGGGATAATATCTCTTTATCGCGATGGATTGGAAGTTAAGCGGCGCGGGGCTTGGACCAAAGTCGCGGTCGGCCGCGGCTTGAGCGGCGGCCGCGGCGACGCCATTGCTTGAGTTCAGTCTCCAGCGGCGGCCGGCATGAGCGAAAGCGCACTCGACAATCCGATTTGGGCGTCCCTGACCAGCCGCCACCGCGCGCTGGCGTTGGGCGAGGGCGGGGCGGCGCGCTATCCCGCGCAGGTCGCGCCGTTCCTGGGCGTGGCGCGGGCCGATGCGGGCGCGGACGAGGCGCTGCGCGCGCTGGTGCCCGACGGCGACACCGCGCTGGTGCTCGGCGTGGCGCCCGAGGTCGGCGCGGCGTGGGAGCTGCGCCATCTCACCGATCTGGCGCAGATGATCTGCCGCGCGCCGGTCGCGGCGGTGGCGGGCGACGCGCCCCTCGTCGAGCTCGGCCCGGCCCAGCGCGAGGACGTGCTGGCGCTGACCGCGCTGGTGTACCCGCATTACTTCCGCCCGCGCACGATGGAACTGGGCCGCTACTTCGGCCTCTACGAACACGGACGCCTCGCGGCGATGGCCGGCGAGCGCATGGGCCTGGACGGCTACACCGAACTCAGCGCGATCTGCACGCATCCCGACCATCTCGGCCGCGGCCACGCGCGCCGCCTGCTGGCGTTTCTGGTCAGCGACAACCACGCGCGCGGGCGGATTCCGTTCCTGCACGTGAGCCACGAGAATCCGCGCGCGGTGGAGTTGTATCTGCGCAACGGTTTCGAATTGCGGCGCGATATCCCGTTCTGGTCGTTGCGGCGCGCGGGTTGAGCGCGATGGCGGGCGCGGGGGCGCGGCGACGCCGACCGTCCCGGCGCCCGGTCCCGGTTCCGGCGCGCGACGCCGAAAGCGGCCGCCGCTCGTCCGCGCCGCCCGCCGCTCGCCGGCCCCTGCCGCCACTGCTCACGAATCCCCCCAACCGCCCGCGACGGCCCGGCAAGGTGGCGCCATCACGCCACTGCCCCGAGGAATCCGTCATGCCGCAGTCCCGCCGTCCCAACGCTGTGCGCCGCATCGCTTTCGCCCTGACCGCGCTGCTCGCCGCCGGCGCCGCGCAGGCCGCCAGCGAGCGTTTCCAGGATCTGAGCGTCGAAGTCGTCGGCCAGGGCCGGCCGGTGCTGATGATCCCCGGCATGAACTCCGGCGCCGACACCTGGCGCGACACCTGCGCCGCGTTGCAGGCCGACCAGGTGCAGTGCCATCTGATCCAGTTCCCCGGTTTCGCCGGCGCGCCGGCGATCAAGACCGAGGCCTACAACGACCGCATGCGCGACGAAGTGCTGGCCTACATCGAACAGCGCAAGCTCCGGCAGCCGGTGGTGATGGGCCACAGCCTCGGCGGCTTCGTCGCGCTGAAGATGGGCATGGCCAAGCCGCAGGACATCGGCAAGCTCATCATCGTCGACACCTACGGTTTTCTCGGCTCGCTGTACGGCCCGACCCAGACCGCGCAGACCATCGTGCCGATGGCGCAGGGCGCGCGTTCGCTGGTGCTGAACCAGCCGCAGGCGCATTACTACCGCGGCATCGCCGTCACCGCGCAGGGCATGACCAGCGACGATGCGAAGGTCGCGCTGCTGCGGCAGTGGGGCGAAGCCAGCGACCGTCCGACCACGGCGCTGTCGCTGTACGAGATGATGACCACCGACCTGCGTCCGGACATGGACAAGATCACGGTGCCGACCCTGGTGCTGGGCAGTTGGGTCGCCGGCGCGCGCTACGGCGGCACCCGCGAATCGACCCTGGCGATGTTCCGGCAGCAATACGCCAAGCTCGCCGGCGCGCGCATCGAACTGAGCCAGGACGGTTATCACTTCTTGATGTGGGACGACCCGAAGTGGCTGCAGGATCAGGTCCGCGGTTTCCTCGCCGAGACCCCGCCGGCGGGCTGAGCGACGCGTTAAAGTCGTTCCCCGGCGGGCTCGCGCGGCGGGGCCCGGCCGGCGCGGCCGTCGCCGCGCGCATGCGGCGCGGCGGCTCTTTCCATCACCCGATTCGATGCGATCCATGTTGCGACCCTTCTTCCGTGCGGCCCTGATCGACGTTTTGTTTTGGGCGGGCTACTGCGCCTTCATCGTCAGCATGTCGGCCGCGTTCGGCCAGGTCACGTCCGGCGCGGTGTTCATCGCCGTCGCGCTGTCGGCCGAGTTGTGGGCGGTGGGGCAGGCGATGCGCCGCATCGCGCACCGCCGGCATTGGTTCGAGCTCGGCCCGCTGCGGCTGGCCGTGCGTTTGTTCGCCTGCGTGCTGATCGGCGCGGCCTTGTCGCAATTGGTGCTGGTGCCGGTGCTGTGGGTCGCCGCCACCCACGACTGGGTCTATCTGGGGCCGGACAACACCGCCGGTTTCGCCGCGCCGATGCTGGTCATGTATTGGGCGCAGACCGCGTCCTCGCTGGCGCTGTGGACCGCGCTGTGGAGTTGGACGGTGGCGATGCGCCGCTACCGCGAGGGCGAGATCGCCCGGCTCAACGCCGAATCGCTGCGCAACGCCTCCGAACTCGACGCGCTGCGCGCGCGCCTGAACCCGCACTTCGTGTTCAACGCGCTCAACAATCTGCGCGCGCTCATCAACGAAGACACCGAGCGCGCGCGCGAGCTGGTCACGCGCTTGTCCTCGACCCTGCGCCACGCGCTCGATCACAGCCAGCGCGAGCAGGTCAGCGTGGCCGAGGAGCTGACCGTGGTGGACGATTACCTCGCGGTCGAATCGGTGCATTACGAAGACCGGCTGCGGGTGACGCGCGAGATCGATCCGGCCGCGCTGGACCTGCGCCTGCCGCCGATGGCGCTGCAGTTGCTGGTGGAGAACGCGATCAAGCACGGCATCGCCCGCACCCCCGGCGGCGGCGAACTGAGCCTGCGCGTGCGCGGCGACGGCGGGCGGCTGCGCATCGAGGTGGCCAATCCCGGCAAGATCGAGGCCGAATCGGTGCGGCGCGGCGTCGGTCTGGCGTACCTGCGCACGCGGCTGGCCCATGCCGCGACGCCGGGTTCGTTCGAGTTGCGCCAGCACGGCGCGCGGGTGCACGCGCACATGGAGATTCCGCAATGAGCCTGCGTCCGCTGAGCGTGCTGATCGTCGACGACACCCGGTTGGCGCGGCTGGAACTGCGCACCTTGCTGGCGCGATCGCCGCAGGTCGACATCCTCGGCGAGGCCGAGGACGTGCCGCAGGCGCAAGAAGCGATCGCGCGGCTGCGTCCGGATCTGGTCCTGCTCGACATCCAGATGCCCTCGGGCAGCGGCTTCGACGTGATCGCCGGGCTGGAAGTCGCGCCGCTGGTGGTGTTCACCACCGCCTACGACCAATACGCGGTGCAGGCCTTCGAGGCCAACGCGCTGGATTATCTGGTCAAGCCGGTCGAACCCGAGCGCTTGAACGCGGCGCTGCAGCGCGCCCGCGCGCGCCTGCCCAGCGAGACCTCGCCGGCCGAAGCGCGCGGCCCGCTCGGCGCCGACGACCAGGTGTTCCTGCGCGACGGCGAGCGTTGCTGGTTCGTGGCCTTGCGCGAAGTCCACCGCATCGTCGTCGACGGCAACTACGCGCGGGTCTGGTTCCGCAACGAATGCGCGCTGCTCGCGCGCAGCCTGAGCGCGCTGGAGGCGCGGCTGGACCCGTCGCTGTTCTTCCGCGCCAACCGCAACACCCTGGTGAACCTGCGCTCGGTGAAATCGGTGGAACTGGCCGTGGGCGACGGCTACGAACTGGAGCTCAAGGACGGCAGCCGGATCGAGGTGTCGCGGCGGCAGTCGCGGGAGTTGCGCGAGCGCTTGTCGTTGTAGGGCGGGTGTGCGGGAGCGCCCGACGACGCCGGCCGCTGCCGTTTTGTCGATGACGTTCCGAGCCGCCACCGGCTGCGATTGGCGCGGGCCGCGGCGGGATCGGTTATCGCTGGTCCGTACCGCGCGAGGCCGCACCCACCGCTGCGCGGGCGCGGCGTCGCCGTCGGCGAGCCGGCGCGGTCGGGCGAAGATCCGATGAGGCGTCGCTTCAGGCTTCGACGCGCAATTCCGGCTCATCCGTCCGCGCGGCAGCCGCACGGTGCTTGCGCAGGAACTCGCTCCCACGCCGCCCCGGCGCCATCACCACGCCGGTGGAGACCAGGAAAAACCGCTCCAGCTCCGGCGACAGACTGCTGACCACGCAGAAATCGTCGCCCTCGCGATGGTTGACCGCGTAGTACAAGTCGAGCCCCCGTTCGCGTAAGCCGGCGACGACCGCCGGCAGCAGCCGCTGCGGCGTCATTCGCTCGGGCTCGGCGTAGTCCCAGGGGCCGCGATGCAGGCGGCGCGGATCGATCTCGCCCATCGCGCAATCGCGCAGGCGCGGGTAGCCGGCCAGCAGCTCCAGCGCGAGCCGGTCCAGGCCGGCGAGGTGCTCGGTGTCTTGCTTGATGTCCACGCATTGCACCAGTTCGCTCAAGGCGCGCAGGGCGGCGTGGCGCGGATACGGCGAGGCGCCGCAGCCGTGCGAGAACACGACTTCGTCTTCCAGCCGCTGTTCGGCGACGGCGATGAACGCCGGGTAGGCCAGATCGGTGGTCATGTCGATCAGGCGGATCGGGCCGCCGATGCGCCGTTCGGCGATGCGGTGGATGCGCGCGAGGTCGTCGGGCAGCGAGGACGGTTCGATCCAGCGTCCGTACGCGCGCTCGCCGCCGAGGTAGTGCGCGATCAGGAACAACGACCATGCGTCGCGTTCGAGGATCTCGCCGATGCCGTGCAGCGCCGCTTCCTCGAAGCTGGCGCCGATCGCGGTGCCGCTGTTGGAGCCGAAGCGCATGGCGCTGGCGTAGTCGAACTCGTCGCGCGGGTCGGCGGCGCGGGCGCCGCCCGGGTAATCGGGAAAGGTCAGGAACAGCGGCACGGGCAGGGTTTCGTCGCCCGAATACGCGATGTAATCGCGACACGCCAGGCGCCGCTCGGCTTGTTCGGCGAAGCACGACAGGAACGGCAGCGCGGCGTAGCGCGGGTCCTCGGCGATCGCGCGCGCGCTCGGATAATCCCACCGCTGCGGCAGCGCCGAGGCCTTGCAGTAATAGTGTTCGACCGCTTCGTACAGCGCGCCGGTATAGGCCGCGTCCGCCTCGCCCTTGCCGCCGCCGAAGCTCAGCACCTGGCCGTCGGCGTCGAGCAGGAAGCATTTGGCCGTGACCAAGCCCTCGCCCAAGCGGTCGGTGTCGACGCACCAGCCGCGGCGCGCGATGCATTCGCGCAGGATGCGGTCGGCGTCGTCGAGGCTGCGCTCGCGTTCGTACGGAATCATCGTCGCTGCTCCGATGCGTGGACGGCGAACGCGTGGCGCGCGCGAACGCGCGCCACGCGCCGGCGGCGCGGGCCGCTTACTTGGCGAACTCGTCGAGGAAGGACTGTTCCTGCGCCGTCGGGGCGTTGAGTTCGACCATCGCGGCCTTGAACTCGGCGGCCGAGGCGCTGTTGGCGCGCAGGGCTTCGCTGGCCGGAATGGCCGATCCTTTCTGAAGCACGGTCTTGATCACTGCGGGACGCTCGTTGCCCATGATGCGACTCCTGTGGTTCGAAGGAGGCCCAAGGACGTTACGCCGGACGCGATGGCGCCGGGCCTGCGGTTCGTCCTTGTGCCGCAGCCGGCGGCTGCGGGTCCAGGCTCGGGCGGCGGCGCTGAGCGGTCAGTGATCGGGATCACAAACGGCCCGTCGGCCGGGGGACGAGGCGACCGACGGAGGCGGCGCGCGGCCTATGGGAGACGCGACGCAACCGAGTCCGGGCGGCGTGAGTTGCGGGAGCGGCCGGCGCCGTAGTAGACAAGACCCAGCGTCGGCGCCGTCTGGAGCGAGGAACGGATCGCATGAAAACCGCATTCACCGATACGCTCGTCCTCGCGGTCGCTGGCGGGATCGGCGTGACGCTTGCGCTGATCGTCGTGGCTTTCGAGCTTACGTCGTTGATGTGGCTGTTGGCGGTGTACGCGCCGCTCGCCGGGGCCTTGTATGCGCGCAGGCGCGGCAAGCGGCCCTGATGCGCGCCGCGGGGGCGCGGCCGACGCCGGCTCCCCGATCGACGGCCGCAACGAAATCGGGCGCCCAAGGCGCCCGATTTCGTTGCGTCGATAGCGCCCGAAGGCGAACCGATCAGTAGCGGTAATGATCCGGCTTGTACGGACCGTCCACCGACACGCCCAGGTACTGGGCCTGCTCGTCGGTCAGCGTGGTCAGCTTCACGCCGATCTTTTCCAGGTGCAGACGCGCGACTTCCTCGTCGAGCTTCTTCGGCAGGATGTAGACCTTCGGCTCGTAGCTGTCCTTGTTCGCCCACAGGTCGATCTGGGCGAGGGTCTGGTTGGAGAACGAGTTCGACATCACGAAGCTCGGGTGGCCGGTGGCGCAGCCGAGGTTGACCAGGCGGCCTTCGGCCAGCAGGAAGATCGAGTTGCCGTTGGCGAAGGTGTACTTGTCGACCTGCGGCTTGATGTTCAGGCGCTTGGCGCCCGACGCGTTCAGCGCGTCGACCTGGATCTCGTTGTCGAAGTGGCCGATGTTGCAGACGATGGCCTGGTCCTTCATCTTCGACATGTGGTCCAGGGTCAGCACGTCCTTGTTGCCGGTGGTGGTGACGTAGATGTCGCCGCGGCCCAGGGTGCTTTCGACGGTGTTGACCTCGAAGCCTTCCATCGCCGCCTGCAGCGCGTTGATCGGGTCGATCTCGGTGACCACGACGCGGGCGCCGTAAGCGCGCAGCGAGTGGGCCGAGCCCTTGCCGACGTCGCCGTAGCCGCACACCACCGCGACCTTGCCGGCCAGCATCACGTCCATCGCGCGCTTGAGGCCGTCGGCCAGCGACTCGCGGCAGCCGTAGAGGTTGTCGAACTTGGACTTGGTGACCGAGTCGTTGACGTTGATCGCCGGGATCAGCAGGGTGCCGGCTTCGGCCAGCTGGTACAGGCGGTGCACGCCGGTGGTGGTCTCTTCCGAGACGCCCTTCCAATGCTTGACCACTTCGTGCCAGAAGCCCGGGCGCTCGGCGTGGACGCGCTTGAGCAGGTTCTTGATGACTTGCTCTTCGTGGTTGCCCGACGGGGTGTTGACCCAGCCGTCGCCGTTCTCGAGCTCATAGCCCTTGTGGATCAGCAGGGTCACGTCGCCGCCGTCGTCGACGACCAGCTCCGGGCCCTGGCCGTTGGGGAAGCTCAGCGCGGCGAGGGTGCAGTCCCAGTATTCCTCCAGCGACTCGCCCTTCCAGGCGAACACCGGGGTGCCGCTGGCGGCGATCGCCGCGGCGGCGTGGTCCTGGGTCGAGAAGATGTTGCACGAGGCCCAGCGCACGTCGGCGCCGAGGTCGCGCAGGGTCTCGATCAGCACCGCGGTCTGGATGGTCATGTGCAGCGAGCCGGTCACGCGCACGCCCTTGAGCGATTGCGCGGCGGCGTACTTCTTGCGGATCGACATCAGGCCCGGCATTTCGTGCTCGGCGATGTCGATTTCCTTGCGGCCCCAGTCGGCCAGGGAAATGTCGGCGACCTTGTAATCGCCTTCGGTCGAGAAGGTCTTGGGTACAGCGTTCATGCGGATTAGCTCCAGTGCGGGGGGAGCCGGCGGGATGCCGGGTCCGGCGAGTCGCGAAGACTCAAACCGGGCGCCGTTGGGACCTGCGCCTCGCCGAGCCTGGCCGTGTCCGTCACGGTCGCAGCGCCCCTCGGCGGGCTGAGCGCGAAGTATATCGCGGGGCCGACGCCCGCCCAAAGACGGGCGAGCGCGAGGCTGAACGCGACCGCCGTCGCGGCGCGCGGCGCGAACCGCCCCCATCGGCATAGGCGCGGCGGCGCGCGGGCCGGCTAAGCTCGGGACGGGGAGCGCGGCCGCGCATCGCCGCCGGCCGCGACGCGGACGGCCGCGGGCGGCGCGCGTTCCGATATCTCCGCATCCGAGGACCGATCCGCATGAATTCGCCCGCGCGCCGCTTCGCCCGCCGCCTTTCCACGCCGCCCCGCGGCCGCCGTTCGCCGGCGTCGATCGCGCGGCTGTTGCTGCCGGCGGCGCTGGCGCTGTGTCTGTCGGCGCAGGCCGCGCCGGCGGCCAAGGCCGGCAAAACCGCCGCCGCCGCGCCGGCCGCCGCGAGCGCGTGGGGCGAGGGCTATCAACTGCCGCCCAAGCCGCTGCAAGCCATCGTCGATGCGCCGCGTCCGCCGCAGCTGTCGATCAGCCCGCATCGCGATCTGGTGTCGATGGTGCGCACGCCGTCGCTGCCGGGCATCGAGGTGGTCGCGCAACCCGAGCTCAAGCTCGCCGGCATGCGCATCCATCCGCGCGTGCGCGCGGCCAGCCGTTTCAGTTTCGGCAGCGGTTTGGAACTGCTGGAGATCGCCAGCGGCAAGACCGTGCCGATCGAGGGTTTGCCGTCGCCGCTGTCGCTGGCGACGCTGCAATGGTCGCCCGATCAGCGCTGGCTCGCGTTCAACCGCGTCGACGCCGCCAGCGGCGCCAACGAGCTGTGGCTGGTGGAACTGGAAACCCGGCGCGCGCGCAAGCTCGTCTCCGGCCTCAACACCGTCGCCGGCCGCGGCTACGAATGGATGCCCGACAGCCGCCGTCTGCTGGTGCGCCTGCAGCCCGACGATCAGGGCGAAGCGCCGGCCGCGGCCGCCGCGCCGAGCGGCCCGGCCACGCAGGAAAGCCAGTCCGGCGGCGGCGTGCGGCAAGTGCGCACCTATCAGGATCTGCTGCGCAACGAGAGCGATGCGCGCCTGTTCGCCTATTACCTGCGTTCGCAATTGGCGAGCGTGGATCTGGCCGGGCAAACGACCAAGCTCGGCGCGCCGGACTTGTTCATGCGCGCCTCGGTCTCGCCCGACGGCCGCCATGTGCTGACCACGCGCCTGGAGCGGCCGTTCTCGTATCTGGTGCCGGCCGACATGTTCGCGCGCCGGGTCGAAGTGCTCGACGGCAACGGCCGCTTCGAATACGAAATCGCGCGCCTGCCGCTGGTGGACGGCCTGCCGACCGGCAACGACGCGGTGCCGACCGGCCCGCGCGAGGTGCAGTGGCGCGGCGACGCGCCGGCCACGCTGGTGTGGGCCGAGGCGCAGGACGGCGGCGACCCGGCGCGCGCGGTCGAGATCCGCGACGCGGTGTTCATGCAGGCCGCGCCGTTCGACAAGCCGCCGCAGACGCTGGCGCGGCTCGGCGCGCGCTTCGAGGGCGCGCATTGGGGCAGCGGCGAGCTGGCGCTGATCGACGAGTTCTGGTGGAAGACCCGCAAGATCCGCCAGTGGCGGATCGCGCCCGATCACGGCGACCGCGCGCCGGAACTGCTGCGCGACGGCAGCAGCGAAGACCGCTACAACGATCCGGGCCAGCCGGTGACGGTGATGGACGCCGGCGGCGGCGAGCGCCTGCTCACCAGCGCCGACGGCAACAGCCTGTACTACATCGGCGAAGGCGCGTCCGCCGAAGGCGAGCGTCCGTTCCTCGACCGCCTGGATCTGAGCGACAAGCGCCGCACCCGCTTGTTCCAATCGCAGGCGCCGTACTTCGAGCGGCCGCTGGCGGTGCTCGACGATGCGGCCACGCGCGCGCTGACGATGCGCGAATCGCCGACGGAACCGGCGAACCTGCAGCGGCGCGAACTCGGCGGCGACGCCGCGCCGGTGGCGCTGACCCACTTCCCGCATCCCACGCCGCAGTTGCGCGACATCAAGAAGGAACTGATCCGCTACAAGCGCAACGACGGCGTCGAGCTCACCGCCAACCTGTATCTGCCGCCGGGCTACGACGCCAAGCGCGACGGCCCGCTGCCGATGCTGATGTACGCCTATCCGGCCGAGTTCAAGAGCGCGGACGCGGCCAGCCAGGTGATCGGCTCGCCGTACGAGTTCAACGCGGTCAGCTATTGGGGGCCGCTGCCGTATCTGGCGATGGGCTACGCGGTGCTCGACAACCCGACCATGCCGATCGTCGGCGAAGGCGAGCGCGAGCCCAACGACACCTACATCGCCCAACTCACCGCCAGCGCGCAGGCGGCGGTGGACGAAGTGGTGCGGCGCGGCGTCGCCGACCGCAACCGCATCGCGATCAGCGGCCATTCCTACGGCGCCTTCATGACCGCGAACCTGCTCGCGCACACGCGCTTGTTCAAGGCCGGCATCGCCCGCAGCGGCGCCTACAACCGCACCTTGACCCCGTTCGGTTTCCAGGCCGAGGAGCGCAATTACTGGCAGGCGCAGCCGACTTACGAGGCGATGTCGCCGTTCAACTTCGCCGACAAGATCAAGGACCCGCTGCTGTTGATCCACGGCGAGCAGGACAACAACTCCGGCACTTTCCCGATCCAGAGCGAGCGCATGTACGCGGCGATCAAGGGCCTGGGCGGCAAGGCGCGGCTGGTGATGCTGCCGAACGAAAGCCACGGCTATCGCGCGCGCGAATCGATTCTGCACATGCTGGCGGAGACCAACCGCTGGCTGGAGACTTACGTCAAGAACGCCAAGCCCGAGGCGGGGCAGGGGACGAAGGCGGCGAAGTAAGCGCGGCGCGTGTTTGCGTAAAAAAAAACGCCGGCCCTCGGGCCGGCGTTTTTCGTTTCGTCATCGCGATGGCGCGCGGGCGCGCACGGCGGCGTCAGTGGTTCTTGCCGTTGCCGTGCCCTTTTCCGTTGCCATTGCCGTTGCCATGACCGCGGCCGTTGCCATGCCCGTTGCCGTGCCCGCGGTCGTCGCCGTCGTAATCGTCGTCGCGCCAAGAGTCGCCGTCGCCGTGGTGCTTGGGACCGCCGTGCTTTTTGTCCTTGCCGTGTCCCTTGCCGCGCCCCGGCCCGTGCTCGGCCCAGTTCACCCGCACGCTCTGATCGACGCGGATCGGATAACCCCAGTGGTCGTAGGTCCGCACCGCGCCGCGCTTGAGCGCGTGGAACGCAGGCGAGCCGGGCTTGATGCCCATGCGTTGAGCGACCGCGCCCCAGCCTTGGCCCGGGTTGCGGTCGTATTCGCGCACAACGTCCTGGCAAGGACGACCGAGCGAATGGGCGAGGGCGCAGGCGTAGTACACGTCGCCCGGCGCCCAGCGGCGGCGGTCGAGCAGTTCGTCCACCAGCGAGCGCGGCGCGCCGTAGTAGCCGGTCATCTCGTCGACGAAGGGATCGCGGTAGCGGCGGCCGTAGTCGTTGATCTCGCCCAGGCGGGTGTCGACCCAGACGTCGCCGGTGCGGATGTTGTAGCCGATGGTCTGGGCCTGGACGGACGCGGCCAGGCTCAGGCCGAGCAGCAGGCCATAGCCGATGCGCTGGAAACGGGTTCGTGTCGGGTTGTGCGGGGCATTGCGCATTGCGTGCACCTCGTCGTCGTGCGGTGGCGGTCGGGTGCCGCCGTGGGGGGCGGACGGCGCCGTGCGCGGAGCATAGCGGCGCGCGGGGGCGAACGGGCGGTCGCGGCGCACACGATTGCGAGGGCGTTGCGCTTCGTCCGCGCGAGGTGAGCGCGAACCGGCCCGCGGCTGAACGCCGTCGCGCCCGCGGCCCGCAAACGGACAGGCCCGCGGTCGCCCGCGGGCCTGCCGTCGCGGCCGAGATTCAGTTCTGCGCCGGGGTGTTTTCGGCGAAGTACTCGTGGCTGTCGGCGTTGTCGAGCGCGCTGGCCGGATCGGTCAACGCGAGGTTCTTGGCGCCGGACTGGCCGTAGACGTGATCGTCGGTGCCGGCCACCACGGTGAAGTGGCTGGTTTCGTGGATCAGGGTGCCGGCCTTGGAATCGGTGCCGGTCAACGGCGCGGTCCAGAAGGTCTTGCACACGAAGATCTCGTACGGCTGGTTCGGATACACGTAGGCGTAGTAGCGCTGATTGCAGCCGCAGTTCACCGTGATCTCGCCGTTGTTCTGGTCCAGCGCCGCGTCGATGGCGACGAAGTGCTGGCTGGCGGTGGCGTAGCGCTGCGAGGTGTAGGCGCCGAACCAAGTGGTGTAGCGCGGGCCGACGGTGCCGGCGCCGAGGTAGCCCTTGGCGTTTTCCGCGTAGCCGCGCGCGGCGACCACGGCGCTGCCGATGCTGTCGATCTGGGTCGCGCTGCAGCCCTTGTACGATACGCCGTTGACCACGCTCGAGCCGGTGCCGCCGCCGCCGGGCTTGCCTTGGGCGGTGTTGCCGCCGCCCTTGGCGTTCACCCACAGGCTCAGCGGCGCGCTGCGCGCGACTTGCGGCAGGCCGTTGCTCTGGCGCAGCAGGCTGCCGTCGGACAGCGAGGCGAACTGCAGCGGCGAATCCAGCGCGACGGTGTACTGGCCGCCGCGCGAAAGATCGTAGGCCTGCGACAGGTCGACCACCGCGCGCAAGGTTTCGCCGGCGCGCAGGATCGCGAAGTCCTCGGCCTGCGGCAGGCCGCGCTTGATCAGCGGGCCGGTGTACTGCACCGCTTCGCCGTCGCGGCTGATGCGGAACAGCTTGGCCTGGGTCAGTTCGGATGGCAGTTGCCACTTAGGCACGCGCGCGGTGTGGCGGCTGGTGTTGGTGACGCTGACTTCGACCTTGCCGCTGAAGGCGCCGGCGGCGTCGGGCACGGCCATCAGGCCGATGCGCAGCGGGCTGGGCTTGCCGGCGGCTCCGCCGGGCGCGGCGCCCACCGCGGCGATGGCGCCGCCGAGCAGGGCGGTGCAGGCGGCGACGGCGAATACGTTGGACGATTTCATTGCGATGGTTTCCTTAGACGTTCGTCGGTCGGCGCGGCTCAGAAGCCGCCCGCGTTGAGGCGGCCGCCACTGACGGTCTTGCCGCTCAGCGAAGGCGTGGCGATGGCCGAGCTCAGGATCGCGGCCTTGATGTCGGCGGCGCTCGCGCCCGGATGCGAGGACGCGTACAGCGCGACCGCGCCGGTCACGTGCGGGGTCGCCATCGAGGTGCCGTTGTAGCTCGCGTAGCCCGGCACGATCTTGCCCTTCGACGACACCGGCACCGTCGACCAGATGCCGTAGCCCGGCGCGCCGATGTCGATGGTGGTGGACCCGTAGCTGTAGATCTGCGAGCCGTCCGAACGCAGCGCGGTCACCGACAGCACGTTCGGGTTCGGGTACTCGGCCGGATAGCAGTCGGAGGTTTCGCAGTTCACCCCGGCGTTGCCGGCGGCGACCACGAACAGGATGCCGGCGTCGTTGGCGCGGCCGATCGCGTCCTGCAGCGCCTGCGAGAACGGCCCGCCGCCCCAGGAATTGTTGGTGGCGACGATGTTGAGGCCGTGGCGCGACTTGAGGTCGTTGAAGTAGTCGATGGCCTTGATCGCGTCAGCGGTGGCGCCGCCGCGGCGGCCGAGGAACTTGCCGCTGATCAGCTTGATCCCGCTCCAGCACACGCCGGCCACGCCCTGGCCGTTGCCGCCGTGCCCGGCGATGGTGCCGGCCACGTGGGTGCCGTGATCGTCGCCGGCGCCGTCGAAGACCTGATTGTCGTTGCCGTCGAAATCCCAGCCGTGCACGTCGTCGACGTAGCCGTTGCCGTCGTTGTCGATGCCGTCGACCGGATCGTAGGGATTGGTCCACGCGTTCGCGGCCAGATCCGGGTGGTCGTACATGAAGCCTTCGTCGATCACGCCGACCACGACGTTGCCGCAATCGGTGTGGCCGCCGGCCCAGGCCGCCGCGGCCTGCGAGCCGTAGGCGTTGGCCGGCGAGGAGGTCGCGCTGTACATGCCCCACAGCGAACCGTTGGTGTAGTAGGTGTCGTTGGACACGGCCTGATGCTGGTACTGCCAGTTCGGCTCGGCGTATTCGACGCTGGGATCGCGGCTGAGTTCGTACAGCGTCGCGGCCAGATCGCGCCCGGCCGGCACGCGCATCAGCGCCAGTTCGCCCTTGCGCGCGTTGCCGCCGCGCACGGTGTCGATCTTCTCCAGACCGAAGGCCTTGCCCGCGGCGCCTTGTTGCGCGGCGCTGGTGCCGTCGCGGTACTTGACCAACAACTCGCCCGGCAGGTGGGCGCGGCCGGCCTTGAGCGCGGCCAGGGACAGGTCGGGACGGCCGCCGGCGAGGGCGGATGCGGACAGAACGGAGACGACCGCGCCGCACAAGGCGGCGACACGAAATGCGGACTTCATATGGCTGGCACCCTTGGGTGTTGGCTCGCGGCCCGAGCGGCCGCATGCACAAAATATTTGCCGAATCCGTCACGGACATTCCGCGCTGCAGCATTCGCTGAATGGGCTGAATTGGTGGATTTTTCCGCGATTTCAATCACATATCGGCGCGCGTGGAGCGCAGCGAGAGCGAGCGGTCGCAGTGCGCCGACCAGTGGCTCGGGTTGCAAAAATGCAACACGTTTCGGGCGCGGCGACGCTGTACAGCGGGCGTATAGTCCGCGTCGACAGCCGCCGGCATCCGATACCTGCCGAGCAACGCAAGGCTGCCGCCGGGCGGCACGGGGAGGCCGCCCGGAACTCGTTCCCCAGGACTCGACAAAGGCACAACCGGCGAAAGCCGGCGTCGCAAAGCTCCCGGGTACCGGCTCCTGTATCGCCGGCACGGCCGAGCTACCGAGCGAAAGCCAACGGGCGGCCCCCGCCGCCCCGCTCAGGAGTTCTGTCATGTCCCGTCACCGTAGCTGGCGTCCGCTGGTAGCAGCGGCGCTGCTGTTCGCATCGTCCGGGGCCTGGGCCGCCTCGGTGCTGCCGACCACGTATTCCGGCAACTTCACCAGCTGCGACGACCTTCCCGGCGTCGGCACCTGGCAGGGGCTGGGCTACAGCACCGGCAACCCGCCGGCCGAAGGCCAGAGCTACAACCTCGGCCTGCCCGGGCAAACCATCACCTTCAACTACACGCCGCCGGGGCAGAACCAGTACCTCGGCTTCACCTCCACCATGCCGATGGATTACGTGGTGGTGAAAGGCGGCAACGCCTACAACGTCTTCCATTACCAGCCGGGCGTCACCAGCGACACCAATTTGTATTCGCCCGACAACGCCAGCGGCGGCCCCGCCGCGGTGAGCCACGCGACCTTCTGCTTCATTCCGCGTCCCACCGGGACGAAGACCGCCGACGCTACCTGGAAGCGCTACACCGACTGGAGCATCGACAAGAGCGCGTCGCCGACCCAGATCGTCATGCTCGACGGAGACAGCCATCAGGTCGACTACACCGTCACCGCGACCGCGCTGACCCGGCAGCTGTACCGCATCGCCGGCACGATCACGGTCAAGGATCCGTTCTCGTTCGGCTGGAACGCCACCGCGGTGGTCGACACCTTGCAGTTCAACAACTCCGCCAATCAGTTCGTGCTGCAATGGACCGCGCAGCCGGGCGATACCGACACGCTGTCGTGCGTCAAGCCGGCGCCGAACGCGGACAAGATCGTGCTCAGTTGCACCTACGCGTTCGACTTGAGCAGCCTGAGCTATCCGTTCCTGACCTCGGCCAGCGGCGGCGTCAACGCCGCGGGCATCACCGCGACGCGCGGCAGCGGTTGCGGCTGCGGCGACGACGGAGGCAGCGGCACGCAGAGCTACACCTTCTCCGCGACCGCGCCGTTCTCGATCTCGGCCAATCCGAACGAGAGCTACGGCGATACCTTCGCGATCGACGATTCGATGCTGCCGGGCAGCGTGGACCACAGCTTCGCGCTGGGGTCGGGGCCGTACGTGTGGACGTATCCGCGGCCCAATCCGCTGACCTGCAACGCCGATCAGGGCACTTCGACCAATACCGCCACCGGTAGCTGGAGCACGGGCGCGAACACCAACGCCACCGCCAGCGACTCGGCTTCGGTGCAGGTCGCGTGCCGCACCGTCGGCGTGAGCAAGACCGCGCAGACGCGTTACAACCGGGATTACGGTTGGACGCCGGACAAGCATGTGGTGGTGTCGCAAGCCGACGCCAAGGTCTCCGGCATGCAGGGTTGCTTGCCCGACCCGATCGCCAGCGGCGATTACGCGGGCAACTATCTGTGCAACGACGTCGACGTGACGCTCAACGCCGGCGGCAGCTACGAGACGGTCTATCGTCTCGCCGCCACGCGCACGATCGAATCGGAAACCGGCTTCACCGTCAGCGGCGACATCCAGGTCTCCTGGCCCGCCGACGTCAGCCCGGTGTTCAGTCCGTCCGCGCCGAGCGACACGCTGTCGTTCACCGGCGGCGGCACGCAGTCGATCGCGCCCACCTGCGATCCGCAGACCGCGACCTCGCTGCATTGCAGCTACAGCGCCGCGCTGAGCGGCAAGCTGGGCGGCAGCAACCAGGCCACGATCCAGCGCGTGCTGCAGTGCTACGACGCGCAGAACAACGCCAGCGCCTGCGGCTTCAAGAGCTACAGCTCCAACCAGGCCGCGGTGGCCTTCGGCGATCCGGCGGTTGAAACCGACCGCTGCGTGACGTTGACCGATCTGTTCAACGGCACCGCCGGGCTCAACCTCGGCGCGGGCTTCGGCTGGACCGTGCAGCCGCTGTTGTGCGGCAGCTTCGCCCAGTTCGTCACCGGCGACATCGATCCCGATCCGGGCATCGTGCGCAGCCTCAACGTGGCCGCGTCCTGGCTGCCGCCGGCCAACGCCGGCCCGGGCCTGAGTTGCGAGTTCATGGTGCCGAACGTGCTGACCTTGAACAGCGACAACGGCGCGAGCAAGAGCGACGAAGCGGTGCTGAGCGTGCACGTTCCGGAACTGTGCGCGAACAGCGGCGGTTGCACCTACACCCAGGGGTATTGGAAGACCCACTCCAAGTACGGGCCGGCGCCTTACGACCCGACCTGGGCCAAGATCGGCGAAGACACGCTGTTCTTCAGCTCGGGCCAGACCTGGATTCTGGTGTTCCGCACCCCGCCGAAGGGAGGCAACGCGTATTACATCCTGGCGCACCAGTACATGGCCGCGCGCTTGAACGTCGAAGCCGGCGGCAGCGCGCCGTCGCAGGTCGCCAGCGCCATCGCTCAGGCCACCGCGTGGTTCACCGGCCGCAGCAGCGCCGCGCCGAAGGGCTCGGCGCGGGATACCGCGATCAACCTCGCCGGCATCCTGGGCGCTTACAACGAAGGCACGATCGGTCCGGGGCATTGCTCCACTTCGCCGGCCACGCTGGCGGCGGGCGCGGATTGATCGAACTGCGTTGCGATTGGCAACTCGGCTGTATCGCGTCATCGGCGACCCCGGCTTCGGCCGGGGTCGCTGTGTGTGGGGACGCGCGAGGTGGGACGGTTCGGCGGTGGAAGCGGGGCGGTTGGCGCGAGAGGTTTTTCGGGCGCTTGCGGGGCGCGACGAGGTGGCTTGCGGGCGAGGCGCATGGCGTTCGATTGCGGTTTGCTTTTGCTCAGGGTTCGCGAGAGCAACATCAAAATCAAAATGGGTTCCGGCTTTCGCCGGAATGACGGCAAAGGGGGAGTCGTTCCGCCCCGTGCAGGCGACGCGACCTCCCAACCGTCATTCCGGCGAAAGCCGGAACCCATTTTGATCTTGCTGTCGGCTCCTCGCTCTCGACGCGGCAACGAGCCAGCCGACATCGAGCGTCTCCTCCGCCTGCAGCCGGCTCCCTTCCCGAAGCAAGTCGAGCCAAGCCACCGACACTCAGCCCCGGACGACCCGCCCCGAGCGCTGCGGGCCGTCTGCCCCGAGCGCCCGAACCGCGAGGGCGAAACTCCTGAGCTTTGTCACTAGACGACCGGTCTAATGGTGCCGTAGAGTGCCACCCCATGAACACCGCCCCCGCCACCCACGACGTGCGCAAGCACATCCTCGACATCGCCTACCCGCTGATGCTGCGCAAGGGCTTCACCGGGGTTGGTCTGGCCGAAGTGCTGAGCGCGGCGCGGGTGCCGAAGGGCTCGTTCTATCACTACTTCGGCTCCAAGGAGGCCTTCGGCGAAGCCGTGCTGGAGGCCTATTTCGCCGATTATCTGATCCACGTCGACGCGCTGATGGCCCAGCCCGGCAACGGCAAGCAGCGCTTGATCGCCTACTTCGACGACTGGCGCGAAGCGCAGACCGGCTCCGACCCGGAAGGCCGCTGCCTCGTGGTCAAGCTCGGCGCCGAGGTCTGCGATCTGTCCGAACCCATGCGCGCGGCGCTGGAGCGCGGCACCGGCGCGGTGATCGCGCGGATCGCCCAGTGCATCGAGCGCGGCCGCGGCGACGGCTCGCTGGCCGCCGCGCCCGACCCGCAGACGGCGGCGCAAACCCTCTACCAAAGCTGGGTCGGCGCCAGCCTGCTGGCCAAGATCCAGCGCGGCAGCGCGCCGATGGATCACGCGATGACGGTGACCCGCCGGCTGCTGGGACTGCCCGCGCACGACTGAACACCCCGGGGGCGGGCGCGCCCGAGCGCACCCGCCCTTTCTTTCGCTCCTTAACTAGACGACCGGTCTAATCGATCGGCCGAACCGACCTCCACCTAAGGATCCCGCCCCATGCCGCAGACCGCCGCCGTCAACCGCCGCTTCGTCCTCGCCGCCCACCCGCAGGGGCTGCCGACGCCGCAGGACGTCCGCCTGGAAACCGCGCCCGTGCCCGAGCCCGCCGATGGGCAGGTGCTGCTGCGCACGCTGTACCTCTCGCTCGACCCGTACATGCGCAACCTGATGGACGAAGTCGGCCCGGTCTACGCCAAGGCGGTGCCGCTGGGCGAAACCATGGTCGGCGGCACGGTCAACCGCGTGGTCGCGTCCAAACACCCGAACTTCAAGGCCGGCGACCTCGTGCTCGGCAACGCCGGCTGGCAGGACTACGCGCTGTCCGACGGCAGCGACCTGATCGCGCTCGGCGACATGGCCGAACCCTCGCACGCGCTCGGCGGCCTGGGCATGCCCGGCTTCACCGCGCACGTCGGCTTGCTCGACATCGGCCAGCCCAAGCCGGGCGACACCGTGGTGGTCGCCGCGGCCACCGGCGCGGTCGGCGCCGCGGTCGGCCAGATCGCCAAGCTCAAGGGCGCGCGCGTGGTCGGCATCGTCGGCGGCGAAGACAAGCGCCGTTACGCGCTCGACGAACTCGGCTTCGACGTGTGCCTGGACCGCCGCGATCCCGATTTCGTGCAACAACTCGCGCACGCCTGCCCCGACGGCATCGACGTGTACTTCGAGAACGTCGGCGGCGACGTGTTCGACGCGGTGCTGCCGCTGCTCAACATCGGCGCGCGCGTGCCGGTGTGCGGCATCATCGCCCACTACAACGAAAAGGACGCGCCGGCCGGCCCGGACCGCGTGCCGCAACTGATGGCGGCGATCCTGCAAAAGCGCATCCGCGTGCAGGGCTTCATCATCCTCGACCACTACGGCGAGCGTTTCGACGCGTTCCGCCGCGATATGGGCGAGTGGGTCGACAGCGGCCGGGTGAAGCTGCGCGAGGACCGCGTCGACGGCTTGGAGAACGCGCCGCACGCCTTCATCGGCCTGCTGCAGGGCCGCAACTTCGGCAAGCTGGTGGTGCGCGTCGGCGAGGATTGAGCCGCGCGCGGCGAAGACGCGGCCTCGCCGCGTCTTCGCCGTCGTCTCACGAGGTCGTCAGCGTCTTGATTTCGATGCGCTTGCGTTGCGGCTTGGCCAACGCGTTCTCGTGCTGCGACAGCGAACGCCCCCAGAACGCCTCGACCGTCGGCCCGCGCCGCGTGCGCCCACCCGCGAAGAAAAACTCGAACACCTCGCGCAGCCACACCCGCCGGCCCATGCGCACGTACCAGCGCATGCCCGCGAGCACCGCGCGGTCGGGATGCAGCAGGCTGCGGTATAGCGCGCGCGGCCGCAGCTGCACGATCGCTTCGATCGCCTTGACCCACAACAGCACCCGCCACGGCGGCAGGCCGCTCGTCGCCAGCACCTGATGCTTGTAGTCCCATTTACGCGCGTCGGTTTGGATCACCCGGCGCTCGGCGACGCTGTCGTAGTACGGCGTCCAGCGGTGCGGGGTGACGTAGAGCAACTGGATCTGGTCCGGGTCGTAGCTGAGCAAGTGGCGCAGCGAATTCCAGTAATCGCGGTCGCCTTCCTCATCGAAGCCGACCACGTAGGTCGCCATCGAAATGATGCCGTGCTGGCGCAACAGGCGGATCGCCTCGCGGTCTTCGCTGACGCTGGCGCCCTTGCGGATCTTGCTCAGCGTCGCCTCGGAATAGCTTTCGATCCCGAGCAGGAAGCGCACCACGCCGGCGCGTTTGTACAGCGGCAGAAGGTCGGCGTCGCGGACGATGTCGCCTGCGCGGGTGGAACCGACCAAGGTCAGATCGACGTTCTCGGCGATCAGCGCTTCCAGGAAGGCTTTCCAGGCCTTGCGCGAACCGGTCGGCAATTCGTCGGCGAAGTTGATCAGGCGCACGCCGTGCTCGCGGTGCAGGCGCGCGAGCTCGCGCGCGAAGCGCACCGGGTCGCGGTGGCGCCAGCGGGTCCAGAAACCGCGCTGGCCGCAGTAGCTGCACAAATAAGGGCAGCCGCGCGAGAACTGCACCACGACCGCCTTGAGCCCGCCCCAATACGAATAGCGGTCGTGATCGATCAGCTCCCAACCGACGCGGCATTCGTCCAGATCGAGGATCATCTCGGCCTGACCGGTCTCGACGATGCGGCCGTCGTCGCGGCGATACGCCAACCCCGGCACGCCGGCCAGATCCTCGCCGCGCGCGAGCGCCCGCGCCAGCGTCACCGCGGTGCGCTCGCCTTCGCCGCGCACGATGCAATCGATGGCCGGCTCGCGTTCGAGCACGTCTTGCCAGTGGTAAGTCGGGAACACGCCGCCGTAGACGATGCGCAACTGCGGGCGTTCGCGCTTGAGCAGCCGCGCGATCAGGGCGACGGTGGGATGCGCCGAGGTCGAGCCGGAGTGGCCGACCATCAACACGTCCGGCGCTTTCTCCAGCACCCGGCGCACGATCTCCTCGACCGGCAGCGGGCCGAATTCGGCGTCGAGCAATTCGACCTGGAAACCGGCGTCGAGCAACGGCCCGCCGAGACTGAGCAAGCCCAGCGGCGGCAATTGTTCGCGCGGGATTCGGCTGCCGATCGCGGTGTGCGGCGGATTCAGCAGCAAGATGCGGAATGCGGATTCGTCCATGCGCCCCAGCCCGGTTGTGCGGTGGCGGCAGGGTGGGGCGGACGGGTGTGCGGACGATGAGGCGGCGGTGAAGCGCGCGCGGCTCGCGTGTCGGCGCGCATCGGCGCACGGCACCGTCGGCCGCAGCGCCGCCGGGCGCGCGGCTGCTGCCGCGCCCGGGTTTTCTGCATAATTCCGCCTTCACAGGGGGAATCCAATGCGCATCGTGTGTCTGACCGTCGGCCTGCTGTGGGCCGTTTCCGCGTGGGCGGCCAAGCCGGAGCCGCAAGTCGCGGCGCAGTTGGCCCGCAGCCACGGCTATGTGTACGTGAACACTCCGAAGGGGAGCGGCCCGCGCCCGGGCGTGAGCGGCAGCCTGAGCGTGGTCGCCGCGGCCACCGGCGCGCGCGAGGAACTCCTGGACGCGCGCGCCGACCGCGGCAAGAACGCGTTCGGCCGCTGGTTGGCGCCGGGCCGCTACCGCATCGCCCGTTGGAACGGTTCGCAGTGGGGCGAGTACCCCGAATTCGAAGTGCAGGCCGGCCGCGTCACCGATCTCGGCAGCTTGGTGCCGATCAATCTGGGCGGCTACGAAATGGTGATGCTGCCGTTGCGTCCGGCCGAGAACGCGCACGACATCGACGCGGCGCTGACCGAATTCGGCGCGCTGCTGAGTTCGCCCGAGCCGCTGCGCTGGCAGCCGCAAACGCCGCCGCGGCCGATCGCGCTGAGCCAGCCGGGCACCGGGTTGGGGCTGATCGCCGATTTGCTGATGGCCTACGACCGCAAGGTCAACAAGCCGTCGGTGATCGGCCGGCTGAAATCGGCGAAGAGCAACGACGAGTTCCTGAGCCTGGCGCGCTCGGTCGCGCCGCCGTCGTCCGACAAGGCGGCGGTGGGCGCGGATTCGACGCTGTACTTCGGCGCCGACCTGGGCCAGATCCGCGTGCGCGGCGCCGATGGGCGGTGGAGCGGGATCGGCATCGACACCTTGCGCAAGATCACCGCGGTGGCGCGGGTGGATGATGCGCTGCTGGCCGGCTCCGACGACGGCTTGGTCCGCCGCAGCGACGATCGGGGCGCGACGTGGTCGGTGCTGCAATCCTTCGGCGCGGACGAAGCGGTGCTCGATATCGATCGTCAGGCGTCGCGCTGGCTGATCGTCACCGGACGGCAGGTGCCGTCGCCGCAACCGGGCCTGCCGCCGACGATGGACCGGATCACCGTGCGCGTGGCGAGCAACGACGATCTGAAGGACGCGCGCACGGTCGGCGAGTTCCCGATCGATATCGGCAAGACGTTCGGCGCTTGGCCCGGGCCGATGCCGCAAGCGCACGGCGGCGCGTACTTCATCGGTCTGATCGATCAGTTGCGGCGGCTGGATCTGGCGACGATGCAGTGGAAGACGGTCAGTCCGCCGAAGCCGTTCTTCTCGTTCCGGGTGGACGCGAAGAGCGGCATCGTCGCGGTGCTGTCCGGCGGCGGCGCGTTCACCAAGATTTTCGTGTCCAGTGACCACGGCGAGAGTTGGAAGAAGGTCGGCCGTCCGCCGTACACGGTGACCGACGTGCAGTTCGATTCGGCCGACAGCGGCTATGCGAGCCGTTGGAACATGAACGCCTTCAGCGGCGTGTGGGAGCTGTATCGCTACGAGCCGAAGATCGACGACTGGCGGCAAGTCTCCGAGGCGCCCTTCAACTGCAAGCCCAAGCGGGTGTCGGCGCAGTTCCCGCTGTTGTGCGTGGCCAGCGACGGCAGCGTACTGAGTCAGCAGGGCACGCAGTGGGCGGTGGAGGCGTCGGCGCAGTAGCGGCTGGCGTGGGGCGGCGGCGCGCGGCCTTGCGCGCCGCGTCCGCCCGCCGTGCCGTTGCCCGCGGCGGGCGCGAGACCGCCGGCGGATGCATGAAAAAGGGCCGCTTTCGCGGCCCTTTTTCGCTTCACGCGATAACGCGCGGGCTTACTTCTTCAGCCCGGCGTCCTTGCGCAGTTCCTCGGCCTTGTCGGTCTTTTCCCACGAGAAGGCGGTGGCGGTCTGCTTCTTGCCGGCGCCGTCGACGTAGCTGACTTCCTTCGGCTTGCGGCCGAAGTGGCCGTAAGCGGCGGTGAGCTGGTAGACCGGGTGGATCAGGTCGAGCATCTTCACGATGCCGTACGGACGCAGGTCGAAGTGCTTGCGGATCAGCTTCTCGATCTTGTCGTCGCTGATCTTGCCGGTGCCGAAGGTGGTGACCGAGATCGAGGTCGGCTCGGCCACGCCGATGGCGTAGGAGACCTGCACTTCGCAGCGGTCGGCCAGGCCGGCGGCGACGATGTTCTTGGCCACGTAACGCGCGGCGTAAGCGGCCGAACGGTCGACCTTCGACGGATCCTTGCCCGAGAACGCGCCGCCGCCGTGACGGGCCATGCCGCCGTAGCTGTCGACGATGATCTTGCGGCCGGTCAGGCCGCAGTCGCCGACCGGGCCGCCGATCACGAAGATGCCGGTCGGGTTGATGTGCACCTTGTTCTTCGGCAGCTTCTCGAGCCACGCCTTCGGCAGCACCGGCTTGAGGATGTGCTCGTACACGCCCTCGACCAGATCCTTCTGCTTGATGCCCGGATCGTGCTGGGTCGACAGGACCACGGCGTCGAGGCCGGCGACCTGGTGCTTGTCGTCGTAGCGCAGGGTGACCTGCGACTTGGCGTCCGGGCGCAGCCACGGCAGCTTGGAGTTCTTCTGCTTGCGGATCTTGGCCTGCTGCTCGACCAGACGGTGCGAGTAGTAGATCGGCGCCGGCATGAATTCCGGGGCTTCGTTGCAGGCGTAGCCGAACATCAGGCCCTGGTCGCCCGCGCCTTGTTCTTCCGGCTTCTTGCGGTCGACGCCGGCGGCGATGTCGGGCGACTGCTTGCCGAGCATGTTGATGATCGCGCAGGTGTGGCCGTCGAAGCCGACGTTGGAGTTGTTGTAGCCGATGTCGTTGATGACCTTGCGCGCCAGGCCTTCGATGTCGACCCAAGCGCTGGTGGTCACTTCGCCGGCGACGATGGCCGCGCCGGTCTTGACCAGGGTTTCGCAGGCCACGCGGGCGCGCTTGTCCTGGGCCAGGATGGCGTCGAGAACGGCGTCGGAGATCTGGTCGGCGATCTTGTCCGGGTGGCCTTCGGACACGGACTCGGAAGTGAACAGGTAGCTGGACATCGGTCGAATATCCTTCGATTCGGATAAAAAGATGGCCGCCCATGATACAGACTCGGCCGGGAGCGCGCATTGTGCCGTGCCGGGGAGTTGTCCGGGCGTTAAGCGGCTCCTGAACGCCGGACCCGGATCGGACTTTGGGGGGAGGTTGGATGCGGTGGCGCATGGGAAGCTGTCCCGGCGCGCCAGGAGGGCACGCCGACGCTCGAATCGTCCTCCCGGAACGCCGCGTTCCCGCCGGGCCAGGGCTGTCATCGCACTGACCCGAAACCGCCATGCGGCTGTCGCTGCGCCGGCTCAGGCTGCGCGGCATACCGCCGCCCCTCGATGCGACGACAACGATGCTGCACTTCGAACGCCGACTGGAAGAACGCTTTCCGCAATGGTTCCGCGGTCGCCGGGCTGCGCTCACGCGCCCCCTGATCCGAACCATCGGCCGCTGGTCGAAATTCGACCACATCGACCAATTCCTCAGCGAAACCCGGCACCTGCGGGATTTCGACTTCGTCACCGCGTCGCTGGATTTCGTCCAGGCGCGCTATCTGGTCGAGCCGGCCGAGCTGCAGCGCATCCCGCGCAGCGGGCGCCTGCTGATCGTCGCCAACCATCCCTCCGGCGCGGTCGACGCGCTGGCCTTGCTGGATGCGGTCGGGCAGGTGCGGCGCGACGTGAAGATCGTCGCCAACGACCTGCTGCTGGCCCTGGACGGGCTGCAGGGCCTGCTGCTGCCGGTGCGCATCCTCGGCGGCCGGCCGAGTTCCGAGAGCCTGCACGCGATCGAAGCGGCGTTGAACGAAGAGCAATGCGTGATCGTGTTCCCGGCCGGCGAAGTCGCCCGGCTGGGCCTGCGCGGGGTCACCGACGGGCGCTGGCAGCGCGGCTTCCTGCGCTTCGCCCGCAAGACCGCCGCGCCGGTGCTGCCGGTACGCATCGAAGCGCGCAATTCGGCGCTGTTCTACGGCGCCTCGGCCCTGTTCAAGCCGGCCGGCACCGCCTTGCTGGCGCGCGAGATGTTCGCCCGCCGCGCGCGCCGCATCGCCCTGCGCATCGGCCGCCCGCTGCACTTGCCGGCGCAGGGCGAGGCCCAGCACCTGCTGCGCGAGGTCCGCGCCGAGCTGTACGCGATCGGCACCGCGCGCGAGCGCGCCGCGCCGGTCGGGCCGGAGCCGCTGATCGACCCGGTCGATCCGGAGCAGGTCCGCGCCGGGGTCGAGGCGATGGAATCGCTGGGCCGCACCACCGACGGCAAGCAGATCCGGGTCGGCACCCTGCGCCCGGGCGCGCCGCTGCTGCGCGAGATCGGCCGCCTGCGCGAATCGACCTTCCGCGCGGTCGGCGAGGGCACCGGCCAGCGCCTGGACGTGGACATCTACGACAGCTGGTACGAACACATCGTGCTGTGGGACGAGGCCGAGGCGAAGATCGCCGGCGCCTACCGCATCGCGCGCGGCAGCCGGGTCATCGCCGAGCGCGGTCTGGCCGGGCTCTACACCGCGTCCTTGTTCCGCTACGCCGACGACATGGTGCCGCGGCTGGCGCAGGGCATGGAGCTGGGGCGCAGCTTCGTCGCGCCGGAATACTGGAACAGCCGCAGCATCGATTATCTGTGGCAGGGCATCGGCGCTTATCTGATCCGCAACCCGGGCGTGCGCTATCTGTTCGGGCCGGTCTCGATCAGCTCGGCGCTGCCGGCCGACGCGCGCGAGCAGATCGTCGCCTACTACGCGCGCTACTACGGCAACCTGGATTCGGACGCGTTCTCCAAGCAGCCGTTCGTGTACCGCGCCGCGCCGCCGCAGTTCGACGAACTCGACGCCGCCACCGCGTTCCGCGTGCTCAAGGACAACCTCGACGCGCTCGGCAGCGCGGTGCCGATGCTCTACAAGCAGTACACCGACCTGTGCGAGCCCGGCGGCGCGCGCTTCCTCGCCTTCGGCGTCGACCCGGCGTTCAGCGACGCGGTCGACGGCCTGATCGAAGTGGACCTGCAGCAGCTGCGGCCGAAGAAGCGCGAGCGCTACCTCGGCGCGCGCGCGGCCGCTCCGGCGCAGGCCCACGCACCGGACACCTGACCCCGCCACGAGACCGTGCCATGAGCCCCGCCTCGATCGTGCCGTTGCCGTTACGCCGCCGCGCCGTCTTCGTCTCCGACGTGCATTTGGGCTCCAAGCACTGCCATGCGGCGGAATTCGCCGACTTCCTGCAGGGGCTGCGCTGCGACAAGCTCTACCTCGTCGGCGACATCGTCGACCTGTGGTGGATGTCGCAGCGCCGCGCGGCCTGGGGTTCGGCGCAGTACAGGGTGGTCGAGGCGCTGCACGCGCTGGCCCGCGCCGGCACCGAGCTGATCTACGTGCCGGGCAACCACGACCGCTCGATCCGCCGCTTCTGCGGGCTGACCCTGCCGCGCATGCAAGTGCGCCGCCGCGCCATCCACCTCACCGCCGACGGCCGCCGCCTGCTGGTCACCCACGGCGACGACTACGACGCGGTCACCCAGTTCGGCGGCCTGCAAGAGAAATTCGGCGACTGGCTGTACGACCGCATCCTCACCGGCAACAAGCTCACCAATCAGGTGCGGCGGCGGTTCGGCAAGCGCTACTGGTCGCTGGCGGATTTCCTCAAGCGCCAGAGCGGCGCGGCCGAGCGCTACATCTCGCGCTTCGTCCAGGCCGGCCTGGACGACGCGCGCACGCGCGGGCTCGACGGCATCGTCTGCGGCCATATCCATCGCGCGTCGCTGTTCGAGCGCGACGGTTGCGTGTACGCCAACGACGGCGATTGGGTCGAGAGCCTGACCGCGCTGGTCGAGGAGGCCGACGGAACGTTGCGCCTGCTGACCCATACCGGCGAGACCCGCGCGTCGTTGCCGCCGCGGATGCCGCGGGCGTTGCCGGAAAACGAGGAATTGCCGCACGCGGCGTGAGGCGCGCGGAGGCGCGGATTCAGCGCGATCTGCCCGGACGGAAACGCACGATGCGCACCTGCGCGCGCGTGTCGATCGCGGCGAACGCCTCCAGCATCAGCGCGAGCGCGCCGTCCTCGCCGTAGCCGCCCGAACCGGCGCCGACCACCGGGAAGGCCACCGAGGCGATGCCGTGGTCGTCGACCAGCCCCATCGCCGAGCGCACCGAGCCCTGGATCGAGCGCGGCGAACCGCGCCACAGCATGTCGATGCCGGCGACGTGGATGATGTGCTTGAACGGCAGCCGCCCCGCGCCGGTGAGTACGGCGCCGCCGAGCGGAATCGGGCCGGCGCGGCCGACCTCGATGAAGGGCCGCAGACCGCCGCGCCGCTTGATCGCGCCGGACACGCCCTGCGGCAACAACAGCCACCACGGGATGATGTTGCGATTCCAGGCGTTGACGATGGCCTCGACCGGCTGATCGAGCAGATCGCCTTCGACGATGCTCGGTTGCGGCCGGGTCGCGGTGTCCGTCTCGGATGGCATGGCGTTCCTGTCGGCGGGAGTGGGTGGAGGAGGCGCGACGGCGGAGCGGAGTTTTGCGAGGCGGCCTGAAGTTGGATGGCGGCCGGATCGGGCCTCGGTCCGAAGCGGCTACACAGTAAGGCCTGCGAGTCGCAAACGCGTCGCTTTCGCGCGACGGATGCCGGCGGCCAATGTTTCCCGAGCCGGCGCGACGCATCGGCCCCGACGCTTAGCCGCCTCGGCTCACCGACGCCCGCAACGCCGCCCGTGCCAGCAAGCGCGTCGAATCCAAGGTCGGCAACGCCGAATTGCCGTCGTCGATGATCAGCGGAATCTCGGTGCAGCCCAGCACCACCGCGTCGCAGCCCTGGGCCTTGAGGTCTTCGATCACGCTTTGGAAGTAGGCGACGGTTTCCGGCTTGAGCACGCCATAGACCAACTCGTCCATGATCCGCCGCCCGATTCCCGCGCGCTGCTCGGCGTTCGGCCGCACGTACTCCAACCCCAGCGCGCTCAGTTGGCGCGGATAGACCTCGCTCTCCACCAACCACTGCGTCCCGGTCAGCCCGATCCGGCGGAAGCCGCGCGCCTGCGCCTCGCGCGCGACCACTTCGGCGATGTGCAGCCACGGCAACGGCGAGCGCGGCAGCACGTAGTCCATCGCTTGATGGATGGTGTTGTCCGGGCAGATCAGCAGCTTCGCGCCGGCGCGTTCGAGCTTGCGCGCCGACGACAGCATCAGCTCGCCGACGCCGTCGAGATCGCCGCGTTCCAGGCACACCACGTAGTCGGCCAACGAATGGCCGTGCAAGGCGATCTCGGGATGCGCGTGCGGGCCGAGCAGCGCCGCGGCTTCGGCGCAGAGGGTGCGATAGCACAGCGCCGCGCCTTCCGAGGAACAGGCGACGATGCCGAGGGGCAGGGCAGAGGACATGCGGGCTCCGAAGGGCGCGGCGAGGGCCGCCTGCGGCCAACATGCGTGCGCCGGCGCGGCCGCGCAAGCCCGCGCGACGCGGCCTGCAACGAAAAACAAACACCTTGCCGGTGCCGCCGCCGGTAGCATTCCGCGATGGATTCCCTGACCCAGATCGTGCTCGGCGCAGCGCTGAGCGCCGCCATCGCTCCTGCGCAACACCGCCGCGCGGCCCTGCTGGCCGGCGCGGCGCTGGGCACCTTGCCGGACCTGGACGTGCTGCCGGTCAACCTGCTCACCGACGATCCGGTCGCGCGCATGACTTGGCACCGCAGCATCAGCCATTCGCTGCTGGTGCTGCCGTTCGTGGCCTGGGCGATCTGGGGCTGGTGCCGCGCCCGCGGCGGACGCGTGGCGCAATCGCCGAAGCGCTGGTTCTGGGCGATGCAGGCCGCGCTGTTGACCCATCCGGTCCTCGACGCCTTCACCGTCTACGGCACCCAGTTGTGGTGGCCGCTGCCGGCGCGGCCGACGATGTGGTCGAGCATCTTCATCATCGACCCGCTCTACACCGTGTGGCTGCTGATCGCCTGCGTCTGGGCGTGGTTCGCGCGCGCCTCGCGCAGCGCGCAACCGGCGTTGATGGTCGGGCTGGCGCTGAGTTCGCTGTATCTGGGCGGTTCGCTGTGGGCCAAGCAGCGGGTCGAAGCGGCCGCGCAGCCCGCGCTGGCCGCGCTGGGTTTGGAGAACGCGCCGCGCTTCTCGGTGCCGATGCCGTTCACCACCGCGCTGTGGCGGGTGGTGGCGATGACCCCGGACGGCTACGTCGAAGGCGAGCGCTCGCTGATCGCCGACCGCGGGCCGATGCACTTCCGCCTGTATCCCTCCGATGCGCTGGCGTATTCGCAGGTCAGCGGCTATCCGGCGGTGCACCGGCTGCAATGGTTCAACCACGGCTTCATGAAGGCCGAGGAGCGCGACGGCCGGTTGGTGCTGAGCGATCTGCGCATGGGCGCCGAGCCGGACTACAACTTCCGTTTCGCGGTGGCGCAGCGCCAGGGCGAGGACTGGCGCGAGATCGCGCCGGAACAGTTGCGCTGGCCGTGGCAGGCGGCCGGGCGGTTGCCGGCGATGTGGCAGCGGATCTGGCGCGAACCCGAGCCGGCGCCGGTGGCGCAGACCGTCGCCGACGTGCGCCGCCTGCAGCGGGCCATCGCGATGCGCGCGCGCCCCGGCGAGGGGACGGGCGAGGGCTTGGGCGCAGGCGGCGTCGAACCGGTCGCCGCGCCGGCGCAGCGCTGAACCGATCCGCCGCCGCGGCCGCGCTCGGGACCGCCGGCCCGTGCCGCCGATCGCGCAAATCTGCATAATCGGCGCGCCGCGGCCCCGGACGGCCGCGCTCCCCCTCCCGAGGTAGACCATGCCCTTGTTCCTGCGCCGGATCGCGCTCGCGGCCGTCGTCGTCCTCGCGCTCGGCGCCGGCGGCTGCGCCACCTTCATCCGCGGCTCGACCCAATCCTTCACCGTCGACAGCCTGCCCGGCGGCGCCACCGTCTCGCTGTCCAACGGCGAGCGCTGCACCACGCCGTGCGTGCTCAAGCTCAAGCGCAAGCACCCGGTCGCGGTGGAACTGTGCAAACCCGGCTACCGCACCGCGCAGACCCTGGTGCGCAGCGAACTCGGCGGCGCCGGCGCGGTGCGCATGGCCGGCAACGCGCTGATCGGCGGCTTGATCGGCGTCGGCGTGGACGCGGCCAGCGGCGCGGCCAAGGACTTGAGCCCGAACGTGCTGGCGGTGCTGCTGGTGGAGGAATCGCCGGGCTGCACCGCGCCGAAGTTCCCGGCCGTGCCCGACAACGGGCAGACGCCGGCGGATTACGCCGAAGACAAGGACAAGGCCCAGCACAAGGCCGAGGAAAAGCGTAAGCGCTGAGCGCGGCTCAGGCCGCGGCCGGCAGCTCCGGCGCGACGCCGGCGACCAGCGCGTCGAAGTAGTCGCGGGTCAGCCGCAACTGCTGTTCCGGCGATTCGGCGCGGTTGACCACGGCGCGGAAGGCCGCGTTTTCCGGGCGATCCTTCGCGTACCAGCCCAAGTGCTTGCGCGCGATGCGCACGCCCGACACCTCGCCGTAGAACGAGTGCAGGTGTTCGAGATGGCCGATCAGAATGTCGCGCACTTCCGCCAGCGACGGCGGCGGCAGTTCCTCGCCGTGCGCGAGGTAATGCGCGATCTCGCGGAAAATCCACGGCCGTCCCTGCGCGGCGCGTCCGACCATGACCGCGTCGCAGCCGGTATGGGCGAGCACGAAGGCGGCCTTGCGCGGCGAATCGATGTCGCCGTTGGCGAGCACCGGAATCGACAGCTGCGCCTTGATCGCGGCGATGGTGTCGTACTCGGCGCTGCCGGTGTACTGCTGGTCGCGGGTGCGGCCGTGCACGGCCAATGCGGCGATGCCGGATTGCTCGGCGATGCGCGCGATCAGCGGCGCGTTGCGCTGATCGTGGTCCCAGCCGGTGCGGATCTTGAGCGTGACCGGCACGTCCACCGCGGCGACCACGGCCTGCAGAATGCTCGCCACCAGTTCGGGTTCGCGCATCAGCGCCGAACCGGCCCAGGCGTTGCAGACCTTCTTGGCCGGGCAGCCCATGTTGATGTCGACGATCTGCGCGCCGTGATCGACGTTGTAGCGCGCCGCCTCGGCCATGATCTTCGGCACCGTGCCGGCGATCTGCACGCTGATCGGGTCGGGCTCGCCGTCGTGGTCCATGCGGTGGCGCGACTTGGCCGTGGTCCAGAAGCGCGGATCGCTGGTGGTCATTTCCGACACGCACAGCCCGGCGCCCAGGCGCTTGCACAGCACCCGGAACGGTTTGTCGGTGACGCCCGCCATCGGAGCGAGGACCACCCGAGGGGCGATGGTGTGGGAGCCGATGCGCATGGCGCGCATTGTAAGCCACCCGGCCGCGAGGGGCCGGGGGCGGGCGCCGGGCGGGGCCGGCGCGGGCGAGAGCGCGTACCGGCGGCTCAGCCCGTGGTGTCTTCCACCTTCAGCGACGGCCCGTTTTCCTTGACCGAGGCGATGCCGCCGTCGCGGCCGCCGGCGTCCTTGTACATCTGGCTGTTGCCGATGGTCTGGCCGTTGCTGGCCGTCAGCAGGAAGTACAGCCGGCCGTCGGCGGCGCTCTTGCGCTCGTAGCGCGCTTCGATCTGGCTGTTCTTGCGCACCGACTCGATGCCCTCCAGCGCCGAAGCCTTTTGCTTGTAGCTCTCGCTGCTGAGGATCACCTGCCCGTTGCCGGCCTTGAGCACGAAGTGGTACTGCCCGTCGCTCTGCTTGGTGATGACGTACTTGCCTGCCATATCCGTTCCCCTCCTAGGAGCCGCGCGGCGGCGGCTGTGACGTTGCTGGGCACGCCCTTAGGCGTACACGTCCTTAGAACGGCGTTGTGAAGCCGGACCGGACGCGCAGGCGATGTTTCGGATGTGGAAAGCCGCGCGCGGCGGCCGGAAAAACAGCGGGGCCGAAGCCGACCGCGGCGTGCGCGGGCGGGCTTCGGCCCCGTTGGATCGCGCTGGGTTCGCCGCGCTCAGCGCCCGCGCCGGCGCCGCCAGAACAAGAAGCCGGTGATCAACAAGAACGGCGGCATCAGTCCGGTCAAGGCGATCAAGACCTGCCACACCCGCCCGCCGACGAAGCCGCCGTGCAGCGGATACATCGCTTCGTACGCGCGCGCGCCGGGCCCTTGCCGGGTGGAATCCAGGGTGCCCAGCACCGCGCCGCGATACGGATCGATCCAGACCATGCTGCGCCCGACCGGATGCCATTCGCCGACGGCGCGCGCGCGGATCGTGACCAGGCCGCTGTCCTTCTTCGGCAAGCCGATCCGGCGCAACTGCGCGCCCGCCATCGGCCCGCCCGGCGCCACCGCCGCGTCGGCCGCGCGCAGCACCGCGGCCCAATCGATGTTCGCGTCCTCGCGCGCCGCGAGTTTCGGCGGCTTGCGCGGCTTGGCTTCGGAAAACGCCGCGCGCAGGACGCCGCGCGCGGTTTCGTCGTAGACCATCGCGGTGCCGGTGACCGCCGCCAGCAACGTGAGCGGCAGCAGCCACAGGCCGATGCCGCGGTGCCAACTCAGCCAGCGCCGCGTCGGCGGGCCGCGATACCACTTCAGGCTCGCCCGCAACGCCGACAGCCGCGGCCACCACAGGTACAGGCCGCTGAGCAGCATGAACACCGCGACGATGCCGACCACGCCCAGCACCTGCTCGCCGTTCTTGCCGGCCAGCAGATGCGTATGCCAGTCGCGCAGCCACAGGATCAGATCGTTGCCGGTGTTGCGGGTCAGCAGCAGTTCGCCGCTGGCGGGGTCGAAATAGCGCCGCTCGTTGTTGGGGAAATAGCCCTGCCACACCGGGAACTGCGGCGTGGGCAGATCGAGCGAGCTCATGCCCTGGCCTTGCCAGTGCGCGACGATCCGCTCCAGCGCCCGTGCGCGCTGCGCTTCGTCGATGTTCGCGTCGCGCTGCAACTGCGGATACGCCCACAGCCCCAGTTCGCGTTGGAACGTCAGTACCGTGCCGGACAGCGCGACCAGCGCGAACGCCGTGCCCAGGGTCAGGCCCAGCCACAGATGCAGCCATTTCAACGCCGCGCGCACGCGGCGCGGCTTGGGTTTGTGCGGGATAGCGGTGGCCTGGCTGGTGTTCATGGCTCGGCGCGATGGGGACGGGTTCAGAAGCGGTGCGACCAGCTCAGGTTGAGCACGCGCCCGCGCCCGGCGGTGTAGGTGTCGTTGCGCGGTGTGCTCTGCGAGTAGTAAGTCACGTACTGCTCGTTGAACAGGTTCTCGACGCCGACGTTGAGCTGGCCCAGCGGCAGCTTGAAGCGGCCTTGCAGATCGACCGTGGTGTAGCCGTCGGTGCTGGCCACGCGCACGCCCTTGGCGTCGAAGTCGCGGTCGATCGCATGGCTGCCCTGCAGGCGCGTGGCGAACCAGTCGTTCCAGGTCTGATCCCAGAACGCGGTGACGCGGTCCGGGCTGATGTTGACGCCCGGCAGATCGCTGTCGACGCGGTCGTCGCCGTCGCTGTCGTAGCGGCCCTTGCCGCGCGCGTAGCCCAAACCGACGCGGCCGGCGTCGGAGAACTGGAACGCGACGTTGCCCTCGATGCCGCGGATTTCGGTGCGCTCGCGCACGACGAAATAGCTCTGGGTGTTGCGGTCGAAAGCCAGGCGCGAGCCGAGGTCGGAATCGGACCAGTACGCGGCCAGATGCGCCAGCCAGCGGCCGTTGTCGAAGTCCACGCCGATTTCGCGGTTGTCCGACACCACCGGCGACAGATCGACCAGCTTGTCCACGCTCTGGTTCGGCGTGGTGATGCCGCGCAGCACGCGGCCGATGTCGGCCACGGTGTAGCCTTCCGAATACGAGGCGTAGAACTTCAGCGAATCGGTGGCTTCGAACACGATGCCGTAGTTCGGCAAGGTTTCGCGGGTCTTGGGCGTGCCGCCGCGGACGAAACGACTGCCGCCGGCGTTGGCCGGGATGGTGGTGAAATCGCCGACCTTGAGCTCGCCGCGCTCATGACGCACGCCGGCGGTCAGCATCACCTTATCGGCCACCCACCATTCGGCCTGCACGAACGGCGACCAGGATTCGTACTGGGTTTGCGGCACCCACTTGAGCTTGGCGACGACGAGTTCCTGATAGGTCTTGTCGCGGTTCCAGTCCAGGCCGAAGGTCGCGCGCAGGCGCTGGCCGAACAGGTTGTCGCGCGACCAGCTGAACTTGCCGCCGACTTTCTCCGACACGTTCTGCGACTGGTCCCACCAATGCAGATCGCGGCCGTCGCGCCAGAAGTCTTCCCAATCGGTGGCGCCGTACAAACCCTTGAAATCGACCCAGAACAGCTGCGCGTTGAGATAGCCGCCGGCCAGCGATTTGTCGGTGTAGTCCAGCACCAGCGAGGTCGAACGGTTCTGTGGGCCGCGGCCCTCGCGGCTGCCGCGCGCGGAGGTGGCGAGCTTGCCGGTGCGGATGTCGCCGTTGACGGTGACGTAGTCGTTGTTGCCGCGCAGCTGGTAGCGGTTGGCGGTCAGCTGCAGGCGCTTGTCCTCGTCGATGTCCCAGCCGGCCTTGGCGAACAGGTTGTAGCTGCGCGCGTCCATCAGGTCGCCCTGGATGTCGTTGACCGCGATCGCGTCGCCGTTGCCGTCGTAGAACAGGCCTTCGCTGGCGTAGGACGCGCCGCCGACGAAATCGACATCGCCGCGGCGGGTGCCGAACACGTAGGACGCGCGGTAGCCGACGCTGTCGCTCTGGTTCGGCAGCGCGCTGCTGACGCCGACGTTGACGTCCTGGAAGCTCGCGCCGTCCTCGCGCGGGGCGCGCTTGGTGATGATGTTGATGATGCCGCCCGAAGCGCCGAGGCCTTGCAGCGCGTTGGCGCCGTGGATGACTTCGATGCGCTCGATCATCGCCGGATCGATGGTGTGGCCGTCGCGGCCGCCTTCGCGCAGCGGCGTGGACTGCGGCACGCCGTCGACCAGATACAGCGGCTTGCGCCCGCGCAGGGTTTCGCCGGCGTTGGTGAGCTTCTGCCGCGAGGGCGAGAACGAGGGGATCAGGTTGGCGAGGATCTGCGAGACGTCCTGGGTCACCGCCAACTGCTGCTTGAGCTGCTCGGCGTCGATCACGGTGATGGTGTTGGCCAGCGCCGCTTCCGAATTCGGCGTGCGGCTGGTGCTGGCCGAGACGGTGACGCGATCGAGATCCTTGGCGTCCTCGGCGTGGACGGCGGGCGCGAGGAGGGCGGCCAGCACGGCGCTGGCGAGAAGCTGCGGACGGAGCATGGGGGCGGCGGACCTGAGAACTGCGACAGGGCTCGCATGTTAATGCGAACCATTCTCAAGTCAAAGGCCGTTGAGGGATGCGCCCAAGGCGAATTTCGCATTCCGCTCAAAAAGGCGAGTTGTTTCAGACCTTTAGCGGTTTCGGAATCGATCTGGGGAACCGCCGAAGTAGGAAGCCTTCGACGCGAGCTCCAACCCCGCGGTCGCGGCTCGCGCCGCTCCTACAGGCAGAGCGCGCGGCCCCTGTAGGAGCTGCGTCAGCTGCGACCGCGGCAACGCAACGACGGCGAAGCTTTCGACGCGAGCGGAGGCCTCCAGTCGCGGCTCACGCCGCTCCTACCGACAGCTCGCGCAGCAGCCGAAGCCCCTGTAGGAGCTGCGCAAGCTGCGACCGCGACAACGCAATTACGTCGAAACTTCGATGCGAGCGGGGACTTACGCCAAGCGCAGCTCAGCCGAACCGCGCCCGCACGTCCGCATCGCGCGGCATCGCCGCCGCCGCGCCCGCGCGCTCGGTCGACAGACCGGCGAAGCGCACCGCATACCCCACGTGCTCGGCGAACGCCGCGCCCGGCGCGCGCGCCAGCGAGGCCGCCAGCGAGCCGTTGAAGGCGTCGCCCGCGCCGGTGGTGTCGATCGCCTTCACCGCCGCCGCGTCGACGCGGTAGAACGCGCGCGCGTCGCCGCGCAGCGCGCCGTCGGCGTGGGAGACGAAACAGCCCGACTTGCCCAGCGTGATCACCACGCTGCCGTGGGCCAGCAAGCGCCGGCAATGCGCGTGCAGTTCGGCCGGATCGAGCTCGGCCAGCGCGTCGGGATCGAGCGAAGCGCCGCCGCGCCGCCGCAGCTGCGCGCAGAACTCGGTTTCGTTGGGCGTGGCCACGTCGGTCAGCGCCCACAGCGCGTCGCTGGCGACCGCGTCGGCGGGCGCCGGGTTGAGCAGGGTCAATCCGCCGGCATCGCGCGCGCGCGCGAACGCGGCGGCGGCCGACTCGACCGGGGTTTCCAGCTGCGCCAGCGCGACCTGCGCGGCGTCCAGCGCGGCCGCGTGTTCGCCGACGAAGGCCGGCGACAGTTCGGCGTTGGCGCCGGGGCCGATCACGATGGTGTTGCGGCCGTCGGCATCGACGTAGATGCCGGCGGTGCCGGTCGGCTCGTCGCTGCGCAGATCGCGCAGGTCGATGCCGTCGCCGGCCGCGAGCGCGCGCGCGAGCTGGCCGCCCGCGTCCTCGCCCAGCGCGCACACGAACGCGGTCGCCGCGCCCGCGCGCGCCGCCGCGGTGGCTTGATTGAAGCCCTTGCCGCCGGGCCCGGTGTGATAGCGGCCGGCCAGGGTCTCGCCCGGACGCGGCAACGCGGCCAGCGCCCAGACGTGATCGACGTTGAAGGAACCGATCACGACGACGCGGCCGTTGTTGGCGGAATCGCTCATGCGCTTACGACGCGAAGTGGGTCAGCACGCCGGCGATGGTCGCGGTCATGAAGGTGGCGATCGAGCCGCCCAGCACCGCGCGCAGGCCGAAGCGGGCCAGATCCTGGCGGCGTTCCGGGGCGAGGCCGCCGATGCCGCCGATCTGGATCGCGATCGAGGAGAAGTTGGCGAAGCCGCACAGCGCGTAGGTCGCGATCAGGCGGCCCTCGTCGCTCAGGCTCACGCCGGCGACCTTGCCGTTCACGATGTCGGCCAGATGGGTGTAAGCGACGAATTCGTTGAGCACGACCTTCTCGCCGATCAGGCCGCCGACCACGTTGGCGTCGGCCCACGGGGTGCCGATGACCCAGGCGATCGGCGCCAGCAGGAAGCCGAGGATCGCCGACAGGTCGGTCGGCTTGCCGATCGCCGCGGCCAGGCCGGTGTGCTCGCCGATCCAGGTCAGCGGCGCATTGATCAGCGCCATCAAGGCGATGAAGGCCAGCAGCATCGCGCCGATGTTCAGCGCCAGGCGCAGGCCGTCGCCGGCGCCCGCGGCGGCGGCGTCGATGATGTTGGCGGTGTTCTTCTCCACTTCCATCTTGATCGTGCCGCGGGTCAGCGGCTCGCCGGTTTCCGGGATCAGGATCTTGGCGATCACCAGCGTGGCCGGCGCGGCCATGATCGAGGCCGCCAGCAGGTGCTTGGCGTAGAACGCCTGCGCCGCCGGATCGCCGGCGCCGAGCATGCCGACGTAGGCCGCCAGCACGCCGCCGGCGATGTGGGCCATGCCGCCGATCATCATCGTGATCAGCTCGGACTCGGTCATCTTCGGAATGTAGGGGCGCACGGTCAGCGGCGCCTCGGTCTGGCCGATGAACACGCTGGCGCAGACGCTGGTGGTTTCCGCGCCCGACACGCGCATGACCTTGGTGATCGCCCAGGCCATCGCGCGCACCACCGCCTGCATCACGCCCAGGTGGTAGAGCACGCCCATCAGCGCGGAGAAGAAAATGATCGTCGGCAGCACCTGGAAGGCGAAGATGAAGCCGAATTTGCTGACGTCCATGAGGTCGCCGAAGATGAACTTCGAACCGGCGCCGACGAACTCCAGCACGTGCACGAAGCCCTTGCCGATGGCGTCGAACACGTCCTTGCCGCCCGGCACCAGCAGCACCACCGCGGCGAACGCGATCTGCAGGGTGACGCCGGTGACGACCAGCTTCCAGTCGACCTTGCGGCGATTGACCGAGAACACCCAGGCGATGCCGACGAGCACCGCCAGACCGAACAGGCCGAAGCCCACGCGCAAAATCGAATCCACTCCACTCTCCCCGGCGCCGGAGCCCCGGCGGCTTTTTTGGACGTCTAATTAGTCGGCGCAGCCTAGTGGCAGCGGGCGTCAGCGGCAAGCCGCGGCGCAGCGCAGGGCGCGAAAACCGGCGATTTTAGCGGGCCGGCGGGCGGCTGGGGCGGGCGGGAGCGGTCGCGACCGGTTCGCTTGCGGCGTTTGAAACGCTGCGGGGCGCCCGGCGGCGCGTCGGGAAGGCGTTTTTCGCCGCGGGCGAGCGGATATCGGGCGCGATCGCGACCGGTCGCCGTGAGATCCGGCCGAACCAAGCCGAATCAGGCCGAATCAGGCCGTTTCGTTCAGCCGCCGTGCGCGGCGGTCAAACATCGCGCGCCACCACCCGGTTGCGGCCGGACTGCTTGGCCCGCTGCAGGCGCAAGTCGGCGCGGCGCAGCAGGCGCGAAAGGTCGCCGCCTTCCTGCGGAAAGGTCACCAGCCCCGCGCTGAAGCTCAGCCACAGCGGCTCGGCGCCGCGACCGGGCTCGAACGGACGCTCGGCGACGGTGCGGCGGATCGCGTCGACTTCCTCGAACGCGGTGCCCAGCGGCTTGCGCATCACCAGCAGGAATTCGCCGCCCGACAGCCGCACCAGCCATTCGCTGGGCTCGGCCTGCTCGCGCAGCACCGCGACCAGATGGCGCAGGCTGCGGTCGCCGAGGCGGTGGCCGTAGTCGTCGTTGATGCGCTTGAAGTGGTCCAGATCGATCAGCGCCAGGGTCAGGCTGCCGCCGTCGCGGCGTACCGCGTCGAACAGGCGCGGGATGCGGTGGGTGAGCCAGGTCCGGTTCGGCAGCCGGGTCAGGCCGTCGGTGCCGGACATCTCGATCAGCCGCTGCATGCGGTAGACGACCATCGAGGTGGCCAGGGTCATCATCGCCAGCAGCACCAACCGCTGGGTCTGGCTGCCGACGGTGACTGCGCCGTAATCGCTGGACATCAGGTCCTCGGGCGAGCCGGCGCTGGCGAACACCCACAGCACCAGCAAGCCGTATTGCAGCAGCGTCAGCACGCCGGCGAACAAGGTCACCCGGCCGTCGCTGCGCAGCGCGGTCATCAGGATCGCCAACAAATAGCCGCACCACACGATCAGGCTGTTGAGCCCGGCCGGCAGGTGCTGCACCGCCAGCATCGCCAGCACCGCGGTGGTCGCGGTGACGTCGAAGGCGGCGGTGGAGAAGGGCAGCCAGCGGTAGCGGCGCTGGCGCCGCGCCAGCGCCAGCCACAGCTGCGAGAACACGTTGACCACGACCGCGCCGATCAGGCCGATCAGGGTCTCCTTGACGCTGCCGCCGCCGAGCGCGTTGAACAGCGGCAGCAACAACAGCATCGCCGCCAGCACCGCGCGCAGCCGCGCCACCAGCAGTTCGCCGCCGGCGCCGATCTCGAGCATGATTTCGTCCGGGCGCGACAGCAGCGCGATCAACACGCTGCGCATCCGCCCGCCTACGCCCTGGTACATCCCGTCCTTCCGTCGCGGCGGCCCCGCGCGAGCATAGCGCGAGCGCGGGTCTGCGCCGCGTGGGCGAGGGCGCGGTTTCGCCCACGCGGCCGCGCCGGCGCGGAGCCGGACGCGGCGGCGGGGCAGCGATCAGCCGATGCCGCGGATCGCCACCCACAAGGCCAGCGCGGCGAACACCGCGGCGGCGACCAGACGGGCGGTCTTCAGCGGCAGGCGGTCGGCGAAACGGGCGCCGAGCAGGGCCACCGGCACGTTCGCCAGCAGCATGCCGACCGTGGTGCCGAAGATCACCGCCCACAGCGGCTCGTAGCGGGTCGCCAGCAGCACGGTGGCGACCTGGGTCTTGTCGCCGATTTCGGCGAAAAAGAACGCGATGGTGGTGGCGATGAAGGCGCCGCGGGCGGAGAACTTCGTCTCGCCTTCGTCGAGCTGGTCCGGCTTGAGCGTCCAGATCGCCACCGCCAGGAAGCTCGCGGCGACCACCCAGCGCAGGATTTCGGGCTTCAGGAACGCGGCGACCAGGGTGCCGAACCAGGCGGCCAGCGCGTGGTTGAGCAAGGTGGCCAGCAGGATGCCGGCGATGATCGGGATCGGTTTGCGGAAGCGCGCGGCCAGCAGCAAAGCCAGCAACTGCGTTTTATCGCCGATTTCGGCGAGCGCGACGGTGCCGGTGGACACGGCGGAGGCGACGACCCAGGCCGGGAAGTGGGACAGATCCATGAGAGCTCCAGGGTCGGGCATTCGCGTGGACGCGAAGGCAAACGCCGCGCGGCCCGACCCGGGTACGCACAACGCCTGCCTTCGGTCTTGCCCGTGGTCGCTGGCTCGAGGCGTGAACGCTCGCGCTGGCTGCCGCTCATGCGCCATGGCCTGTGGGCCAAGTGTGTTGACGCATGCCCCCGCGAGCCGAAGCCGGCGGGTGGGCTACTCCCCGGAGGAGGAAAGTGCGCGCATTGTAGCCACATCGGTGGGGATCTGCAGCAAATGAGAGGCTTTCTCGCTTGGGACGCCGCGACGGCCTAATCGCGGTCGCCAGAGACGAACCCCGCGCCCCTTCCCATTCGCGCACCCATCCCGTTTGGCCCCCTGTGGGAGCTGCGCAAGCTGCGACCGCGGCAACACAACTACGTCGAAAACTCATCCGCCCGTCATTCCGGCGAAAGCCGGAATCCATTTTGCCGTTGCTGTTGCAGTTGCCTTCGCCTTGACGGATCTCCAACCAAAGCCCACGCCCCGCAGCCCCGGAGGGCGTGCGCATGGATGCGCACGCGCGCCATGGGTCAGGATGACCCTTATGGCGCGGCCCCGCGCAACGTCGAGCCTTAGTGGCTCTTGATTCGAAAACAAGGAAAGCGCCTTTCTTTGGTTACTTTCTTTGGCAAGACAAAGAAAGTGACTCGGCCGCTTGCGGACGGAACGCTTTGGATTGGAGCTTGTCGTCACTCGTTGTTGCGTTGAGAGCGAACCCACAGCAAAGTCAAAATGGGTTCCGGCTTTCGCCGGAATGACGGTGGGTAGGATGTTCGCCACCTGCGAGAAGCGCCGCCCACACCCCGTCATTCCGGCGAAAGCCGGAATCCATTTTGATGTTGCTTCCGCTTCCGCTCGCAAGAGACGCACGACGACAAGCGAAGATCAAACGCTAAAAGCTTTCGTCCGCAAGCGGCCGAGTTACTTTCTTTGTCTTGCCAAAGAAAGTAACCAAAGAAAGGCGCTTTCCCTGTTTTCGAATCAAGAGCCACTAGGTCCAGCACCCGGCGCGGGGCTGCGCCGTAAGGGGCATCCATGCCCCTACGGCGCACGCGCGCATCCATGCGCGCGCCCTCCGGGGCTGCGGAACGTGGGCCTCGGGTGAGGATGCGTCCGATCAAGAACCAGAGCGGAAACAGCAACAGCAACAGCAACAGCAACAGCAACAGCAACAGCAACAGCAACAGCAACAGCAACAGCAAGGTCCAGCGGATGCCGGCGTTCACCGAAATGATGGACTGGAAGTCGCGAAGCTTCGGATGTGCTCGACGCCACCAGATCGTTGCGCTCGGCAGCTGCTCGTTCGGCTCCTACAACGGGACCGCGAAAAACGCGCTCACTGCGAACACGCCGGCGTCTCTCCCCCATCCTCGGAATACAACGCCGCGAAACTCGCCGGCAACACCCGCGGCGCCCGCTGCAACGGCGGCTTCACCGCTGCGAAGTACTCGCGCTGCCACTGCGCCGCCAACGCCGCCGCCGCCGGCTCCAGCGCCGCATCGCGCGAAGCCGGCGCATCGGCCGACTTCGCGGTCAGCCGCGAAATCAGCAGGCGCATCGCGCGCGCCTTGGTCGCATCGTTGGCGATCAAGCCGGCGAGCGGCGAAGAATCGTCGCTGTACGCCGCCATCAGCTCGAACATCGCCGGCACATAACCCGCCTCGAACGACAACTGCAGCAACGGCCCCGCCTCGGCGCGCCAGCGGTCGAACTCGGGCGTGTTGAGATGCGAATAGTCCAGCAACACCGAATCGCCGCGCGCATAGCGGTACATCGCCTCGGGCTCGCCGGCCAGCGCGGCTTGGCGCAGATAGCGGTTGCCTTGCCGCCACGCGTCGCTGTGCGCGTCGCGGCATTCGGCCAGGATCCGACGCGCGCGGTCTTCCATCCGCGTCATGTACGCGCGTTGCTCCGGCGCCAGCCCAGCGGCGGAATTTTGTTCGGCCGATGCGAGCAATTGCTGCGCGGCGGACGTATCGGCGCAACGCAGCAGGTCGACGCCGAGCTGACAGGCGGCATGGCCGTCGCCGGCGTCGGCGCGCAGGCGCAGTTCGGCCTGGCGGCGTTGACGATAGTCGGTCGGCGCGGCGGCGGGCGGAAGCGGCGCCGGCGCGATAGGTGCGGGCGCGCTCGATGCCGCGGGCGGCGCGCCGACGGGCGATGTCGCCGCGACGGCGGGCTCCGCGCCGCGTCCGCGCCACAGTTGCCAACCGAGCAGCGCGACCGCGACCGCGATCAAGCCCGCGAGCCAAACCCGGATGCCGGCGTTCATCGTGCGCTGCCGTCCTTCGTCATCGCCTTCATCGGCGTAGCATGCCCGCAATCGTCCATCCGATTCGGAGCCTTGCTATGCAATACCGTCGACTGGGTTCGTCCGGCCTGCAGATTTCCGCGCTGTCCTTCGGCGCCTGGGTCACCTTCGGCGCGCAGATCGGCCGCGCCACCGCGCGCGAGCTGATCGCCGCGGCCTGGGACCACGGCGTCAATTTCTTCGACAACGCCGAGGGCTACGCCAACGGCGAGGCCGAGCGGGTGATGGGCGAGGCGATCGCCGAACTCGGCCTGCCGCGCGACGGGTATTGCGTGTCGAGCAAGGTGTTCTTCGGCGCCGAAGCCGAGCCCAAGCCGACCCAGCGCGGCTTGTCGCGCAAGCATGTAATCGAAGCCTGTCATGCCGCGCTGCGCCGTTTGCGGGTCGAGCATCTGGATTTGTATTTCTGCCATCGCCCGGATCCGGACGTGCCGGTGGAAGAGACGGTCTGGGCGATGGACACGTTGGTGCGCCAGGGCAAGGTGCTGTACTGGGGCACCTCGGAATGGCCGGCGGCGTTGATCCGCGAAGCGCATAAGATCGCGCGCGCTCATCACTTGCATGCACCGACGATGGAGCAGCCTCAGTACAACCTGCTGCACCGCGAGCGGGTCGAGTTGGAATACGCGCCGCTGTACGCCGAACTCGGCCTGGGCACGACGATCTGGTCGCCGCTGGCGTCGGGTTTGTTGACCGGCAAATACCGCGGCGGCTTCGAGGGCGAGAGCCGGCTCGGCCAAGCGGACAAGGAATGGCTGCGCAAGATCGCGGTCGGTAGTTCGGAACAGCGGCGGATCGAGCGGGTGACGGCGTTCGTCGAACTGGCGGCGGAACTGGGCGTGGCGCCGGCGTCGTTGGCGATCGCGTGGTGTCTGCGCAATCCGCATGTGTCCACGGCGATTCTCGGCGCGAGCCGGGTGGAGCAGTTGCTGCAGAACTTGGGCGCGCTGGAGATCAAGCTGGACGACGCGGCGTGGCAGCGGGTGGAAGCCGTCACCGCCTGAGCGTAGTCGCGGTCGCTCCCTGTAGGAGCGGCGCAAGCCGCGACCGCGCCAATGCGGTTGCGGCGAAGGCTTCGTTTCGGCGTCGGCTCCGAGACGAAGCGCTGGTCACAGGCCGGGAGCAGGCAACGTTCGGCGTGGTTGGATTGGTGCGGTCGCGGCTCGCGCCGCTCCTACAGGGACTCCGGACTGCTTGCGCGGCGGCTTGGGGCTGTCGCAACCGCCGACGAGCGGCTTGACCGGCCTCGCAAAACACTGCAATCGCGTGTTGACTGGCAAATGAGAATCATTATCATCATTCGGGAGCCCACCCCCCCGAACGAGTCACCGCCATGTCTCTGCGCAACCCCGTGCTGCAGCTGAAGCCCCGTACTGATCGTTCCCTGGCCGCGGTCGCCCCGCCGGTCGCCTCGGTCGCGCCGGCCGCCGCGGCGGCTTCGGCCATCGTCGCCGCCGCCCAAGGCGGACTGGTCGAAAGCGCCGCCCTGCTGCGCGGCGCGCGCGAAGTCCTGATCCGCCACGGCGGCGAGGTCTATCGCCTGCGCCATACCCGCAACGACAAGTTGATCCTGACCAAGTAACCCCGCGCACGGCGCGCCCCAGCCAAGCCCGCTAAGCGACATCCCGCTCCACCATCGGGCAGAGCAGGGGCCGACGATCCATCGCCCCCGTACGCAACGTTCCGCCAAGCGCAGCCCGCTCCATCAATCGGGCTGCGTCGAGGAAGCAACGATCCAACCACGGCGCGCCTCGCACCAAGCGCCTTCCGCTGAGCCGAATCGCTTCAGATCCACGCAACAACGATCCGAACACCAGCGAGCCCACCCAAGCCCGCTAAGCCGCACCGCGACACCGAAGTCCACCGTTCCAACCCCGCGCCCCGGCGCGCCACCAGCCCACCCGCTCGGCAACACCCCTCTCTCCCACGTCGATCCCATCCACGGCCCGCGGCCGAAAACCGCGAAGCCCACGCTGCGAATCGCCGTTGCCGAAGCAGGCCGGCCCCGGCCGCCATCGCAAGCGCCACCCGCACCGCGCCCACCTCCGGGCGCGGTGCGGTGCGTCGGTCCGCCGACCCGCCAGCACCTCGCTCCCAGGCTGCCAGCCCCAATCCTTTGCGGATGCCAGCTCGCCTCGGTTCCAACTTTCCAACCAACCGAGTCGAAGAATGTCCCGCGTCCACACCCAGGCTGCGTCCGCGCGCCTCGCTTTCCGTTCCGCTCTTCCCGCGCGCTCCGCGCTGGCCCTGGCTTTGCTGCTGGTGCTGCCGGCCGCGCACGCCGCCGACGCGCCCGACGCCGCCGCCAGCGGCGAGGTCAACGAACTCAACCGCGTGGTGGTCAGCGCCACCCGCACCGAGCGCGCGGTGCAGGACGTGCCGGCCACGGTCAGCGCGATCGACCGCGAGCGCATGGACAACGAACTCAGCCGCAATATCCGCGACCTGTTCCGCTACGAGCCGGGCATCGACGTCGGCGGCAACCGCGAACGCTTCGGCCTCGGCGACATCCGCATCCGCGGCCTCGGCGGCAACCGCGTGCGGGTGCTGGTCGACGGCATCTCGGTGTCCGACAGCTTCGCCATCGGCAGCTTCTCCAACGCCGGGCGCAACTTCGTCGATCTGGACACGGTCAAGGAAGTCGAAATCGTGCGCGGCCCGTCGAGCGCGCTGCACGGCTCCGACGCGCTCGGCGGCGTGGTCTCGTTCGTGACGAAAGACCCCGCGGACTATCTGAAGGACGGCGCCAAGTCCTACTTCGGCCTCAAGCTCGGCGCCGAGAGCCAGAACGAAGGGATTTACGGCAGCGCCACCGCCGCCTTCGGCGGCGACCGTTGGTCCGGCCTGGTCGTGGTCAACCACCATCAGGGCAAGGAAACCGAGAACCAGGGCGACAACGACGCCCACGACGGCACCCGCACCCGCGCCAATCCGCAGAATTTCGAGGGCCGCAGCCTGCTGACCAAGCTGGTGTTCGCGCCCAGCGACAACCAGCGCTTCCGCCTGACCGTGGAAGGCAGCGAAGACCGCACCAAGACCGACGTGTTCAGCGCGCTCGGCATCGGCGCGCTGACCCCGGGCTTGCCGCCGACCGCGCCGCGCACGCGGGTGCTGTCGATGTTCGGCAACGATCATCAAACCCGCGTCCGGGTGGCCTTCGCCCATGAAATCGATGCGCTCGACAGCGCCTGGGCCGATTCGCTGAGCTGGCAGGTCTACCGCCAGGACAGCGAAACCACCCAGCGCACGCGCGAGCAGCGCGCGACCGTGATCGGCGGACGCGACACCAGCCCGACCTTGCGCCTGCGCGAGTTCAACTTCGATCAGCGCGTATACGGCGCCGAAGCCACCGCGCACAAGAGCTTCGCCACCGGTTCGGTCGAGCACACGCTGACTTACGGTTTCGAGTACGAACAAACCGAATTCCGCCAGAAGCGCGACGGCCGCTCGGTCAACCTGACCACCGGCGCCGTCAGCACCACGATCTCGCCCGACGCCTTCCCGGTGCGCGATTTCCCGATCAGCAAGACCCGCAACGCCGGCGTGTTCGTGCAGGACGAGATCCGCTTCGCCGACGGCGCGTTCCGGCTGGTGCCGGCGGTGCGCGTGGACCGTTACGAGCTCAAGCCGCAAGGCGATGCGATCTGGAACGGCGACAACCCCGGGGTGAAAATCAGCGATCTGAGCAAGACCAGCGTGTCGCCCAAGCTCGGCGCGGTCTGGCACTTCGCTCAGGATTGGTCGCTGTACGGCGGTTACCAGCGCGGCTTCCGCGCGCCGCCCTACAACGACGTGAACCTGGGGTTCACCAATCTGCAGTTCGGCTACACCGCGATTCCCAATCCGAACCTCAAGCCGGAAACCAGCGACGGTTACGAGCTGGGTCTGCGCTACAGCGGCAAGGCGGTGTATGCGCAGCTGTCGGGTTACTACAACGACTATAAGGACTTCATCGAATCCAGCCGTCAGGTCAGCGCGCCGCCGCAGACGCCGCTGATCGTGTTCCAGTCGCAGAACGTGGCCAAGGCGCGCATCCGCGGCGTCGAGCTGCGCGGCGGCGTGGATCTGGGCGAACTGAATCCGTCGCTGGCCGGTTGGTCGACGCGGTTCGCCGCGGCCTACAGCAAGGGCGAGGACAAGACCGAGGACCGTCCGCTGGAGTTGATCGCGCCGTTGACCGCGACCGTCGGCGTGGCCTACGACCGCGACACCTGGGGCGTCGAACTGGCCGGCCGTTTCGCCCGCCGCAAGAGCGATCTGCCCGAAGCCGGCCGCTTCGCCGCGCCGGGCTACGGCGTGCTGGATCTGCTCGCGCACTGGGATTTCGCGCCGGGCGCCAAGTTCAACGCCGGCGTGTTCAACCTCGGCGACAAGACCTACTGGGACAACGGCGACGTGCCCGGGACGCTGACCGCGAGCAGCCGCATCCTCGACCGCTACACCGCGCCGGGCCGCAACGTCGGCGCCAGCGTGGCGGTGAGCTGGTAAGCCGTGCGCGCGGCGCCGTCGTCGATGTTCGCCTTGCTGCCCGGCCACGGCGGCGCGCGCGGCGCGTTGCCGGCGCCGGAGCGTTTGGCGGCGGTGGCGACGGTGCTGTGCCTGCGGCCGCGCCGCCAGCGCGATGCCTTGGAAGGCTGGCGGGCGGCGCGCGAGGCGCGGCGTTTGGGCGACGGCGCCGACGAGGCGCTGTCGTTCCGCGACGCCGCCGGCCGCGAATGCTGGCGTCTGTACCTGCTTGCCGACAGCGACTTTCTCGCCTGGGACGATGCCGCGGCGTCGCTCGCCTGCGTGCCTTCGCGCGCGAGCGCCTGGGCCGCGGCCGCGCGCTGGTGGCGCCGCCTGCGAGGCGGCTCGCGCGCGCAGGCCTTGCGCCTGAGCGTGCTGCGCGACGAGGCCGGCCATTGCGTGCTGCTGGCCGAAGCGGCCGCGTTGTCGTCGCTGGGACGCGCGCAGGCGCGGCGCATCGCCGACGCGGCGGGCGTGCGCCTGGACGAGGACGCCGACGCTTGCTGCTGTCTGGCGCCGCCGCGGCGCTGAACGCCGATTCCTTATCTCTTCTTTCTTTCGTTTACAGCTAAACCGCCAATCGAGACCTTATGAACCTTCGCTACTTCCGCGCCAGCGTGCTGGCGACCTGCTTGCTTTCCAGCCCGTTCGCCCTGGCCCAAACCGCCGCGCCGTCCGCCGTCGATCCGGCCCGCGACCGCGCCTCGATCCTGGCGATGCAGGGCGAATACATCGTCGATTTCGCCTTCGACGAAACCGTGCTGCTCAAGCCCGGCTACGAGCGCGCGCCGGCGATGCGCAGCGGCGGCAACGAGACGGTGATCGTGGTCGAGGACACGCCGACTAAGATCGTTCTGCAGCACATCCTCGTGGACGGCAAGAGCGGCCACGTGACCAAGCACTGGCGTCAGGACTGGACGTTCGAGGCGCCGCAACGCTTCGAGTTCAGCGCCGACCAGACCTGGCAGGTGCGCAAGATTCCGGCCGAACTCAACCGCGGCGCCTGGACCCAGTGCGTGTATGAGGTCAGCGACGCGCCGCGCTACTGCGGCACAGGGCGCTGGGATTACGCGGCCGGCGCCGCCACCTGGACCAGCGATGCGAGCTGGCGCCCGCTGCCGCGGCGCGAGTACACCAAGCGCAGCGACTACAACGCCATCGTCGCGATCAACCGCCACACGCTGACGCCGAACGGCTGGACCCACGAGCAGTTCAACACCAAGGTGCTGCGCAAGCCCGACGGCAGCCAGGAGCAACTGGCGCGCGAGTTCGGCTTCAACGATTACGTCAAGACCCAGGACGTGGACTTCAAGCCGGCCTATGCCTATTGGAAGGCGACGCAGGGCTTCTGGGGCAAGGTGCGCGAGCGTTGGGATCGCTACCTGGGCCAGGCGCCGGGCGTGCGGCTGAAGACCAAGATCGACGGGATGGCGATGATCGTTCCGCTGTTCGAGCAGGCCGGCAAGCTGGAAGCGGGCAAGAAGGTGGCCGACAAGGACATCGATGCGGTGTTCGCCAAGTGGGTGACCGCGGCGCCGGCGGAGTAAGCGACTCCGCACCGATGCCGAAACGACGAAGGCCGGGCGCATGCCCGGCCTTCTTCTTTCCAGCGCCCCGCGCTGCCACGCGATCTACCTGTAGGAGCGGCGTGAGCCGCGACCGCGCCACCGGGCTGGCGACGCGACCGGCTACTCCGCGGTCGCGACTCGCGTCGCTCCTACAGGGGAACTTCGTGCATCGCGGGTCGAACCAGCCGCGTCAGCGCCGCCACGCGATCTGCCTGTAGGAGCGACGCAAGTCGCGACCGCGACACCGCGCTTACGACGCGACCGGCTACTCCGCGGTCGCGGCTCACGCCGCTCCTACACGAGCACTTCGTGCGTCGGATAAAAGACGGGCCGGCGCGTACTGCCGCCGGCTCGACTAGGGAAACGCGCGCCGCTCAGTCGATGCGATAACTCGACGCGGAATAGGCGAACGGCACGGGCGCGGGCGCCGCGGGCGGTGCGAGCGCGACCTTGCCTTTCGGTGGCGCAGGCGGAGGCGGCGCAGGCGGTGTGGGCGGCGCCGGCGGAGCGGGCGCGTGCATCGGCGGTGCGGGAGGCGACGGCGGCGGAGGCGGCGGTGCAGGCGGCGCGGGCGGCGCGGGCGGCGCAGGAGGCGCCGGCGGGACCCAGGCGATCTGCTTGGGCACGGTGAGCTTGAGCTTGGCGGCGCCGCGGTCGCGCAGGTAGCCAATCTCGACTTGCCCGCCCGCGGGCTTGTCGCGCAGGGCCTCCATGGTTTCGCGCGGGGTGTCGACGTTGCGGCCGTCGATGCTCTGGATCACATCGCCCGCCTCCAATCCCTTGAGCCCTTCCGGCGCGCTGATCACCAGCACGCCGCGCCGGGCGCCGAAATAGCGGCCGAGCTTGGCGTCGACCGAGGCCAGATTGAGGCCGTTCCAACGCAGCGCCTCGCTGATCAGCGGCATGGTGCAGGCCGGGTGCTTCTTGCTCTTGTCGCCGCAATCCACGTCCGGGCCGATGCGGTAGATCTCGGTGCGCACGCCCGGCGCCACCGCGACTTCGCCGGCCGGCGCCGGCCGCGCGATGCGCATGGTGCGCACTTGGGCGTTGGTGACGTACTCGGTGCCGTCGGGGTTGCGATAGACCATGACCCGCTCGCCGACCTGCGGCGCGAGTTCGACCGTGGCCTCGCGCTGCTCGCGCTGGTAACGGATGCGCGCGGGCTTGCCGACTTCGAGCTTGCCGATGAGGGCGCGCGCTTCGTTCAAGCGCGCCTCGCCGTTCTTGCCGCCGAGCGTGCGCTCGCCGACCGCGAGCAAACGGTCGCCGCTGCGCAGCCCCGCGCGCGCGGCGGCGCTGCCGGGCGTGACCGCGAGGATGGCCACGCCGCTGCGCTCGTCCGGGGCGAGGATCACGCCGAGTTGCGGGCCGCGCAGGTCGTCGCTGATCAGCACCGGGCCGAACGGCGGCGGCTCGGGCACGGCGCCGGCCGGGTAGGCGCCGCGGCGCATCTCCAGCACGGTTGGTCGGACTTGCGCGATCAGGCGCGGGGCGCGGTCGCCGGCGCTGTCGTAGCTGAAGAAATAGACCTGGTTTTTGCGCGGCGCGTCGGCCGGCGCCTGGGCGGCGTCGATGGGCGCGGCACCGGCCGCGGCGGGGACCGCGAGCGCGCCGCCGATCGCGGCGGCGAGCAGGGCGGGAAGCAGGTAACGGGAGGACATGGCGGTCTCCAAGAAACGTCGTTGCATCGGTTCGGTAAGTCGGTTCGGTCAGCGGTCGGATTCGGGTTCGGCCGGTCAGTCGACGCGCACCAGCGCGCCGTCGTAGCGCTCGCCGCGCGCGGCGTACCAGCGCTGGGTGCTTTCCACCCCGGCCAGCGAGCGCAGCGAGTCCACGCGTTCGCGCCACAGCGCCACGCGCGCGTCGGCGGGCAGGGCGGCGTCGATCAGCGCGGCGTCGATCAGGCGCAGACGCTGGTCGAGGCCGGCGCTCATCACCGCGGCGCTGGCGCTGGCGACGCGATCGTCGCGCGCGGCGGCGACCAGGGCTTCCAACTGCGCGGACTCGGCTTGCAGATCGCGCAGTTGCGCGGTCAGGCGGGTGTCGTCGGCGGCGTTCGATGCCGCAGCGGGCAGGACGCGGGTGTCGAGGCGGCGCGGCGGGTCCTTGGGCGCGGCTTCGGGCGCGGGCGAGGTCACAGCGCGGGCGATGCGGCGTTCGTTGTCGGCGGCGTTCGGCGCGGCCGCGTCCGGCGCGGCGCGCTCGGTGCGCGGCTTGCCGCCGGCATCGGCGGCTGGGGCTTCGTTGGCCTGGGAGGACGGAACGGTGGCGACCCGCGGCCCGCGCTGCGCAGCGGATTCTTGCGCCAACGGCGCCGGCGGCAACGCGTCCGCCGCCGGCCGCGGCGCGCGCAGGCTCAGCCACACGCCCAGCGGCAGGGCCGCGGCCAGCATCGCCGCCATCGCCCAGCGCCAGCGCGCGGGCGCGCGCGGCGCGGCGGCCTTGGGCGCGACGAACTCGGCCGCCGCGCGCCGCTCGGGCAGGCGCGCGGCCACGCGCGCCCAGCCGTCGGCCGGCGGCGTTTCGGCGGGCAACGCGGCGAACGCGTCGGCCCAGGCGGCAGGGGCGTTGCCGGAAGGCGGCAGGCCCGGAGAGAGCGGGGGACGATCAGGCATGGGCCTGCTCCGGTTCCAGCAACTGACGCAGGCGGCGGCTGCCGCGCGAAAGCTGCGATTTGGAAAAACTGATCGAACGCTGCATCAGCGCGGCGATCTCCTCGTGGGTGTAGCCCTCGGCGTGGTACAGCCACAGCACGCTGCGGGTGGCCTCGGGCAGTTGCGCCAGCGCGCGGCCGAGCGCGGCGGCGTCGGCCGCGGCGGGCGGCGGCGGAATGCGGTCGTCGGCCAGATGTTCCTCGTCGCTGTCGGCGTGCTCGTGGCGGCGCCGGTTGCGCAGGCGCATCAGGGCCTCGTTCACCGCGATTTGGCGAAGCCAGCCCCAAAACGGCGTGCCGCTGCCGTCGCGGTGGCCGCGGAAGTCGCCGATCCGCGTGAGCACCTTGAGCATGGTCTCTTGCAGGACTTCGGTGGCCTCGTCGCGGTCGCCGGCGATGCGCACCGCCAGGGTGAACACCGGCCGCTCGAACCAGCGGTAGATCTGCTCGAACGCCGCGTCCTCGCCGGCGCGCGCGCGCGCCAGCAACGACTCGGGCACGTCGATGGCGAAGCTCGACACGGGCCGGTCGGAGGCGGGCGAGGGCGGCGGCAGGGGCATGGGTTCGGGCGGCATTCCCAGGCAAGGATGCGCCAGGGGCGTGAAGGGTCGCAGCCGGCGGCTGGGCCTATACTGCGCCCATAAGACAAGGACTAAGGAGGGTAGTCATGGGTGCCAGTTTTCTCGCGATGGTGGTGGTGTTCGCCGGCGTGGTGCTGCTGTTCAAGACCGTGCGCATGGTCCCGCAGGGCTACCAGTGGACGGTCGAGCGCTTCGGCCGCTACACCCACACCCTGGAACCCGGCCTGCATTTCCTGATCCCGGTGATCTACGGCGTCGGCCGCAAGATCAACATGATGGAACAGGTGCTGGAAGTGCCCAGCCAGGACGTGATCACCAAGGACAACGCGGTGGTCAAGGTCGACGGGATCGTGTTCTTCCAGGTGCAGGACGCGGCCAAGGCCGCGTACGAGGTCGCTCAGCTGGAAGTGGCGATCCTCAACTTGGTCATGACCAACATCCGCACCGCGATCGGTTCGATGGACCTGGACGAATCGCTGTCCAAGCGCGACGAGATCAACACCAAGGTGCTCAACGCGGTCGACGCGGCCACCCACCCGTGGGGGCTGAAGGTCAACCGCATCGAACTCAAGGACATCCAGCCGCCGCGCGATCTGGTCGATTCGATGGCCCGGCAGATGAAGGCCGAGCGCGAGAAGCGCGCCAACATCCTGGAAGCCGAAGGCCATCGCCAGTCGGAAATCCTGCGCGCCGAGGGCGACAAGCAGGCCGCGATCCTGGAAGCCGAAGGCAAGCGCGAGGCCGCCTACCGCGAAGCCGAGGCGCGCGAGCGTCTGGCCGAAGCCGAGGCCAAGGCGACCCAACTGGTGTCCGACGCGATCGCCGCCGGCAACGTGCAAGCGATCAATTACTTCGTCGCGCAGAAGTACATCGAGGCGTTCAAATCGCTGGCCGAAGCGCCGAACCAGAAGTTCGTGATGATGCCGATGGAGTCGGCCGGCGTGATCGGCTCGCTCGCCGGCATCGCCGAACTGGCCAAGGACGCGATGGCGCAGCAGCCGTCCAATGCCGCGCGGCCGCCGCGCAGCGGGGCGTGACATGAACTGGAACGGGCCGACCGTCGTCTGGGCCGCGATCGCGCTGCTGCTGTTCGCGGCCGAAGCGCTGGCGCCGGGCGCGTTCATGCTGTGGCTCGGTCTGGCCGCGGCCGCGGTGTTCGTACTGGTGCTCGCGTTGCCCGGCACCACCGTGCTGGCGCAGGTCGCGGCGTTCGTGGTGCTGAGCTTCGTCTCGATCCAGATCTACCGCACCTGGTTCCGCAAGCGCGAACCGGCCAGCGACCGGCCGCTGCTGAACCGCCGCGCCGAACAACTGATCGGACGCGTGGTGCCGCTGGAACGCGGCATCGCGCAAGGCCGCGGGCGGGTGCAGATCGCCGATGCGTTCTGGGAAGTCAGCGGCCCCGAGCTGCCGGCCGGCGCGCTGGTGCGCGTAGTCGGCGCGGACGCGATGCTGTTGCACGTGGAAGCGGCGGGCTGAGTGGCCGCGCGCTGCGCCCAGCGGTGGTCGCGCGCGACGGCGCGGCGGCGCGCGTCGGCGGCGCTGGGCGCGTGCGCGCTGGGGCTGTGTCTGGCCGCGCAGGCCGGGCCGACCACGCCGGCGCCGAATCCCGCAGCGGCGGGCAAGCTCGCGCAGAGCGGCGCGCCGGGTAAGCCGGCGCAGAACGCGCCGGCCCCGACCGGCGCGGCGACGCCGAACGGGCCGATCCTCAGCCGCCCGCCCTCGGTGCGCGACGACGGCAAGACCGCGATGCGCGACTGGATCGGCCGGGTGGTGCCGCCGTATCCCGACGGCTATCGCTCCAACACCGGCGGCTGCGTCGGCAGCGGCCGCAGCGCCGAGCAGATCTGCGCGCGCAGCGTCGGCACCATCGACGACAGCGAAGACCGCTCGCAACTGCTGTACGCGGCCGAGCTGGTCGGCCGCGCCGGCAACGAGGCGCGCTGGAAGATCACCGACGTGGTCGCCTATCCCAAGCTGCAGCGCGGCGAGCGCGTATCGATCTCGACCTGCTTGTTCGACGGCGCCGGCGACCCCGGCGTGATCGCCATCATCGACACCCTGGTCGACAACGCCGAGGCGCGCGAGACCTTCGACGCGGTGCGTTGGGCGGTGCGGCTGGATCGGGGCAAAGGCAAGTTCGTCGGGATCAAACCCACCGAAGTGACTTGCTACAACGAAGGTCCCGACGGGGAGTGAAGTCGGCGGACTTCGCCGCCGTCTCCGCGCATCCGAGCACAAACACCGGACTTGAGGCCTTCGCGCCACCGCGCGGGAGGCCTTCAGGCGCGACGTTTTTTGGGTCATCCAGTCACGCCGAAAACCGCCGCGGCCGCGAAACGACCACCCCCAAGCGTTTGAAACCGCTCCCACCATTCGCCGGGGTACCGAAATCCGGCAAACCCGCGCGCCGCGCGCATGAGGGATAATCGCCGACTCCCACCCCCACCAGCAGAGCAGGCAGCGCCCATGAGCCAGAAGACGATCCTCAACGACGCCCACCGCGCACTCGGCGCCAAGATGGTCGATTTCGGCGGCTGGGACATGCCGATCAGCTACGGCTCGCAGATCGAGGAACACCATCAGGTGCGCCGCGACGCCGGCATGTTCGACGTCAGCCACATGACCGTGGTCGACCTGCGCGGCGCGCGCGTGCGCGAGTTCCTGCGCCGCCTGGTCGCCAACTCGGTCGACAAGCTGCAGAAGTCGGGCAAGGCGCTGTACACCTGCATGCTCAACGAAGACGGCGGCGTCATTGACGACCTGATCGTCTATTTCCACGACGAGGAATACTTCCGCTTGGTGGTCAACGCCGCCACCCGCGAGAAGGATCTGGCGTGGATCGCGAAGCAAGCCGCGGCCTTCGGCGTCGGCGTCACCGAGCGCCCGGAACTGGCGATGATCGCCGTGCAAGGCCCGAACGCGCGCGAGAAGCTGATCGGCCTGCTGCGCGAAGAAGACCGCGCGCGCATCGGCAAGCTCGGCAAGTTCGTCGCCGGCGAGGCCAAGACCGCCGACGGCATCGATCTGTTCGTGGCCCGCACCGGCTACACCGGCGAAGACGGCTTCGAAGTCGTGGTCGCCGAGGACCGCGCGGTGGCGCTGTGGGACGCGCTGCTCGCCGCGGGCGTGAAGCCGGCCGGCCTCGGCGCGCGCGACACGCTGCGCCTGGAAGCCGGCATGAATCTGTACGGCCAGGACATGGACGAGACCGTGTCGCCTTATGAAGCCGCGCTGGCCTGGACCGTCGCGCTCGACGAAGGCCGCGACTTCATCGGCCGCGCCAAGCTCGAACAGCAAAAGGCCGCCGGCGCGCCGCGCCAGATGATCGCGCTGGTGATGGACGAGAAGGGCGTGCTGCGCCACGGCCAGAAGGTGCTGACCGCGCAAGGCGAGGGCGAAATCCTCTCCGGCACGTTCTCGCCGACCCTGGGCAAGTCGATCGCCTTCGCCCGCGTGCCCGCTGGCGAGATCGCGCTCGGCGCGGGCGGCGGCGTGCGCGTGGACATCCGCGGCAAGGAAGTGCCGGTGCGCGTGGTCAAGTTCCCGTTCGTGCGCGAAGGTCAGGCGCAGGACGGCGTGCTGGTCTGAGCGATCGCGCCGCGGCGGCGCCGGCCCGGCTCAATCGCCGGACCGGAGGCCGCGGCGATGCGCCGTTCGGATCCGCTGCGCTGCGCAAGCGCCGCGGGTCCGAGCCGCCGCTCGGATTCGTCGCCCGACGCGTGCCGTCGATCCGCCCGCCGATCCGTTGCTTAGATTCGTTCCGCTAACTCGCCCGCTCGATCCGCGCCGCCGACCGGCGCCCTCGATCCGCCGACCTGAATGGAGCTGCCGCCATGAGCGCCGTCGTCGACTACTACTTCAGCTTGATCTCGCCCTACGTTTATCTCGGCCACGCGCCGCTGTTGGAACTGGCGCGCGAGACCGGCGCGCGGCTGGCCTACAAGCCGGTGCGCATCTTCGAGCTGTTCTCGGCCAACGGCGGCTTGCCGCTGGGCCAGCGCGCGCCCGCGCGCCAGCGCTACCGCCTGATCGAACTGCAGCGCGCGCGCGCCGAGCGCGGCCTGCCGCTGAATCTGACGCCCAAGCACTTCCCGGTCGATCCGGGACTGGCCGACCGCTGCGCGATCGCGCTGTGCGCGGCCGGCCGCGATCCGGCGCAGTACATGGACGCGGTGCTGCGCGCGATCTGGGCGCAGGACGAGGACATCGCCGACCGCGCGCTGCTGGCGCGCGCGTTGCGCGACAGCGGTCACGATGCCGATGCGATCCTCGCCGCGGCCGGCACCGCCGCGGTCGAGGCCACCTACCAAGCCAACACCGCCGCGGCGATCGCCTGCGACCTGCCCGGCCTGCCGGGCTATGTCTTGAACGGCGAACCGTTCTGGGGCCAGGACCGCGTCGGCGCGCTCGGCGCGGCGCTGCGCAGCGGCCGCGAACCGTTCCGGATTCCCGGCGCGGGCTGATCGTTCGCGCCGGTCGTCGTCAACCCCTCCCACGACGCGCCGGCATCGTTAAACTACGCGCCAATATCCGCGTCTCCCCGCAACGTCCGAGGCCCCAGCCATGAGTGAAATTCCCGGCGATCTGAAGTTCATGAAGTCCCACGAGTGGGCCCGCGTCGAAGGCGACGGCAAAGTCACCGTCGGCATCTCCGACCACGCCCAGGGCCTGCTCGGCGATCTGGTCTACGTCGAACTGCCCAACGTCGGCGACCGCGTCGAAGCCGGCAACGCCTCGGCCGTGGTCGAATCGGTGAAGGCCGCTTCGGACGTCTACGCGCCGGTCTCGGGCACCGTCACCGCGGTCAACACCGCGCTGGCCGACAAGCCGGAAACCATCAACGAAGACGCGTACGGCGAAGGCTGGATCTACACCGTCGCCATCGACGAGCCCGACCAGCTCAACGAGCTGCTCTCGCCCGACGACTACGCCGAGCTGCTGGAAGACGACGACCACTGATCGTCCGCCGCGGCCGACGCGTCGGCCACGGCCCCACGGGGAGCGCAGGACCGGACCGCGACGCGGCTTCGGGACTGGCTCCCCGTTTTGTTTGGCGCGGTGGGGTTCGGCCGGCGTCCGGGCGTGGGTCCGGCGCCGCGCCGCTCGAGCGCGCCGTCGCGCGTTCGCGGGGCGATGTTCGCGCCTGTGGGCGCGTCGAGGTCGAGACGGACCGCACCGGAGATCGAACGCGAGTTCGCGGGGCGGAGCTCGCGCCTGCGGGGCGCCGTCGAGGTCGAGATGGACCGCACCGGAGATCGAACGCGCGTTTGCAGGGCGGCGCTCGCGCCTGCGGCGGCGCGTCGAGGTCGAGGCGGACCGCACCCAAGATCGAACGCGCGTTCCCGGCGCGGCGCTCGCGGCTGCGAGGTGCGTCGAGGTTCAGGCGGATCGCACCCGGGATCGAACGCCTTCCGCGAGTCGTCCCGCGCGGCGGCGAAGCGGTGCCCGAAGGCGGGCAGGGCGTTGCGCCGATGCGTTGTCGCGGGTCCCGACGTTCGTTGGCGTCCGCTCGAACCGATCGCTCGATTTCGCGCCGAACCTTGTCCGCGATCGACGTTTCGCGCGTCCGCGAAGCCGGACCGCGTGGGAAGGTCGTCCGCGCGGAAGCGGACGGGGCCGGATCGCCGATGGTTCGGTCCGCCGACTCGGACGCCGCGCAAACGGGCCTCGCCGGAAACCCGCGCTTCGCGCAGCGGCGAAGTCGGGCGCCGCGGGAGGAGCTCGTCGCCGACGCTGCCGTCTCCACCGCAACGGTCGAGGACTCGTCCGTTCGGGTCGCCTCGTCGTCGCGTTCCGTCTGCGCTCGATGCTCGGTGCCCGGCGAGCGCCGCTTCGCCGCGACCGTGCTCGGTTCGCCGCCGAGCCGGACGCGCCGATTCTGAAAACGCTTCATCGTCCCCGGCGAGGGACGCTCGGCGAACCCGCACGCATCGGCGTGCGCGGTCGGAATGCGAATACGAGGTGGCATTCCAACGCGCGCTGTTGACGCGGCCGTAACGCCGACGCGCACATCGCCGCGAGGGCGGCGCGCGTCGCTCGCGGACGCCGTCGCGGCTCGTCGCGACGATCGGCGCGCGTGCCGGGAGAGGTCGGAGCGGCGTCGGCGAGGAACGTTTTGCGCCGCCTCGCTCAAGCTCGCAGCCCGCCGCGCGGGCACCCGAAACGAGTGCGCGGCGCGCCGGCGTTTTCGCACGCGCAGCGTTTTCGCTCGGGAAAAAGCCCTGCGCGTTTTCGCGAGGCCACGTTCGCGCCGTCGCTTGGGCGTCGTCGGTGCGGTGGCCGCCGCGCCGTGCACGCCGGTGCGTCGACCGGCACGCGCGTTGCCGCCGTGCGTCCGCGCCGCCGCCCGATGCGCGCGCCCGCGCCGAACCGCGGCGGTGCGCGGAACACCGCCGCGGTTCGGCGCGAAGAAAGGCGCGCGCCACTTTCGCGTAGCGTTTCGCGCGCGCATCCGCGCGTCGCCGCGCGCGCGTTCCGACAGGCTCGCGACATCTCGTTCGGCCGCACGCCGCGATGCCGGCGCGACGCGTTCGGCGCACGCCGACGCGGCGAGGAAACCGCCGCGCCGACTTCGCCGCCGGCGCGCGCGCGCCGCGCCGCGCGTTCGCCGACGTCGTCGCTCGCCGCCGCCGCGCGCGTCCGCGGCGGACGCATCGAACGCAGCGCGCGGTCGCGACCGACCGACCGACGGTCGGTCGCGGCCGAAAAAAGTTCGCGCACTTTCGCGCATTCGGGCTTGTGCGACGCGAAATCGGAGGCGCCCGCGGAAAGGAATTTTTTCTTCCGGTACAGCTCGTCGCCAACGCCTTCGTCGCGTTCGCGAACGCATGCGCGCGCATCGCGTCGCGCGAAAACAAAAAACGCGAACGCTCCGAAACCCGCGCCACGCTTGGGTTTCAGCGAGGTCGATGAAATTCGTTCGCGCGATGCGCGCGATGCGCGCGCGTTCGACGACGACGCGCGAGCGCGCGCCGGCCGCGCCGGTCGGGTCGGCGGGGCGGAGAAAAAATCGCCGGGGTTGTTGACAGTGGCAAAAAGCGTGATTAGGTTTCGCCCAGCAGACGTTTCCTGCCACGAGAGTGAGAACAGCCAGCGCGACAACACGCAGCACAAATCGAACCTCCGCCCGGACAATCAAACCGGTGGACGTCGGGTTCGCTTCCTCTGCAGAAATGTTGGCCCCGCTCTCTTCGCCGATGACATCCAAAGACCCGATGACATCGAAGACGTCCTGCCCTGCACCCGGTACGCGTTCGGCGGCCCGGGTTTTTGTTTGGCCGCGCGGTTGCGCGGCCGCCCCTGCCCGCCGCTTGGGCGGGCATGCCATCGGTCCGGTCGCCGCCACGGCCGGACGCGATCCCCGATCCGTTCCGACGCGCCTCGCGCGCCGGCGGTTGCACGCGGGTCCGACTCCCGCGGCTCTGCCACCACAGAGTTCTTCACAACTGGGCTTACCGCACCACCACTGATCATCCCTGATCAACTACTGACGAGGAGCCATCCCATGGCCGTTAAGAAAGCCGCTAAGAAGTCCGCCGCCAAGAAAGCGACGAAGAAGGTCGCCAAGAAGGCCGGCGCTAAGAAGGTCGCCAAGAAGGCCACCAAGAAGACCGCCAAGAAGGCCGCCAAGAAGACCGTGAAGAAGGCCGCCAAGAAGGCCGTCCGCAAGACCGCCAAGAAGGCCGCCAAGAAGGCGACCAAGAAGACCGCTAAGAAGGCGGCTAAGAAGGCGACCAAGAAGACCGCTAAGAAGGCTGCCAAGAAGACCGCTAAGAAGGCTGCGAAGAAGGCGACCAAGAAGACCGCCAAGAAGGCTGCCAAGAAGACCGCTAAGAAGGCTGCGAAGAAGGCCCCGAAGAAGGCCGCCAAGCGCGCCCGCAAGCCGAAGGCCGCCGCCATGCCGGCGACCCCGGCTCCGCTGATCTGAATCAGCGCCCCGATTAAGCCGTAATCCGACTCTCTCCCCGCAGCCCAGGCGGGGGGAGAGTTTTTTATTGGGGGTCTTGGTTTTCGCCGCGCCCCGTCGGCTGGCGTCGTGCCGCGTTCGTGCGGGCTCGCCGCTGCCTCGCGTGGCGCCTGTTGGGGCGACAGGACGCTCGATGCCGTGTTCGCTCCGGCCGCGTCCTCGCTTCGGGTCTTCGTCGGCCCCGCGCCGGCTTCACGACGGCGGATGCCCGGCGAGCGTTCCGATCCGGCGCTCACCGCGGATTGCCGCTCGCGTCGTCCTCATCCCGCGCTCGCGACTCGCGGGCTGCCGCTCCGCGCTGCGTTCGTACCGTCGCGCTCGGCGCTAGCGGGTCCGCTTGATCTCCGCCGCCGCGCTCGCGCGCCGATGCCGGCCAGCGCTCGGTCCGCGGTTCGCCACGACGATCGCGCCGAGAATCGCCGCCGCTCACCTTCGTTCACCGTCCCGCGCGCACCGCCTCTTGTCGGCGAACCGCCCGCAGGCCGCGTAGCCGCGCGATGAGGGCGCTAGGATCGGCGCAACGCCACCGTCCGGGGATCGCGCCGTGAAAGCTCTGCTCAAGGGACTGTTCTACCTCGTCGTCTTGCTCGCGCTGGTCTTCGCCGGCGGCGGCTTGTTGCTGCCGGACAAGACCCACGTCGAACGCTCCACGACGATCGACCGGCCGCCGGCGCAGGTCTACGCCATGCTCGATTCGTTCAAGCGCTTCAACGAGTGGTCGCCGTGGTATCAGCTCGAACCCGGCGCGAAGTACAGCTACAGCGGGCCGGACAGCGGCGTCGGCGCCGGCATGGCTTGGAACGGCGAGAAGGTCGGGCGCGGCAGTCAGCGCATCGCCGAATCGGTGCCGCCGGGCAAGATCGCCGTCGCGCTGGACTTCGACGGCAGCCAGGCCACCGCCACCTACACGCTCGCCGCCGAGGGCGAGGGCACGCGGGTGACCTGGGCGCTGGACAGCGATCACGGCTACAACCTGATCGCGCGCTGGTTCGGGCTGCTGATGGAGAAGATGGTCGGCAAGGATTACGAGCAGGGGCTGGCGCGGCTCAAGCAGGTGTTGGAGAGCGATCCGCGCTGAGCCTGCTGAGCCGGCCCGGGTCTCGGGCCGAGCAGCGCGAGCATCGCGGCCGAGCCGAGCCCGCGACAGGCCGATGCTGGCAACGAGAAGGCCCGCCGAAGCGGGCTTTCTTTTTTCGATGCGCTTGACCGGCTTTCGAGTCGAGGGCGGCCGTCGAACCAGCGGGCCGGCTTTCTTCTGCGAGACGCCGAGGCGGCGTCCGCCAACGAAAAGGCCCGCCGAAGCGGGCCTCTCGGTTCGTCGATGGCGCACGGTTTACTTCGGCGCCGCGGTCGACTTCTGCGCGTTGCTGCCGTTGATGTCGCGCGCCGGGCCGACGCCCTCGGACGCGTACAGGCCCGGGTCGTCGAAGCCGTCGACGTCGAGCCAGCGCTGCACCGGCATGCCGATGGCGCGGTCGAGGATGGTCGGCAGCAGGCCGGTGGGCAGGCCGCTCTCGCTGTTCCACAGCACGGCGATGCCGAGGTCGCGCTCGGGGATCATCGCGACCATGCCGCGGTAGCCCTGCACCGCGCCGGCATGGAACACCACGCGGTGGCCGGCGTAGTCGAACACGCGCCAGCCCAGCGCGTAACCGGCCGAGCCGATGCGCTGGCGGCGCCAGCTCGAACCGCGGATTTCGCTGGGCGTATCGACCAGCGGTTGGTGCAGCGTGGCCAGCAGCGGCAGCGGCAGCACGTCGGGGCGGTGGCCGGTCTGGGCGATCAGCCACTGCGCCATGTCGCTGGCGCTGGCGTTGACGCCGGCGGCCGGCGGCAATTGATAGTAGGTCGGCTTCGGCGTCACCGAGGCCCAGCCGCCGCGCGCGCGCACGTGCGGCTTGGCCCAGCGCGCGCTGGCGGTGATGCCTTCCAGGCCGAGGCTGGCGTCGTTCATGCCCAAGGGCTTGAACAAGCGGCGCTGCACCTCTTGGCTGTAGAAATCGCCGGTGGCGGCGAACACCACGTCGCCGATCAGGCTGAAGGCGATGTTCTGGTAGCCGTAGCACGTGCCCGGCTGGCAGGTCATCGGCGCGTAGGCGAGCTTCTGGGTGAGCACGCGGTAATCGGCGTAGTTCTCCAGATCGCGGTCGTAGGTGTTGTGGCCCAGGCCGACGCGGTGGCTGAGCACGTCGGCGACGGTGACGTTGTGCGCGGCGGCGGCGTCGACCAACTGGAAGCCGGGCATGTAGTCGACGATCTTGCTGTCCCAACGCAGGGTGCCGTCGTTGACCAGCAGGCCGGTGAGGGTGCCGGCGAAGCTCTTGGACAGCGAGGCCAGGCGGAACACGGTATGCGCGTCGATCGGCTCGGCGTTGCGCACGTCGGTGACGCCGTAGCCGCGCGCGCTGAGGATCTGGCCGTTGTGGACGATGGCCATGGCCATGCCCGGAATGCGCTGGTCGGCGACCATCGCCTGCGCCATCGACTCGAACTGCTGCACGTCGAACCCGGCGGCGAGCGGCTGCACGCGCACATTGGTGTCGGCCGGCGCGCCGATGCCCAGGCCCTGCGGCGCGGTGCCGTCGCTGCCCTGGCCGCGCGCGACCGCGTCGGTGGACACGGGCGTGGGCAGGGACGGATTGGCCGGCTGCCAGCGCAGCGAGGTCTGCGCGCTGGAGCCCAGGGTGAGGGTGAGCAGCGCCGCGAGCGCACTCACGCGCCAAGGGGTGAGTGAGCGTCGGGAAGGATCGCGTTTCATCGCTCAGCGCCTGCAAAGACCGGGGTGTCCCGATTCTAGCTCCGATCTCAGGGAGTTGAACAACAAGCGCATTCAGGTTTCTGTTTTTTCAGGGATTAATTGCTTTTCGGCAAAGCGGGGGTGAATGGGGGAATGAGGATTTTCGGTGGTGGAAAACCGCGCGGACGCGGCGGGTGGCCGCGTCGGTGGCGCGGCTGTTTTCGGTGTCTCGAGGTGGGGCGCTGTGGGCAAGGCGGCGGGGCGGCGTGCCGGGGCGTCGCGGGAGCCAGGATGGTTGCGTCAGGTCGGGATCGTTGTCGGGCGGGGATCGTCGCGTTCCGAGCCGGCGACCTCGCGCCGAGGACGCCCTCCCTAGAACGTCATCCCCAGCACGTCATCCCCGCGAAGGCGGGGATCCAGAGACTTCAGCGCGATGCTTCGGAGGAGCCCCAGATGCCCCGCCTTCGCGGGCATGACGGCAGGTGGGTTACGCGGCATCTCGCGGCTTCGTAGCCTCGATCCGATCCGATCCGATCCGATCCGAATGCCGAAACTCAAACCCGCCCGCGAATCAAATCCGCCGCGCGCTCGGCGATCATGATCGTCGGCGCGTTGGTATTGCCGCCGATCAAGGTCGGCATCACCGAGGCGTCGATCACGCGCAGCCCGTCGACGCCGCGCACGCGCAATTGCGGATCGACCACCGACGCCGCGTCGCTGCCCATGCGGCAGGTGCCGACCGGGTGGTAGATGCTCTCGGCCTTCGCCCGCACGAACGCTGCCAATCCGGCGTCGTCGAGATCGTCGCGGGCGGGGAAGATCGGCGTGCCGCGATAGGCGTCGAAGGCGGCTTGGCGCAACAGCGTGCGCGAGAGCTTGGCGCACTCGACGGTCATCTTCAGATCGAAGCCCTCGGCGTCGCCGAGGTAATTCGGATGCAGGCGCGGCTTGTCGCCGGCGCTGGCGCTGGCCAGTTCCAGATGGCCGCGGCTGCGCGGCCGCAGGAAACACGCGTGCACGGTGTAGCCGTCGCCGGCGAGGCGATGGCGGCCGTGATCGTCGAGCATCGCTGGCACGAAGTGGAACTGGATGTCGGCGCGATCGTCGCTGGCGTATTGCGAGCGCACGAAACCGCCGGCCTCGGCCATGTTGCTGCTGCCGATGCCGCGGTGGCCGCGCAGGAAGTAATCGAAGATCGCCTTCACTTCGCTGGCGCGGTCGTAAGTCACGCGCTGGGTGGAATGGAACAGCGTGCAGATGTCCAGATGGTCCTGCAGGTTCTGCCCGACCTGCGCCGAATCGGCCAACACCTCGATGCCGTGCCGGCGCAACTGCGCCGCCGGGCCGATGCCCGAGAGCATCAGCAACTGCGGCGAATTGATCGCGCCGCCGCACAGCAGCACCTCGCGCGTCGCGCGCTGGTGCATCGCGCGGCCGCCGTGGCGATAGGTCACGCCGGCGGCGCGGCCGTTCTCGAAGGTGATGCGGTTGACCAGCGCGCCGGTGACGACCTGCAGGTTGCGGCGCTCGCGCGCCGGATCCAGATAGGCCACGGCGGTGGAGCAGCGCGCGCCGTTCTTCTGGGTCACCTGATAGAAGCCGAAGCCTGCTTGCTGCGGTCCGTTGAAATCGCGGTTGCGGTCGTAGCCGGCTTGCGCGGCGGCGTCGATGAAGGCCGACGACAGCGGATTGGTGTGGCGCAGGTCCGACACGTACAACGGACCGAGGCTGCCGTGCAGCGCATCGTCGCCGCGGCTGTTGCGCTCGCTGCGCTTGAAATAGGGCAGGGCGTCGTTCCAGCTCCAACCCTCGGCGCCGAGCGCGGCCCATTCGTCGTAATCGCCGGGCACGCCGCGGATGTAGCACATGGCGTTGATCGAGCTGGAGCCGCCGAGCACGCGCCCGCGCGGCCACCACAGCGCGCGGCCGTCGAGCTGGGGCTCCGGCGCGGTGTTGTAGTCCCAGTTCACGCCCTTCTGGTTGACCAGCTTGGCGATACCGCCGGGCATGTGGATGAAGGGGTGGTAATCGCGCGGACCGGCTTCGATCAACAGCACCCGGGTGTCGGGATCCTCGCTGAGGCGGTTGGCGAGAACGCAGCCGGCCGAGCCGGCGCCGATGATGATGTAGTCGAACTCGGTGGGCACTGGCGGTTCCCGCTAAGGCGCGGCGTGGCGTGCGGCGCTGATCGGGCGACCGTAAGCGCGGCGCCTAGAGTAAATGCTCCCAACGACCCGGCCCCGCCCGCGCAAGCCGCGTATCGCACTGTAGGAGCGGCGCAAGCCGCGACCGCGCCACCGCACACACGACGCAACCGGCCGCTCCGCGGTCGCGGCTCACGCCGCTCCTACAGGGCAAGCCCTCCCCACCGCCGACGCCTGCCACGTATCGCACTGTAGGAGCGGCGCAAGCCGCGACCGCGCCACCGCACATACGACGCAACCGGCCGCTCCGCGGTCGCGGCTCGCGCCGCTCCTACAGGGCAAGCCCTCCGCACCGCCAACATCTGCCGCGTATTGCACTGTAGGAGCGGCGCAAGCCGCGACCGCGCCACCGCACACACGACGCAACCGGCCACCCCGCGATCGCGGCTCACGCCGCGCCTACCGCGCGAGATCCGAGCCGAAGCGCCACGCGCAGTGGTGGCGGCGACCCGCGCCTTGGGCTACCGTGCCGGCAATCGCGCGGCCGCCACGGCGGCGCGGGGCGGCGGCGGCCGCGGCGGGCACGGCGCGGAGCCGGTGCGGCGCGCGGCCGACCACGATCTGCAGGGCCGGCGGCGAGGCGCCGCCGGTTCACTCATGGAGCGACGCGATGTCGGCAGTGCAAGGCGCCACCCTGTCCGGCGGACGGGTCCACACCGGGGAATGGCGCGCGGTGGCCTTGTCGCTGGCCTATTTCTTCTGCGTGCTGACCGCGTACTACGTGATCCGCCCGGTCCGCGACCAACTCAGCGCCGCGGTCGGCTCGACCCAATTGCCGTGGTTCTACGCCGCCTCGTTCCTGGCCACGCTGGCGCTCACGCCGGTGTTCTCCGCGCTGGTCTCGCGCTACCCGCGGCGGGTGGTGGTGCCGCTGGTGTACGGCTTCTTCATCGCCTGCCTGATCGGCTTCGTGCCCTTGTTCGGCGAGCGCGGCCCGCTCGGCGCGCACGCGCTGGGCGTGGTGTTCTTCGTCTGGATCAGCGTGTTCAACCTGTTCGTGGTGTCGGTGTTCTGGAGCTTCATGACCGACATCTGGAACGAAGGGCAGGCGCGGCGGCTGTTCCCGATCATCGCCATCGGCGGCACGGTCGGCTCGCTGGTCGGGCCGGCGCTGACCCGCGAACTGGTCGGCACGATCGGCGTGGCGCCGCTGCTGCTGGTCTCCGCCGGCCTGCTGTGCGTCGCGCTGGGACTGGTGCTGGCGCTGGGCCAGTGGTCGCGCGTGCACGGCACGCGCCGCTTCGAGGGCCAGCACGAAGCGGCCATCGGCGGCGGCATGTTCGACGGGATCAAGCAGATCTTCGCCAATCCGTTCGTGCGCTCGATGGCGGTGCTGATGCTGCTCGGCGACTGGATCGGCACGGTCAACTACGGTCTGGTCGTGGACTACTCCAAGGCCACCTTCGCCGACGCGGTGTCGCGCACCCGCTTCGCCGCCGACCTCGACCTGATGACCAACATCGTCGCCCTGAGCACCCAGGTGCTGATCACGCCGTGGCTGCTGTCGCGGCGCGGCGCGGCCGCGGTGATCGGGGTGTGGTCGGTGGTGACGGTGGCGGTGCTGATCCTCGCCGCCGTGGTCGGCGACGTTTACCAGCCGCTGACCCAACTGTTTCCCGCTTACGGCGCGCTGATCGCGCAATTGCCGTCCGGCGCCGCCGGCCTGATCGGCCCGCTGCCGGCGGTGGCGCTGGCGCTGGTGATCAGCCGCGGCCTGTCCTACGGCATGGTCGGCCCGGCGCGCGAGAGCCTGTTCGCCAGCGCCGCGCGCACCCTGCGCTACAAGGGCAAGAACGCGGTCGACACCGCGGTGTGGCGCTTCGGCGACGTGATGGTCGCCAGCACCATGGTGGCGCTGCGCAGCGCCGGCGCCGGCGTCGCCGGCTTGGCCGGACTGAGCGCGGCGGTGGCGCTGGGCGCCGGCGTGGTCGGCTGGAACCTGACCCGTTGGGTGCAGCGCGGCGGCGCCGACGACGCGGCGCGGGACGCGCGCGCATGATCCGCGCATGACCCGGCGCGGCTGGCGCCCATGGCCGCGCAACGCGTGGCTGCAACGCATATTCGTCGGCACCGTGCTGATCGCGCTGGGCTGTCTGGCCTGGGGCTTTTTCTGGGAACCGCGGCAACTGGTCGAACGCGACTACGACTTCGCCCTGCCGCACTGGTCGCCCGAATGCGAAGGCCTGCGCCTGGACGTGGTCGCCGATATCCACACCGGCTCGCCGCACAACGGCCTGGACAAGCTCGACGAGATCGTCGCCCGCCTGATCGCCAGCGACGCGCCCGCGGTGCTGATGGCCGGCGACTACGTCATCCTCAGCGTCCTCGGCGGCACCTACATCTCCGCCGACGAACTCGCCCCGCACCTCAGGCCGCTGACTGCGCGCAAGCCGGTGTACGCCGTGCTCGGCAACCACGACTGGTGGAAGGACGGTGCGCGCGTGCGCGCCGCGCTGGAATCGGCCGGGGTGATCGTGCTCGAAGACCAAGCGCGCGAAGTGCGCCTGGGCCGCTGCAAGCTGTGGATCGTCGGCATCGGCGACAAATGGGAAACCCGCCACGACATCGCCGGCGCCTTCGCCGGCGTGAACGACGCCGCCCCCGCCATCGCGCTGACCCACAACCCCGACCTGTTCCCCGACATCCCGTCGCGCGCCTCGCTCACCGTCGCCGGCCACACCCACGGCGGCCAGGTGCGCCTGCCGTGGATCGGCACGCCGGTGGTCCCGGCGCAGATGCGCTATGCCGGCGGTTACACCATCGAGCACGGTCGGTCGTTGTTCGTCTCCACCGGCATCGGCACCAGCATCCTGCCGGTGCGCTTCGGCGTGCCGCCGGAGATTTCGCGGTTGACGTTGCGGGCGGCGGCGAGGGAGCCGGCGGGTGCCGCGCGCTGAGCGGTAAAGCCGCGCGGCCGTGCGCCCGGGACGGCCCGGCGTCGAGCCCGCACGCGCCCGGAACTCAGCGAGTCCGGGCGAGGCACCGGATTCGACGCGAATTCACCGCGACCGGCCGCCCTGCGGTTCAAGCGCTTCGGCCGCGACCGCGGGTGCGCCGGGCTGCGCCGACGACAGCGTCTGCAACTCGCGCTGGACTTGTTCCATCGGCGGCGCCTGCTTCGGATCGACGCTGACGTGGAACCCCGGCGTGCTTCCGCCGATCCAGATCTTTCCCTCGCTCAAGCCGATCTTGCTCGGATCGATTTGATCGGCTTCAAGCCCACCGCGCTTGGCCTGCAACATCGCGTGGGCAACGGCGTGATCGGGCACATGCTCGGGCAGCCGCTCGCGCAGCAGTTGGAAGTAGGCGCGGTCTTCGGAGCCGGGGCCGCCCGGCGATCGCGCGGACGGATCGAGAAAGGGCGAACGCGTCGCCGGCTCCGCGGGCCGCGGCGCCGATTCGGGCGGCGCTCGCGGCGCGGGCGGCGCGAGCCCGGGGCTGCTGTCGGAGAACCCCGGCGGCAACGGAAAACCAGGTAGTTTCAAGGCCTGCAGATCTACTTTCACCTCAGGCGCAGGCCGGCCGGGATCGGCGCGCGCGGCATCGAGCTCGGCGCGGTAGGCCTGGCTCAGATTGCGGTGGGTATAGACCTCCGGATACCGGTTCCGGTCGTAGAAGTACTTGCCCATCGCCTCGACGTTGTCCGCATTGACGGCGATCTGGCCGTTCGCGCCGATGGTCAGGCCGGCCTTGGGCGCGTACGTGCGCTTGCCGTCCGCGTCGAGACCGACATCGAAGTACTGCTGCATCTGATCGGACGAGGCGTACAGCTTGGCGTACAACTGCCCGGGCGTGGCATCGGGATTTTCCCGGCGCACGTGCGCGGCCAGGACGTTGAAGCCGGCGATCTGGTCGTTGGATTCGCGCAGCCGCGCGCTGTCGTTGTGGCTCTTCAGTATGGCGGTGTAGTCGTGCGGCGACGGTCCGGCCGCGATCCGTGCGATTTCCTGCCTGCTCGCTTCGCCGTTGCGCGCGATGTCGGTCTTGTTGATCGAATGCTCGATCTCGTGGCCGAACACCATGCGCAAGGTATTGGCCTTCTGTGGGTCCGAGGCGGAGGCTCGGAGCACATCCATCGGCAGGGCGATGGAGTCGTCGCTCGGGTCGAAGCCGCCCATCACCCCACGCGCGCGCAGCGCCGGATCCAAGGCCTTGAACCGGTCCAGGTTGCCGTCGCCGATCGCGGTCAGCATCCGCGATTCCAGTTCCGGCGTGGTCTTGATCAGGTTGCGCAGATTGGCTCCGTCGCCCGGATTGGCGCGCTCGAAGTCGCTCAGCATGGTGTCCAGAGTTTCGGCGGGAGTCGGCATGGCCGGGTCCCCGCTCAGGACTGCGTGCTGATATGCAAACCGGCGACGCAGGCGCGTCCTTCGCCGGGATCGGCATCCTCATAGGCGAGCAAGCTCACCTCGACCTTGCCGCGCACGAAGCTCAGGGGCTCTACGCCGCGAAAGCCGAACCCCGGATCGGGCGCATGCGGCGCCAACCGGACTTCCTCGAAGCCTTGGCGAGACAGCGCGCGCCGGTAGCCGTCGACGTCCAGCGCGCAGATCGCGGCCGGATCGGCGGGCTTGCCGCGGTCGGCGCGGGCATCGATGAACTCGAAGTCCAGTCGGCTCGGCGCCTGTCCCTGGCGATAAGACACCGAGGCCAAACTGTACGCCCAGTCGGCGTCGACCCGACCGGACGCGGCGTACTCGGTGCGGTCCGCGGAATGGATGCGCACGGGCAGCCCGGTCTGACGCTCTATGTTCTCCGGCGCCAGATCGGCCGCGCCGTGGATGCTGTCGATCAGCTTCAGCACGCGGGCGATGAGCTGTCCCGATTCGATCGGGGCGGACGCATCGGCGGGGGAATGGGTCATGGCGGCGTTCTCCTTGGCCGGCGCGTGAATGAAGTTCGGTCCGGTGCAGGCCGGCGCGAGCAGCACGCACAGCCAAATCGGTCGGAACCGCGCGGCGATGGCGTTGTTGGCGTGCATGGCGTCCTGCTCTGGCATCCCGAGGTCCAGGCTATCGGCGCGAGCGCCGATGGGCAATGCATCGGACCGAATTCGTGGCCCTGGTCGCGGAATCTCGGTTTTCTTGCTTTCCGAGGATGCCGAACGGCACGCGCGATGAGGACATCCGCGATGACCTGCGCGATTCGGTGCGCATCGCAGCCTATGCCAAAGGTCGGGATGACCATCCGCAGACGCCGCCGCTCTTCGCGCGGCGCTAGTTTGTCGGCGGGAAAAGGGAGCTGCGACCATGCGCGAACCGTGCTTGCGGTGCGGATGCGAACGCGTGCGCGCGCCGTCGGGCGCGGTGCGCGGCGAGGATGAGTCTTGCGCGTGCGAACGCGGAGCGCGCGCATGAGCGGCTTGCGCAAGGCCTTGGCGCAGACGCCGCCGCTGTGGTGGTCGCTGCTTTATTTCTTCTGCTTGCTATGCGGCTATTACGTATTGCGCCCGGTGCGCGATGCGATGGGCGCCTCGGCCGACGCCGCCACGGTGTTTCCGCACGCCTGGATCGAATGGGCGCGCGGCCACGGTTGGGAACTCAAGGATTTCGTGCTGCAGGTGTTGTTCACCTGCACTTTCGTCGCGATGCTCGCCTTGCAGCCGGTGTACGGCGCATTGGTCGCGCGCTTCCCACGTCGCGCGTTGCTGCCGATGGTGTACGGCGTCTTCATCGTCTGCCTGTTCGGTTTCCACTGGGCCTTCCACGCGCAAGCGCCGGGCCGCGGCATGGTTTTCTTCGTGTGGACCGCGATCTTCAATCTGTTCGCGGTGACGGTGTTCTGGAGCTACATGGCCGATGTGTTCGACGACCGCCAGGCGCGTCGCGTCTACGGCTACATCGGCGCGGGCGGCACCGCCGGCGCGGTGATCGGGCCGATGTTGACCCAGTGGTTGGTGCAGCCCTTGGGCGTGGCGAATCTGCTGTTGGTCTCGGCCGGCTTCTTGTCGGTGTGCGTGCTGTGCGTGGTGCGGCTGCGGCCGTGGGCGGTCGCGCGCGAACGCGCGCAGGGGCTGGCCAGCGGCGAGGGCGCGATGGGCGGTTCGGTCTGGGCCGGGCTCAAGCTGGTGTGGCAGAAGCCGGCGCTGCGGGCGATGGCGATCACCCTGTTTTTCAGCGTCGGCGCGGCGACCCTTCTCTACAACCAGCAGTCGGCGATCGCGCGCGAGTTCTATCCCAGCGCCGAAGCGGCCACGCGCTATTTCGCCCGCATCGACAGCGCGGTGAACCTGCTGGCGATCCTCATGCAGTTGTTGCTCACGCGCTGGTTGCTCAACCGCCACGGCGTCGCGCCCGCGTTGTTGATGCCGGGCTTGATCTTGATGCTCGGTTTCGCCGCGCTGATGGCCTCGCCGCTGCCGATGATGGTGGCGCTGGTGCAGGTGGCGCAGCGCGCGAGCGAGTTCGCCCTGTCCAAACCGGCGCGCGAGACCTTGTATACGCGCATGGACCGGCCCTCGCGCTACAAAGGCAAGGCGGTGATCGATACCGCGGTGTTCCGCGGCACCGATCTGGCCTTCGTCTGGATCCACAAGGCCGTCGCCTTGCTCGGCACCCAAGCCGTGTTCGCCGCCGGCGCGCTCGCCGCCGCGGGCATGACCGCCGGCGCCTGGAGCATCGTGCGCGCGCAACGCGAATTGCCCGGCGCGGACTCCGCCGCACCGTCCATCGAACCCAACCCACGAGGTGCCGCATGACCATCGATCGCCGCGATTTCCTCGCCGCCGGCGCGGCCGCCGCGAGCCTGCTCGCGCTGCCCGGCGGCGCGCTCGCCGCCGCCAAACCCAAGTCGCTGAAACTGCTGGTGCTCGGCGGCACCGGCTTCCTCGGCCCGCATTTCGTCGAGGCGGCGCGCAAGCGCGGGCATACGCTGACCCTGTTCAATCGCGGCAAGACCAACCCGGACAAGTTCTCCGGCGAGGACTATCGCGACATCGAGCAACTGCACGGCGACCGCAAGACCGATATGTCGGCGTTGCAGGGCGAGCGGACCTGGGATGCGGTGCTCGACACCTCGGCCTACATTCCGGCCGATGTCACGCGCTCGGCCAAGTTGCTGGCACCGAAGGTCAAGCAATACCTCTTGGTCTCGACCATTTCGGTCTACGCCAAGAACGATGTGCCCGCCGACGAGAATTCGCCGGTGGCGGTGCTGGCCGATCCCACCGTCGATAAAGTCAGCAACGAAACCTACGGCGGCCTCAAGGCGCTGTGCGAGAAAGCGGCCGAGGCCGAACTGCCGGGCCGCACGACCGTGGTGCGGCCGGGATTGATCGTCGGCCCCGGCGACAACAGCGACCGCTTCACCTACTGGCCGGCGCGCGCCGATCGCGGCGGCGAAATCCTCGCGCCGGGCAGCGCGCAAGACCCGACCCAGTTCATCGACGTGCGCGACCTTGCCGCGTTCCTGCTGACGACCCTCGAACGCGGCCACGTCGGCACCTACAACGCCGACGCCGAGCCCGGCGCGCTGACCATGGGCGCGGTGCTGCGCGAATCGCAGAAGGCCTCGGGCAAAAAATCGACGACGACCTGGGCGTCGGCGGATTTTCTCGAAGCGCAAAAGGTTTCGGCCTGGGGCGACATGCCGGCTTGGGTGCCGGCGCGCGGCGAGAACGCGGGCTTCGGCCGCACCTCGGTGAGCAAGGCGCGCGCCGCCGGTCTGACTTACCGCCCGTTGCGCGAGACCGTGCGCGACACGCTCGCGTGGTGGCGCAAGCTGCCGGAGGAGCGGCGGGCCAAGCCGAAGGCGGGGTTGTCGGCGCAGCGCGAGGGCGAGGTGCTGGCGGCTTGGCATGCGCAAGCGCAGCAGGAGAAGAAGGGCGGTTGACGCGCTCCCGTCATTCCGGCGAAAGCCGGAATCCATTTTGATCTTGCCCGTCATTCCGGCGAAAGCTGGAACCCGTTCTGATCTTGCCCTTCATTCCGGCGAAAGCCAGAACCCGTTCTGATCTTGTCCGTCATTCCGGCGAAAGCCGGAATCCATTTTGATCTTGCCGTCGCTTTGGCTTCGGCTCGCGCATAAAAACGAAGGTAAGGCCCACAGCAAAAGCAAAATGGATTCCGGCTTTCGCCGGAATGACGGGTGGGGGCGCGGGCAGGACGGGTGGGGACGCAGGTAGGGCGGGGGACGCAGGCAGGACGGGGGGACGCAGGCAGGGCGGGAGGGCGCAGGCAGGGCGGGAGGGCGCCGGAATGACGGGTGGCGAGTGGCCGAGCCGCCTTGAAGCGGAGGCGAGGCCGCTGGTCTTAGGGAAGCGGCTTCCTGGGCAGTCGCCCCGTGCGCGGGGGACGCTGTCGATTCGTTGGTCACCGGCCCGCGAACTAAGTTGCGCCGCGCCGCCGGGCTAAGCCTTATGCTGCCGTCTCACACCCAAGAGACCGCCACATGCCTTGGCTAGCCACCGCCCTGATCGCCCTGGTCGCCTTGCTCCACACGTGGTTCCTGGTCCTGGAAATGTTCCTGTGGACCAAGCCGCTCGGCATGAAGACCTTCCGCATGAACCCGGACAAGGCCGAGCAGACGAAAGTGCTGGCGGCCAACCAAGGCCTCTACAACGGCTTCCTGGTCGCCGGCTTGGTCTGGAGCTTGATCTGCGCGCGCCACGACGTGGCGACGTTCTTCCTGGTCTGCGTGGTGGTGGCCGGCGCGTTCGGCGCGGCCACGGTCAGCCGCCGGATCTTCTACGTGCAGGCGGTGCCGGCGATCGCCGCGTTGGCGGCGCTGTGGCTGCTGTGATCGCGGGTCCGCGCTAGATCGCGCGGCGAAGGACGCGCAATCGCCGCGCCGGACTCGTACGGTCTAAGCCGCACGGCGGAGGGGCGCAACACACCGCCGATCCGCACCGTTGCAATCGTCAGATCCCGCAACCGGCGCCGCGTGGCGCCGGTTGCGCTCTATCGCTCGGCTCAGCCGTGCAGCTTCTTCGCCGTCTCGGCCACTTCGCGGCCCTGATAACGCGCCGCGTCGAGCTCGTTCTGGGTCGGCTGACGCGAACCGTCGCCGCCGGTGATCGTGGTCGTGCCGTACGGCGAACCGCCGGTGACCTCGTCCAGGCGCATCTGCCCGGCGTAGCCGTAGTTCAAGCCGACGATCACCATGCCGAAGTGCAGCAGGTTGGTGATGATCGAGAACAGCGTGGTCTCCTGACCGCCGTGCTGGGTCGCGGTCGAGGTGAACGCCGCGCCGACCTTGCCGTGCAGCGCGCCCTTGGCCCACAGCCCGCCGGCTTGATCGAGGAAGTTGGCCATCTGCGAGGACATCCGGCCGAAGCGCGTACCGGTGCCGACGACGATGGCGTCGTAGTGCTCCAGATCCGCGATCTGAGCGACCGGTGCGGCCTGATCGAGCTTGTAATGCGAGCGGCGCGCCACCTCTTCCGGCACCAGCTCCGGCACGCGCTTGATGTCGACCTGCGCGCCGGCTTCGCGGGCGCCTTCGGCGACGGCATTGGCCATCTGCTCGCAGTGGCCGTACGCGGAGTAATAAAGAACCAGAACTTTCGCCATCGCAGTCGCCTCGGGTTTGGACAGGGCGAGGAGACTAGGCGCGGGAGATGACAAGAGGTGTGACGGCCGTCATCGATTGCATCGGGAGCGCGATTACAAGTGCGAAGCGAGGGTAGGCGCGCCCTGCGTTGCGCACTGGCGCAACCGCCGGCCCGACGGCATCGAGCCCTGGGCGCCTCCCGCGAGCGATGCCCACCCTGCCGCGCCGCGCCGCGCGCGACTAGCCCGCATCGCGGGATAAACCGTCCCGATCCGCGCGAAACGCGGCAAACTCCGCAACGCCAAGGCTTGCGCGCATCGTCCCCGCTCCGGAACAATGCCGCGGTGGCGATGCGGTTTATCCCGTCATCGCCCGCGCCTACAGTGGCGCCACTCGCCGGCACGCCCTACCGGCCCGGTTCCCCCACCGAATCCCCTTCTCTTTGTCGCCCACCGGCGCGCCCGCGCGCGTCGGCGACGCTTCGTCCTTTTGGAGTCCGCCGTGTTACTGCCCCTGATCTTGCTCTCGGCCGCCGGCTTCACCGTGCTGACGACCGAATTCATCCTCGTCGGCCTGCTGCCCTCGCTCTCGCGCGACCTCGGCGTGAGCGTGTCGCAGGCCGGTCTGCTGGTCACTCTGTTCGCCTTCGCGGTCGCCGCCACCGGCCCGTTCCTCACCGCGTACTTCTCGCGCTTCGAACGCAAGCTCCTCTTCATCATCGTGCTGCTGCTGTTCGCCGCCTCCAACGTGGCCGCGGCGCTGGCGCCGAACCTGGGCGTGATGGCCTTCGCCCGCCTGATCCCCGCCCTCGGCGTGCCGGTGTTCTGGGCGTTGGCCAGCGAAACCGCGGTCGATATCGCCGGCCAGGATCGCGCCGGCAAGGCGATTTCGATGATCTCCTTCGGCGTGATCTGCGCCACGGTGATCGGCGTCCCCACCGGCACCTTGATCGCCGACGCGTTCGGCTGGCGCGCCGCCTTCGTCGCGCTTGCCATCGCCTCGCTGCTCAAGGCCGGCATGCTCTACGCCTTCCTGCCCGACAGCCGCGGCGCGCAGCCGGCGCGGTTGGCCGAACAGTTCCGCGTCCTGCGCGATCCGCGCGTCGGCGGCCACGTGCTGATGTCGGTGATCCTGTTCGCCGGCATCTTCACCGCCTACACCTATCTGGCCGACATGTTCGAGCGCCTCGCCGGCTTCAACGGTGCGGTGGTCGGCTGGGCGCTGATGGCCTTCGGCGCGGTCGGCCTGATCGGCAACACCCTCGGCGGCCGCATCGTCGACCGCCACCCGCTGCGCGCCTCGCTGATCTTCAGCGTGCCGCTGGCGCTGGGCCTGGTGCTGGTGGTGCCGTCGGTGAGCGCGCTGCCGTTGTTCGCGGTGACCTTGGCGCTGTGGGGCATCACCCAGGCGGCGTTGTTCCCGGTCAGTCACGTGCGGGTGATGAAGTCGGCGCCGCAGGCGCCGGCGTTCGCGGCGTCGCTCAACGTGTCCGGTGCGAATTTGGGCATCGGTGTCGGCGCCATCATCGGCGGGCGGGTGATCGATGCGGTGGGTGTCGCTGGTGTGGGCTATGCCGCGGCGGCGTTGGTCGGGTTGTCGGTGGTGGTCGGGTTTGTGTTGATGTCGGCGGGGCAGCCGGCGGAGCCGGAGCCCGAAGGCGCTGCCTGAGCCAGTTCGAAAGCAAAAGCCCCGCCAGTGCGGGGCTTTTGTTTGGTCCGAGCCCTGGCGCGAATCCAGCTGGCCTGGAAAGAAACACGCAGCCAAAGGAAAGGTGAGTTTCCAAACGGTTACAACTCGTTTGCAGTCCCTGGCGACTGATCCGAAACGCCCTTCGACTCCCGACAAGCGGTCTCACGTCTCCAGCACTTGTCAGGGACACTCAGCCGAAGAATGATGTACCCGACCGCCACACGGACCGCGTGGCCCTGACTCGCACTGACATGGAAACGTCCTATCGTGCGCCTCCTCGCATCGTCCACAGCCGCCTGTACCGAGGTGGCTGACGGCGCTCGTCCAAATCGCCTTCCCCGGCGCAGGCTCGCTACCTGCGCTGCATTACCGTGCAAAGGAGTTGCTCGTGAAAGCAAGTACGATCCGGCGTCAAACCCAAGCGCGACCCGTTCTCGCACCATCCTTCGGCATACCGTCCCGTTGCGTTCTCGCGGTCGCCCTGGCAGCGGCCATTCAGACCTTGCCCGCGAGTGCGCTGGCGGCTGAGACCAATCGGGTCTGGACGACCTCCGACGCCATCAACGGCCCGTTCCAGAGCGAATCCGCCGTCAAGGAGGCGATCGTCAAGGGCGTGGTCGACAACGTGTCCGATGGCCAGATGCTTAAGTTCCACAGCGGGCCCAACCTGATCCTGAAGGACAAGGTCATTTCCTCGATTGAGGTGACCCCGATCCCACCGAAGACCGGTGCCTGGACCTGGTCCTTCTACCCGCGCGTTCTTAACGCCGTCTCCTACGACGATGCGCTGGCGAAGACGATAGCCTGGTACGACAACGAGAGCCGCGTGACCGGCTGCACGCCGAACACCGTCATTACCGTCGACCCGAACAGCCAAAAGACTTACTGGGAGGACGGAACCACGCTGCGCATAGAGAACTTCACGTTCTCGGCGACGTATCAAAGCGGCGTATCGGGCACTTGCAAGCCCTCCACCTACAACAATCTGACTATCGGTGGCATCCGTCCCGTCAGTTGTCCCAGCTACCTGACCTGGGACCCGCAAAAGCAAGGGTGCGCCGGCGGCCGGCTTTTCGCTAGCGGCGACTCCGCCTATTACTCCGCACCGGTCCTGCCGCCAGGACAATGCCCGATCGGCAACCCCTGCGATCCGACCACCGGCGACAAAATGCAGCCAGAGGAGGACTTCGATCTCGGCTGGGTCAGCTTCACCCGCTACTTCCACTCGATGACTTCTACGCCGCAGGGCGGGCTCGGCGACAACTGGACCCATTCTCATAACCTGCGGCTCACTGCGGGCAAGAACCCAACCAGTTCCAGCGACACGGTCTACGTCGGCTTGACCGAAGCCGACGGCTCCCAGATCTCGTTCACCCAGGTGGACGATGCCTACGAAAGCGACGACGGCAAGGGCGACCGCGCGGTTAAGGATGGGGAGCAATGGAAGCTCTACCGCAGCGACCGCGTGCTGCGCTTCGGCGCCGATGGTCGTCTGCTGCAGCAACAGTTCGACGACGGAACGTCCTTGACGTACGAATACGACGCCAAGCAGCGGCTCGCGACCATCACCCACAGCACCGGTCGCAGCCTCGTCTTCGCCTATGCCGGCGATGGCGCGCGCGATCCGATCGCCTCGATCAGCACGGCCGGAGAGGCCATCGTCACTTACGGGTATACGGCCGGTGGGCAGGTCGAAACGGCCACGTACGCCAACTCGCTGGGGCGTCGCTATCACTACGAGGACACTCGCTTCCCGCGTTACCTGACCGGCGTTACCACCGAGTTGGGGCAACGCTTCAGCACCTTCGCCTACGACGACAAGGGCCGGGTGATTTCCAGCCAGCATATCGGCGGCGCCGACGGCGTCACGTTGAGCTATCCGGCCGAAGGCGGCACCAAGTTCACCAATCCGCTCGGCCAGGAGACCGAACTGCAACTGGCGGACGCGCCGTGGAGCGGCGGGCCGCAAAAGATCAGCGGACTCAAGGACACCCGCGGCACCGTCGTCACGACCTACAACGACGAGGACAGCGATTTCCGCCGTCGCGTGGCGTCTACCACGGATCGCAACGGCATCGAAACCCGTCACGCCTACGTCGAGGCCACCGACCCCGTGACCGGCGCACTGGCCCGCACGGAAACCATTACCGAGGCGTTCGGCAAACCCGAACAGCGGATGCGGACGATCACGACGGACGTGGCCACCGGGCGCCTCGTTCGTTCGACCGTCGGCAACCAGGAGACCCGCATTGCGCGCAACGCGCGCCTGCAACCTGTCACGCTGACCGTGCGCGATACCGTCACCAATGAACTGCGCACGACCACGCTCGCCTATTGCGAGGCCGCCGACGTCGCTGCGCCCAACAGCACCTGCCCGACCTTGGGGTTGCTCAAGTCCGTGGACGGCCCTCGCGCCGACGTCAACGACACCACCCGCTTCGAGTACTACAGCAGCGACGACAGCACCTGTGCTGCGACGCCGGCCCTGTGCACCTATCGCAAGGGCGATCTGCGCAGGATCATCGATGCACTGGGCCACGCGACTGAAATGCTGGGCTACGATCCTCAAGGCCACCTGCTTTCCGTGATCGATCCCAACGGGGTGATCACGGACTACGAGTACCTTCCGCGGGGTTGGCTGTCGGCAATCAAGCAGCGCGGTACCAACGACGGCACCGAGGGCGATGATCGCATCACCCGACTCGATTATTACCTCACAGGCCCGCTAGAAACGGTCCGGCGTCCCGACGGCACTTTCATGAGCTTCAACTATGACGGCGCCCATCGCCTGGTGAGCATGAGTAACAACGGAGACGGCCAAGTCCGCTACACCCTTGATAACGCTGGTAATCGCAAGGTGGAGGAAGTCAAGCGTTCAAATGGAACCGTCGCAAAGACCCTGTCTCGGATCTACAACTCGTTCGATCAGCTGATCGCGGTGAAAGATTCGGCGCAGAATACGACCCTCTACGATTACGATGTAAACGGAAACCGCAAGTTCGCCACGGACGCGCTCGGACGCAAGACCCAGTACGGCTACGACCCGCTCGACCGGCTGTCCGCGATACAAGAGGACATCACTGGGCTAAATGCTAAGACCCTGGTCAAGTACAACGCGCTGGACCAGATTTCGCAGGTTACCGATCCGAACAACCGGGTGACCACCTTTGCCTACAACGGATTCGGTGATCAAACCAAGCTGACCAGCCCGGACACAGGCGTATCCGATTTCACCTATAACGCTGCCGGCCAGCCTGCGACCAAGAAGGACGCGAACGATACCGTCGCACACCGGTTCACCTACGATGCCTTGAACCGGCTCAAAGCGGAGTTCTACACCGCCACAGGTCCAGCGGATGTCGAGTACGACTACGACACGGTGAATCCCGGTTGCGTGGTCGGCGAGAATTTCGCCGTGGGACATGTCACCGCGATCCGCAAGAACGGCACAGAGCTCAGGTACTGCCACGACCGATTTGGACGGGTGGTGCGCAAAGATCAGATTATCGGTACGCGTACCCTCACGCTGCGATACACCTATACCAAGACCAACCTGCTTCAGAGTGTTACCTACCCCGACGGCGCCGTCGTGGACTATATCTACGGCCCTGACAGGAACCTGTCGGAGGTCGGCGTCACGCCTGTCGGCGGGGTGCGGTCGTCCCTGATCAACAGCACGCTCTACAATCCCGTTGGCCCTATCGCTAGCTGGAACTATGGCCCCATTGCCAGCCGCATCGTGCGACGGACCTACGACCTGGACTACCGCCCGAAGACCATTCTGGACAGTGCTGGCGGTGGCGTGTCGCTCGGCTACGGCTATAACCCTGTCGGCGATCTGACGGAACTCAAGGACGGTATGCAGGGCACGATCCAGGCCACCTACGACTACGATGCGCTGAGGCGGTTGACGGTCACCCGGCATCCCAGCGGCGATCCGCTGGAAACCTACGGTTACGACAAGACCGGGAACCGGACCAGCCTGATGCACGGCACGACCACTACGGAGGCCTACACGTACCCGTCGAGCAATCATCGGCTCGGTGCTGTCGCCGGAGTAGCGCGTGGCTACGATGCCGTCGGCAACACCACCAGCGTCGGCGGTGCGGCACGCGAGTTCGTCTACGACAGCAGCGATCGGCTCACCCAAGTCAAGCAGAATGGAATCGTCAAGGCCGGATATCGATATAACGCTTTGGGCCAGCGCGTCGCCATCGAAAACGGCGCCGGATCGACATTGACCTATACGGTCTATGACGAGGCCGGCAACTGGGTCGGCGACTACGATGCCAACGGCGTGGCTCAGCAGCAAGTCGTCTGGTTCAACAATGCCCCAGCCGGCCTCTTGGTTGGCAGCGGAAGCGCGCAGACCCTAATGTACGTCGAGACAGATCACCTCGGCACGCCGCGGGCCGTCATTGATCCGGCGCGAAACGTCGCGGTCTGGGCCTGGAACGCAAAGAGCGAAGTTTTCGGTAACGATTCGCCAAACCAAGACCCGGACAGCGATGGAACCGCATTCGTATTCAATATGCGCTTCCCCGGGCAACGCTACGACGCCACCAGCGGGTTGTTCTATAACTATCTGCGCGACTATGACCCCACGACAGGAAGATACATGCAGGCAGATCCGATTGGCCTGAAAGGCGGCATCAGTCTTTATGGATATGTCAGCGGCAGTCCGACCTCATATATCGACCCATTCGGGCTAGCGAAGATGAATCTGTTTCCGGAAGATCATAGGCCTGGCAGCACCTGGGACAGTTTCAATCGTCTCCCGGACAGCGAAACCGAATGCCTCATTGGGGGCCACGGGACACCTTTCGAGCTGGCAGGCCATTCTCCCACGGCCTTGGCCGCTCTGATTAGAGCGGACGACGACTGCAAGGACAAACCGATTGTGTTGTACTCCTGCAATACCGGTATTCAGCCGACCGAAAAGGGCAAGGCGCCCTACGGGCGAAATTTGGCAAGGGCAACCGGGCAGTGGGTCTCCGCACCAAATAACTGGGGTTGGCTCCATTACATGGGCGAAACCGGCGTTGCGTGGTACTCCATTGGCCCGAGCAAGAACGGTCTAGACTACCACTCGTCTGAAAGCGAGGTCGACGGCCCGAAGCCAGGGGGCATGGGCGACTTCGTACATTTCCCTCCTCCCAATAAAAAGTGATCGACATGGGCATCCTCAAATTGGTACCGACCTGTTTAGTTCTTCTGTCGTTGAACTGCTTGGCCGATGAGCGTGCCGCTGCGTCCCTACCTGCGGATCGCGTTGTTTCTCAACCGAGCTATCAACTTTCCGCTGAGGCGATCAAACGATTTTCCGAAGAGGCGTACAAGGGGTCAGGGGACGCAGCCGTTAAACTCTCTGATCATTACTTCTACTCACTGCCAAAAGGGAAAATCCCGCAGATGCGTCAGAAGTCGTTGGACTGGGCGCTGATAGGGGCCGAGAATGGTCATGTCCGCGCGATGTATAGGGCCTACCAGTTGATGTCTGTTAGCGACCAGCGGCCGGTGCAGACTCGCTCGCTATTCTGGCTGCAGCAGGCCGCGAAGAATGGAGATGCGGATGCACTGGTACAGATCAAGGAATGCCCGAATCTTGAAGCGAAGCGACCGTTCGACATTCCCTGCTTCGGACCCCAGTCAACAGGGGAGTAATTAAGGTCTCTAAGGGCGAGTTTTGCTTTGAGTATTCCCGGCCGATCGTCCCAGGGCGGTATTGTGTGGACCGGTCTGAGTTGTTGATCGATACCAAGGGCGCAGGCGAACCAAAGATCGGGTTCGTCTATGCCGAGTAGCTGTCTGTAAAAGGAAGCGAGCCCGGCGCCCAGTCCGAGGCCTTTACGACGCCCTAGGTGCACATAGCCGCTTAGCTATCCTATTTAAAAAGGGAGCAGCCTAGCTCCTCCCTTTTCTTTTCCACCTCCAAACAAGTGATCGACATGGCCAGGCTGCAATTCGCACCGTTCTTCCCGATGCTGATGTCGTTTGCTTGCTTGGCCAACGAACCAGTCGCGCTAGTCCAGCCGGAAGACCGCGTTGTTTCTCAACCCAGCTACACACTTTCGGCTGAGCAGATCAAGCAGTTTTCCGAGGAGGCCAATAAAGGTTCTGGCGACGCAGCCATGAAGCTGTCAGATCACTACTTCTATCTGCTGCCCAAAGGAAAGATCGAACAGATGCAGAGAAGGGCTCTCGATTGGGCGCTGATAGGCGCTGAGAACGGGGACCCTCGTCTGATGTTTCGGGCCTATCAGCTGATGGCGGTCAGCAAGGATCGACTGACGCAAACACGCGCGCTCTATTGGCTGGAGCGCGCCGCGAAGAACGGCGATGAAGATGGCGTGCGCGAACTCAAGGCGTGTCCAAACATCGACGCTAAGCGGCGGTTCGGATCTCCCTGCTACGGTCCAGAACCTGCGTAATGCGTAAGGAGCCGGGGAGAACGCTCTCCCGGCGCCAACTTAGCCGTCGGTGCAATAGCGGGATGAGGCATATGCCTAATCACTGGCAATTGTCGATCGCGCCAGACAACAATGTGTCCGCCTCGGCGCTAAGCACCATTCTACGGCCCAGCGGTCGTAATGTTCAGCCGCGTCTTGTTGGAATGCCACGCTCTCCAACCATCGGGTGATGTCATGCGCATGCTGATAATTTCTGCCTTGCTCTCTGTGCTGCTCGTTATGGCCCCCGGCGTCTTCGCGGCTCCTGATGGACTACAAGGACTCGCAGTACTTAAAGGCGATTATCCCGAAGCGAAATACTGGCCTCGCGCCGCGAAAGGGTCCATCGAGTTTTGCGGCGGCGACTGGTGTCAGGAGGTCGTCGGTGTGGGCGCCAAGTCGTCTGAAGAAGCGTGGGACGCGGTGTTCGTCCTGTTCTATTTCCTCGACCGCGACGAGGACTACACGAGGCGCAGAAGCGATGTGGCGGATCGCATCGTTGCGAGGTCGGCGAAGCACTGCTTGGCTCAGACCGGAGACTTGCGCGCGTCCTGCGCTCTGGATTCGCTACAGAAGAAGTTCGGATTAAAGTATCGGCGAGTTCAGTACGACGTCGGATACCGGTGCCATAGCGAAATCGCGGTAAAGCCGCCGTTCTTCACCAAAAAAGGTGGGTGCGTGCGCATGAAGAAAGACGCGTTCCCCGAGCGGACCCATTAGGCCGAAGGTCGAAACGTCGAAGTCAGGTACAAAGTTCAGGCCCCGGCAACGGGGCCTTTCTTTTGGCGACCGCCTCGGCACCCATGTCGGGCAACCGGCCGCACGCCATCGAATCCCGGCCGCGAGCGGATGGACCTCATGGCTGAGCCGTCGAGGCGCGTGTGCGATACGGGGCGTCTCGCACAAATACCAACCAGGTCAAAAGCGGTCAGACTGCTTGAAAGGTGGAACGTCGAGGGATGCGAATGCAATTGATCCAGTACATCGTGATAGGTGCCGTGTTGCTCCTGTCTGGTTGCACCAAGCCTAACTCTGATAGTCAGGAGGTTAAGGGTGAGCGGTCAGCGAGCACCCGCCTGACAAGCAGGGAGTTGCTTTCGACGAGCCTGTATCCGCTGAGCACGTACTATGGAGTGTGCCTAAGGGACACGGGCGTCGTTCGCGGTGCGCTTCGTAATGGTCTGCGCGGTTATCCCACGGTTGGCGAATTGTTGGCTTACGGCGCGGAGTTGAAAATTGCTGTTGGCAAATTCGGCACTGAGCCGAACTCAACTTCAGAAAGGATTGCCTCCTCCCCAGGGCGGGCGGTGCATGTGATTAAAACAGAAGGGAGGCGCAGTCTTTTGGTATCCGATTTCGATGGCTCTGGCAACATGGTCAGTGTTGAGTTCGAAAGCGCTGATCCCAAGGGGTATGGTGCCGCATTAAGCCTAGCCGATAATGTAGTTGCATGTAGTCTGGTACCTGCTTCCACAATAGGGGCATCTCCACCGAGGCCTTCTTCTCCGACTTCATCGAGCCTATCGCCGAGAAGTTTTCGCTCGATCTGTGCGAACACTGGAGCAGCATGGTTGAAGTGACCGGAAAAGATTTCGACGAGTTTTCCCGCCAAATTGACGTGTTGAAAGAGAATCTCAATGCGGATCAGCGACTGTCGGTGGAAGCCAGGGCCGCGATGGATGAAAAATTGACGCGGCTCGTCCTCGATTTTCGGCCCATCTTCGATGCGCGTCCAGAGGCGGTGTTGATCATCGGTTGAGGGGAGTCGGTGCAGGTTGGGCTACGGGATGCCATTATGTACAAAGAAAAGATTATTGCCGCGGGCTTGCAGGGCGATCTTCCGATTCAAGGAATTTCACCCGATGAAATCAGGGAGATCGAACTCGCTCAGCAGGTGGTCGTTCCTCCGGCTTACAGGGCGTTCCTGCTCGAATGCGGCAAGTCTGCCGGATTGCTTTGTGATGATGCTTATTTTTTCTATCCGGATTTGAAATGTCTGAAGCGGGACGTGCAAGAAATTCTCGATGACGACGATGAGGATATGAAGGGGTTCGAGTTCTCTCTTCCTGAGAATGCGCTTGTGATCGGCTCCTATCAGGGGAGGCAGCACGACTACTTGATTTGCGACGGGTCTGGTGACCCCGCCGTCTTTCGTCTGACGCTTATAAAAGGGGGCTCGCGGATCCATGCATCTTTCACTTCATACATCGAACAGATGATCAGGAGCTATCAGGGCATGTATCGAAGCTAACAGGAGAAAAGCGGGGTCATGTTCAGAGATTGGATCGTATCCGCGGGGCTGGATCAGAAAATTCCGATTGCCGGAATGGACGACCGCGAAATCGAGTCGGTGGAAGGCATCCAGGGAGTCAAGCTGCCATCGCTCTACAAGATGTTCTTGCGCGAATGCGGCCGGTCCGCGGGATTGCTGTGCTATGACATCAACTTCTTCTACCCGGATATCGAGGTTCTGAAGAAAAAGCTGCTGGACTTGATCGCGGAGGAGGGTGTCGATTTTCAGTTGCCGGACCATGCATTTGTTTTCTGCGCCTATCAGGGCGCGCAGTTTCAATATTTCATTTGCGATGGAAACGAAGATCCCCCTGTCTATCGGGTGTTCGATGACGGATCGGTCGAGTTGGCTGCTAGCTCGTTCTCGCAGTACATGCGCGAAACCGTCGAGCAATTCAGATCTGCTTTCGCTGGGGAGTTTGCTCAAGAGATCCTCGCGCAGTTGAGGTGATTGAGGCGCTGTCGACGGCAAGGCTGACAAGCGGCCGGATCTCGATGGCGACATGGTTCGCTCCGAGGCCGAGGCAGTGAGCCTCGCGCGCGGGCTGCGACGGCTCGCGCGCAAGCCGACGGGCTTGCACGCAAGGCTTGCGGGTTTGCGACCGCAAGGTTTTGTGAGTGGCGCGCAACGCTAAATGTCTTGCGGTTGGCTCGAAAAAGGGTCGCGGGCAAGGCGATTCGTCCCGGTCGTAACGCAACAGGACTCGAACTCGCAACACGTTGGGTCTTGCGGTCGGGTGTTTTGGGTTTGCGACGGGATCGCGTGGGCCGGCGATGAGGCTCGGCGGCTTGTGTTCAAGGAAAATCGGGTTGCGTGCGACTCATGGCGGCTTGCGTTCGCGCCGTGGTGACTTGCGCGCAAGGTAAAAACACTTGCGATTGCAGCAGAGCCGAAGGTCGCCGCCGGCCGGACGGCGACCGGTGGGCGGGGAGGGAGCTTAGTCGGAGCGGATCGTTTCGAGGTTGCCGTGGACTTGGTCGGCCCAGAGGCGGAACACGCGGGCCAGGGCGCGGCGGCGGGATTGTTCGGGTTTGCTGCGCAGGTCGGGCGTCGGGGCGGTGGCGGGGTCGATGGTTTGGGCGGTGCCGATCAGTTCGTCGCGGAGGGCTCGCAGGCTCTGGCAGGTGCCACACTAGTTCCTACACCCCATGGGCTGTGTCATGAACCTAGCCAACATCAATGCCGCGGCAGCGCTCTACAAAGTCCTTCCGCCCAACCTGTTCCTGGTCGCCATTGAAGGCGCTCCTCAGAGAAGGGGTTTTGGCTACAACGACTACACGTGCGTTTTTGGAAAGGATCCGGAGGCCGACCCTGGAGACGAGTTCGATGGAGTTCAATTAATTTTTGTAACGGAAAAAATCACTATTTCCGAGCAGGAGGCCTACGAAGGCGTTCTGAAGGCCATTGCGGAGTTTTCCGCATCTCACCCTCAGCTCATCGCGAGACTTGAAGGCGCTTCTGCACTCATCGCTCGCGAAATTGAAGCACTACGCAAGCCCTTAGATCCCAGCGCCGGCACTCTTTGATTTTTACGCAGCGCTACTTGCGATAGCGGTCGAAATGCCCGTGTTCGGGAGCGGCGGAGCCGAAGGTCGCCGCCGGCCGGACGGCGACCGGTGGGCGGGGAGGGGGCTTAGTCGGAGCGGATCGTTTCGAGGTTGCCGTGGACTTGGTCGGCCCAGAGGCGGAAGACGCGGGCTAGGGCGCGGCGGCGGGATTGTTCGAGATCGTCGGCGTCTGAAGCGGGTGTGGCAGCTGAGTCGATGGCTTGAGCGATACCGATCAATTCGGCATAGAACGCCTGTAGGCCATGGTAGGCGTCGACTGGCAATAGGACGTAGTCCGCTGCAATTGCGGGCGTAGACTTTCGAGACATATGCGGAACTCCCGTATTAAGGAAATCCACCGCTTCGGGGGTGGATGCCGCTGTACGAGGAGTTTCTACGCTCCGATGCGGAGCCTGCTACTCGCGAAAACTCCTGTCAAATGGACGTTCGCGAAGCCCTTCAAGTTGTGTGTAACGAGAGTGTGCGCAATGCACATCAAACCGAAAGCCACAACGGCACCGCGAACAACACCGCGCCCAAAACGAACAGCGCCGTCAACGCATGCACCATCGGCCGATTGATCCGCAGAAACACGAACTGCTCGATGGTCCGTCCGACCCAGAACAACGACATCCCCAGCAACACCGCGCGCCCCAGCGCGGTGCGTTGCAGCTCGTCGGGAAACACGAAGCACAGCGCGGCGATGCCGAGCAGAACGTAGATCAGCCGCAGGTTGAGGATCTGGATGATCGCGCGATCGGCGACCGTCGCGGTGCGCAAGGTCTGCCGCCAGCGAAACAGTTTCCAGAACGCGACGTGGAACAACGCGAAACCCAGGCTGTGCAAGCCGGCGAGGTAAATCCACGTCGTGGCGTCCATGCGCGCACTCTAGCCGATGCGCGCCGCGGCGGGCGCGCATCGGTGTCGCACCCCGCGCGCGTCCGTGCGCGCGGGGCGGGCGTGGCTTTCAGTGGCCGTGTCCGTTGCCGTTGCCGTGGCAATCGCACGGCACCGCCAGCGCGTAGGCCGCGGCGTCGTGGGCGTTGTAGCCCAGGGTGCCGTAGCCGTCGGTGGCGGTGCCCCAGACGTTGAGCACTTCGGCGAAGGCGGCGTTGGCGCAGCCGCCGCTGGGGCCGGGGTTCACCGTCAGCAGCGTGTTCACCGGGACCGGTTTGGAGTAGACGAAGTCCGGGCCTTCGCTGAAGTTGCCGTCGGTGGATGCGGCGCTGGCGGCGCCGACGATGCCGCCGGTGTCGGCTTGCGGCACGGGCGTGGAGGTGCCGCGCGTGGTGGTGTAGTCGAAGGTGGCGAAGCCCCACGGGTGGCGGGCGAGGAAGGACAAGGTCGCCACGGCGCCGGGTTGGTACTCGATGAAGCCGCATTCGGCATCGACGCTGAGGCCGGCGCCGGACACCGGGTAGATGTCGGCGTCGCAGCGGTTGTTGTCCACGCGCAGGATCATGCGGAAGCCGACCAGGTGCGCGCCGCTCATCACGCGGTTGAACGCGGGCGCGGCGATGGTGTCGACTTCGTCGGCGCCGAACGGCGCGTTCTCGTCCGCGATGGCCAGGGTGATGCCGGCGGCGGTCCAATCGACCAGGCTGTTGTCGGCGCGCAGCAGTTCCAGCTTGAGTTCGTACTGGCCGGCGGCGGCCGCGGCTTTCTCGGCGTCGGTGGCGCCGGCGGGCAGGCCGCTGGGCAGCAACGTGGTTTCGAAATGCGCGCTGGCGAGGTCTTCGCGTTCGTCCAGGGTTTCCCAGTCCAGGCCGGGCGCGGGCGGGTCGGGCGGTTGGATGCGGAACTTGTTGTCGCCGTCCGGGCCCATCGGGTCGGACGGGAACGCGGGCAGGCCGCCCGGGCCGAGCACCGAGTAGTGGCGCTTCACGTCGCGGGTGACGATGGTCCACGCGCCGACGGCGGGCGTGCTGCCGTCGGGGCCGGTGAGCCGGCGGTACGACCAGCGATAGTGGGTGATGCCGGCGGCGATGAGGTTGCCGCGGCTCATCCAGACGCGCGGTTCGATCTTGCCGCCGAACGGCGCGCCGCCTGTGGTGAGGCCGTTGGTCTGCAGTTGTTTGAGGCTCACGCCGCGGCCGATCGACATCACCGCGACGCTGAGGCCGGGCAGGTCGGGATCGCCGCCGCAAGCGGGCACGCGCGGGTCGTCCACGCGCAAGATCACTTCGGTGCCGCAGACGTAGTTCCAGTGCGTCCAGCAGGCGATGGGCGGGCGGTACACGGTTTCCCAACTGCCGCCGATGGGGTATTCGACCCAGAAATACAGGTCGGGATGATCGCCGTCGCAACGGAAGATCAGCAGTTTTTCGAAGCGGCCGAAGGCGTCGGTTTCCACCACCGCCAGTTCGTCGCAGCGGAAGCGCCACCACCACCACGGCCACAGGCACAGGTAGTACTTCAGCGAGTCGATATTGAGCGTGAGCGCGCTGCGGATCTGGTTGATCGACGAGGCGGTGAGTCCGGCCAGCGGCGTGCCTTGCAGTTGCAGCGCGATGCCGGGCGGCAGCGGTTGCGGGTTGAGCGCGACGCGGTCGAGATTGCTGCGCGCGAGGCCGCCGACGTTGGGCTGCGGCTGCGGGCTGATCGCGGCCTCGACGCCTGGGAAACGCAGCGGCGTGCGGACGCGCGCGATCGGATCGGGGTCCGGGCCGGGGCGCGGCGGGATCGGGATCTTGCGCAGCACCGCGTGCAGCAGGTCGTCGCGCAGGCGCAGGATGTCGCGGTCGGGGAGCTGGGCGATGATCAGCGGCCAGCGGTCCACTTCGCAGATGTGCACGCGCGCGCCGCAGACGGGACGGTCCTGCGTGTGGCCGGCGGGGCCGACCGGGCGCACGACGCGGCCGCGCACCGGGCAGAAGCAGAACGGCCATAGGTCGATGACGCGGCCGGGCACGCGCACGTGATCGACCAGGCGGCCGCGCAGGCCGTCGGCGAGCACGATCTCGTAACCGTGGGCGCGCTGCATGTCGCGCAGCGTGGGTTGTTTGTCGGCGTTGTCGGGGGCGAGGAACACGCGGCTTTCGCGCGCCTGTTTTTCGTTCAACGGTAGCGCGACGGCGCCGTCGCGCACGGGGGCGCGGGCGATCATGCGGCCGTTGCGGTCGAAGGCGTACGCGTGCACGTCGCCTTGGGCGGGTTTCTCCAGTTCGATCTTCAGCGTGAGCGTTGCGTTGGTGGCGGGGGTCTTGGCCATGACGGCTATCCTCATCGGCATAGGGACACGCCGCCGCGCGGCGGCGCGACGGCACAGGAAGACCCGGCCCGCGCGATCGGCAGGCAAGAACGAAGAACGGGAGGGAAGTACGGCGGATGACGGTCCGGCGCTACGCGTCCTGTGGGGGAGGATCTCCTACCCCTGACCAACGCGGGCGACCCGCGCGCACGGACGCGCGGCGTCGCCGCGGGGATTACAGCCGACGAGCGGTCGCGCGGCGCTTAGGATTTGCGCGGCGACACGCGCATGGTGATGCGTGCGCGAAACACGGTTTCCTTGGCCGGATTTTCGATGTCCACGTTTACCGGCAAGTCGTAGGGCGCGTCGGATTCGACGATGGGCGCGGCCGGGGTGGCGATGGCGCGCAGGGTGCCGACGGCTTTTTTCAGGTATTCGACCTGCATGCCGACGGGAATCCAGCGCATCGACTTGGGGATGCTGACGTCGGTCATCACGCCGCCGGTGAGTTCGGCGAGGTTGCACAGGGCGATGGCGTGGACAGTGCCGAGGTGGTTGGTGACGGCGCGGCGGTGTTGGATCGTCGCGGTGCAGCGGTTGGATTCGAGCGATTCGAAGCGCGGTTTGATGCTGCCGAAGTAGGGCGCCTTGAAGCAGACGGCGCGCGAGAACAGCCAGTGGCCGGCGGGGTAGCGGGTGAGCTTCTTGTAGAGCGAGAGGACGTTGGCGCTCATGGCGGGGCGGGCTCGTCGTTGAGTGGGTGGACGTGGTGCGCGTCGTGTTTCGCTGCCGTCATTTCCGCGAAGGCGGGCTTCGCTTTGCTTCGGCGTGGCCGAACGGCCGGAGACTTCAGCGGCCTCTCTCTCCCGTCATTCCCGCGAACGCGGGAATCCAGGGCTTTACCGCGGCATGACTCTGAAGTCTCTGGACCCCCGCGTTCGCGGGGATGACGGTAGGTGGGTGGGGTCGGGTTGTTGCCGAGTGGGGCGGCCGTGGTCGTGATCGCGATGGCAGCGGCTCCGCATCGATGACGAACCCCCGATACCAAAACGGCGGACCCGAAGGCCCGCCGTTCCAGTCATGCATCGCCTCGCATGCGCGGGCGCTGCGCGCTTACGCGGCCGCGCGCGTGTCGCCGCGGCCGGCGTCCTGCGCGTACGGCTTGTAGCCGGCCGAACGCAGTTCGGCGGCGTCGAAGTCGTCCACGCTGATCGCGTCGATGGTCATCTCGCGCAGTTCTTCCAACTGCTTGCGCTCCTCGGCGGTGATCCAGCCTTCGCGCACGCCCTCGTCGAGCTGGCCGGCGAAGTCCAGCGCCTGGATGTCGCTGTTCTTCAGCGCCTTGAGGAACTTGCGCTCGACCGGTTCGGCCAGGATCACCTTCTGCAGGTAGCTGTTGATGCGGCCGGCCGGGTTGTTCGCGCACGGGGTCAGGAACACGCCGTCGGCGAGGCGGTCGCGGGCGTCGTTGGGCGACATCAGCAGGGCGGCGGCGCGGTGGCCGAGGCGGTCGCTCGGCGCCTGCGCGCGGCGGCCCCAGGGGAAGATCAGCGCCCACAGCAGGTAGCCGACCGGGCGGATCGGGAAGTTGCGCAGCGCGCCCGACAGCGCCAGTTCGATCTTGTGCACGGCGTCGTGGAAGGCCCAGGCCAGCAGCGGCTGGTCGCCGACCGGACGGCCTTCGTCCTCGTAGCGCTTGAGCATCGAGCTGGCGATGTAGAGCTGGCTGAGCACGTCGCCCAGGCGGCCCGACAGCGATTCCTTGAACTTGAGCTTGCCGCCGAGCAGCAGCATCGAGGTGTCGGCCATCAGCGCCAGCGTCGCCGAATAGCGGTTGAGCTTGCGGTAGTAGCGGCGGGTGTAGGCGTCGCCCGGCGCGGCGCCGATGCGCGAGGCGGTCAGGCCGTACCACAGGCTGCGCACCGCGTTGGAGATGGCGAAGCCGATGTGGCCGAACAGGTTCTTGTCGAACTCGCGCAGCGCTTCGGCCTTGTCGGGCAGCATCGCCGCCTTCATTTCCTTGAGCACCCACGGGTGGCACAGGATCGCGCCCTGGCCGAAGATCATCAGCGAGCGCGTCATGATGTTCGCGCCTTCCACCGTGATCATGATCGGCACCGCCTGCCAGTTGCGGCCGGCGTAGTTCTTCGGGCCGAGGATGATGCCCTTGCCGCCGTGGATGTCCATCACGTCCTTGGCCACGTCGCGGGCCATGTCGGTGCAGTGGTACTTGGCGATGGTCGAGGGCACGGCGGGGTTTTCGCCGCGCGCCACGGCGGCGGCGGTGGCTTGCGACAGCGCGCTGACCGCGTAGGCGTGGCCGGCGATGCGCGCCAGCGCTTCTTCCACGCCTTCGAAGCGGCCGACCGAGAGGCCGAACTGCTTGCGGATGCGGGCGTAGGCGCCGGTGACGACCGCGCCCATCTTGGAGCCGCCGCTGCCCGAGGAGGGCAGGGTGATCGAGCGGCCGATCGACAGGCATTCGACCAGCATCTGCCAGCCCTTGCCGGCGTAGGCTTCGCCGCCGATCAACTGGCTCAGCGGGATGAACACTTCGCGGCCGTGGATCGGGCCGTTCTGGAAGGTGCAGTTGAGCGGGAAGTGGCGGCGGCCGACTTCGACGCCGGCGGTGTCGCGCGGCACCAGCGCCAGGGTGATGCCGATGTCGCGCTTGTCGCCGATCAGGCCGTCCGGGTCGTACATGCGGAAGGCCAGGCCGATCAGCGTGGCGACCGGCGCGAGAGTGATGTAGCGCTTATCGAAGGTGAGCTTGACGCCGACCACGCGCGCGCCGTTCCACTCGCCCATGGTGACGATGCCGTAGTCGGGAATCGAGGTCGCGTCGGAGCCCGCCCACGGGCCGGTCAGGCCGAAGCAGGGCACTTCGCGGCCGTCGGCCAGGCGCGGCAGGTAGTGGTCTTTCTGTTCCTGGGTGCCGTAGTGCATCAGCAGTTCGGCCGGGCCCAGCGAGTTGGGCACGCCGACGGTGGAGCTGACCACGCTGGAGATCGACGACAGCTTCTGGATGACCTTGTGGTTGGCCAGCGCGGTGAAGCCCAGGCCGCCGTATTCTTTCGGAATGTTGAGGCCGAAGAACTTGTTCTTCTTGATGTAGTCCCACAGCTGCGGCGACAGATCGGCGTCGACGTGGGTGATCTGCCAATCGTTGGTCATCTTGCACAGCTCTTCGGTCGGGCCGTCGAGGAAGGCTTGTTCCTCGGCGGTCAGCACCGGCTTGGGCTGGCTCAGCAGTTGCTGCCAGTCGGGCTTGCCCGAGAACAGCTCGCCTTCGAAACCGACGGTGCCGGCTTCCAGCGCGGTGCGCTCGGTTTCCGACAGCGGCGGCAGGATCTTGGTGTAGAAGCCCAGCAGCGGCTTGGTGATGAACGGCAGGCGGATCGCCGGGATCAGCAGCGGCAGCGCGATCGCGGCGACCAACACCGCGGCGATGATCGTCGCGGTCGGGTTGGCGCCGAGCAGCCAGCAGGCGACCAGCGCGGTCGCAGTCAGCGCGGCCCACACCGGCAAGCGCAGGCGGTGGTAGGCGGCGACCGCGCCGATTAGTAAGAAGGCGAGGAAGGGGATCGCGATGCTCATGACGGCGCTCCAGGAGTTACGGCTGGAATCAAGCGGGAGGGCGTTAGAAGGCCGGCTGTGACGCTGGACCTATTTACGGCTCGTTCGGGTGGTTCGCGCGTGATGCCGGCCATTCAAACGCTGGCATCAAACGCATAACATACGGGCGAGTATGGATTCGGCCTCGGAGTGCTGTCAACCGGCCTGCGGCGGTTTTTCGCGCAACGCTGCGTCCGTGTGCCGGATGGCGGCGGTAAGGGCCGAAAACGACGGTTTTCGCCGGTGTTCGTGTTGCGTTGCAGCATTAACTTCCTGAGTCGTTTCGGAACGGTTTGCTGCACTGCGTACTGTTCCCGACCGGGGCGTATGGATAAACTTGTCATCCATGAACCAGCCCGCCTCGAACAAGCCCGAGCCCGCGCTCGACACGCCGTCCGCCGACGCCAAGTCCGCCGCTGCTTCCGCCAAGGCCGACGCCAAGCCCGAACGCAGCGGACGCCTCAGCGCCGACGACTGGGCGCAGGCCGCGCTCGACCTGATCGCCGAACAAGGCGTCGCCGCGGTCGCGGTGGAACCGCTCGCGCGCCGGCTCGGCGTGACCAAGGGCAGCTTCTACTGGCACTTCCCCTCGCGCGATGCGTTGTTGGTCGCCGCGTTGGAGCGCTGGGAAAAAGTCGAACAGGAAACCGTGTTCGGCCAGCTCGAACCGATTCCCGATCCGCGCCAGCGCTTGCGTTCGCTGTTCCACCTCGTCGCGCACGAGGTCAAGTCGCACATCATTTATTCCGAGCTGCTCAAGGCGCTGGACCATCCCGCCGTGCAGCCGGTGATCGGCCGCGTCTCCGAACGCCGCCTGGATTACCTCACCGCATCCTTCCGCCAAGCCGGCCTGAGCCGCACCGACGCGCAGCACCGCGCGCGGCTGCTCTACGCCGCCTATGTCGGCTTCCTGCAGCTGAACTTGCAGCTGCACCAGACCCGCATGCAACACGACGAGTTCGAGGCCTATGTCGAGCACATGATGGCCACGCTCATTCCCTCGTCGTAACCCGCTTCCTTTTCCGATCCCCCGGCTGGAGAGCAATGCCGTGAATGCCAATTTGAAAGATCCCGCCCCCGCGACGTCCGTGCCGGGGAGCGCGGGCAGTTCGTTGCCGGCGCTCAACGAGTGGGTGGCGCAGGTGGCCGCGCTGACCCGTCCCGACAAGATCCATTGGTGCGACGGCAGCGACGCCGAGTACCAGGCGCTGCTGCAGCAGATGCTGGCCGACGGCACGCTGGAAACCTTGAATCAGGACACCCATCCGGGCAGCTATCTGCACCGCTCGCATCCCGACGATGTCGCGCGCGTGGAGCACCTGACCTTCGTCTGCACCCAGCAGCCCGAGGACGCCGGCCCGAACAACCATTGGATGGCGCCGCGCGAGGCGCACGCCAAGATGGATGCGCTGTTCGAGGGCTGCATGAAGGGACGCACGATGTACGTGATCCCGTACTGCATGGGCCCGATCGATTCGCCGCTGGCGCGTTGCGGCGTGGAGATCACCGATTCGCCGTACGTGGTCGCCAACATGCGCACGATGACGCGCATGGGCGCCGCGGCGCTCAAGCGCATCGAGTCGGGCGACTCGTTCGTGCGCGGTCTGCACTCCATCGGCGAACTCGATCCCGAGCGCCGTTTCATCATGCATTTCCCCGATGAGCTGACCATCAAGTCGTTCGGCTCGGGCTACGGTGGCAACGCGCTGCTCGGCAAGAAGTGCCACGCGCTGCGCATCGCCTCGCATCAGGCCCGCGGCGAAGGCTGGCTGGCCGAGCACATGCTGATCGTCGGCATCGAGAATCCGCAGGGCGAAACCCATTACGTCGCCGCGGCGTTCCCGTCGGCGTGCGGCAAGACCAACCTCGCCATGCTGATTCCGCCGGAAGGCTATCGTCAGGCCGGCTGGAAGGTGTGGACGGTCGGCGACGACATCTGCTGGATGCGCCCGGGCGCCGACGGCCGTTTGTACGCGATCAATCCCGAGGCCGGCTATTTCGGCGTCGCGCCGGGCACCTCGGTGAAGTCGAATCCGAACGCGCTGGCGTCGATCCGCACCAACACCATCTTCACCAACGTCGGCGTCACCGCCGATGCGCAGCCGTGGTGGGAAGGCCTGGACAACGGCCTCACCCCGGTCACCGACTGGCGCGGCAACGGCTACGACGCCGCCAAGGGCCCGGCCGCGCATCCGAACTCGCGCTTCACGGTGTCGGCCAAGCAGTGCCCGAGCTATTCGCCGGAAGCGGAGAACCCCGCCGGCGTGCCGATCTCGGCGATCGTGTTCGGCGGCCGCCGCGCCTCGCTGGTGCCGCTGGTGTTCGAGGCCCGCGACTGGACCCACGGTGTGCTGGTCGGCGCCGCGATGGGCTCGGAAACCACCGCCGCCGCGACCGGCGCGGTCGGCGTGATGCGCCGCGATCCGATGGCGATGAAGCCGTTCTGCGGCTACAACTTCGCCGATTACTTCGGCCATTGGCTGTCGTTCGACAAGGCCGACGCGAAGCTGCCGAAGGTGTTCCACGTCAACTGGTTCCGCAAGGGCGACGACGGCAAGTTCCTGTGGCCGGGCTTCGGCGACAACCTGCGCGTGCTGGAGTGGATGATCGGCCGGGTCAAGGGCGAGGCCGGCGCGGCGGAAACGCCGATCGGCCATCTGCCGCAGGCATCGGATCTCAACCTCGACGGCGTCCAGCTGAGCGAGGAAGCCCACGCCAAGCTGTTCGGCTTCGACCATGCCGGCTGGACCGCCGAGTTCGACAGCATCGGCGAGTATCTGGGCGAGTACGGCCCGCGCATGCCGCAGGCGCTGCACGATGAGCAGCAGCGGATCGCGGCGGCGCTGAAGGGCTGATTCTGGTTTAAGCAACGAGCGGAGAGGAACGAGGAACGAGTGGGGCGCGGTCTGGCCCGGCTCGGCTCTCGTTCCTCTCTGCGTTTCCGGCCCCGCCCGCCGCCAGCCCGCCCACCGCCTGACTCCAAAGAAAACCGCCCCCCATCGCCTCCCAGACGAGGCCGCCCCACTCGTTCCCCGTTCCTCTCCACTCGTTCCTAGCCTTAAACCCTGAGCCCCGCCCCCGCATCGGACTCAGTATGCTGACCGCCGTGAACGACACCATGCCCGACGCCGCCGCCCCCGCGCTCGATGCCGACGCCGACCAGGCCCTGGTCGCGCAGGCCGCCGCCGGCGGCGTGGCCGCCTTCGAGGCGCTGTACCGCCGCCATGCCAGCCGCATCCACGGCGTCATCGCGCGCCTGGTGGGCTATCACGGCGCCCGCGCCGAGGACCTGACCCAGGAAGCCTTCGTCCGCGCCTGGCAGGCGCTGCCGAACTTCCGCTTCGAGTCGGCGTTCGGCACCTGGCTGCACCGGCTCGCGGTCAACACCGCGCTGATGGAGTTGCGCGGCCGCCGCAGCCGTCCGCTGGAGGACAGCGACGAGGACGCGTTCGAGGTCATCGGCAGCGCCGATTCGGCCGGCCACGTCACCGCGCTGTCGATGGATCTGGAACGCGCCGTCGCCAGCCTGCCGCCGCGCGCCCGCGCCGTGTTGGTGCTGTACGACGTGGAAGGCTGGAAGCACGAAGAGATCGCCGCCGAACTGGGCATGGCGGTCGGCAGTTCCAAAGCGCAATTGCACCGCGCGCGCAGCCTGCTGCGCGTCCGGCTCGGAGAACAGGCATGAACGACCACCGACTTCCGCCGCAGGGCGCCGGCGCCGCCGGCGACAACGAACTGCCCGACGCGCTGCGCTGGCAATTGCGCGCGCTGCGCCGCGATCAGCCGCCGTCGCGCGATCTGTGGGCCGGCATCGCCGCGCGTCTGGGCGAGCAGGCGCCGGCCGGCAGCGAAACGCCGCACGCCGTTGGCGACGAACCGGTCGCCGCGCCGGTCGCGCCGGAACCGGCCGCCGTGGCGATCCTGCCGCGCCGGGCCAAGCCGGCGCGCGGCTGGATGGCGCCGCTGGCCCTGGCCGCGAGCGTGGCCGCGCTGGCCATCGGCCTGAGCGCGAACTTCCGCGGCGCGCCGTCGCCGGCCGGCGACGGCGTCGCGACGACGCAGCCGGCCGCGACTTCGGCCGCCGCGCCGTCCCTGGTCCAGCGCGAAGCCCAAGGCATGACCCTGCAGTACCAAGCCGCGCTGCGCGAAGTCGAACCGGCCTCGGCCGCCTCGGTGGCGATGAAGCCGGCCTTCGACGACCTCGACCGCAACGCCGCGCTGATCCTCGACGCGCTCTCGCACGACCCCGATTCGCGGATGCTGCTGGAACAGCTGCGCCGCACCTATGCACGTCGTCTGGCGCTCGCGCAGCGCCTGGCCTACACCTGATCCTAGGAGAACGCTCCGATGATTCCCGCCGCCTTCCGCAACCGCAGCGTTCCGCGCACCGCCGCACCCGGCTTGTTGGCCCTGGCCCTGGCCGCGGCGCTGCCGGCGTTCGCCGCCGCGCCCATCAACGAAACCCGCCCGCTCGATCCCTTGGGCAGCGTCGAGATCGACAACGTCAAGGGCTCGATCCAGGTCCGCGTCTGGGACCGTCCCGAGGTCAAGATCGAAGGCTCGCTCGGCGACGGCGTCGAGAAGCTGGCGATCGAGGGCGACAAGCAGCAACTGTCGATCAAGGTGCGCTATCCCAACCGCGGCAGCGGCATCGGCTTCCTCGCCGGCGGCGACAAGAGCGAGCCCAGCGATCTGAAGATCACTTTGCCGCTGCGCGCGCGCCTGGACATCGACGCGGTCTCGGCCAACGTCGACGTCAACGGCGTGGCCTCGCGCGAGCTCAAGATCGACAGCGTCAGCGGCGACGTGGTCGTCGCCGGCGCGCCGCGCGAGGCCAGCATCGAAAGCGTCAGCGGCGATCTCAAGCTGACCCTCAACTCGCCCAAGGTGGCGGCGCAGACGGTCAGCGGCGATCTCGAACTGCGCGGCCGCCTCAGCGGCGAGGTGTCGGTGGAGACGGTGTCCGGCTCGGTCGACATGAGCGCGTACGAGTCGAGCTTGAATAGGATTTCCGGCGAATCGGTGTCGGGCGATCTGCGCATCGCCGCGGCGCTCAATTCCGGCGGCGAGATCGGTTTGAAGACGGTCAGCGGCGATGTGCGCCTGCGCCTGCCGCGCAGTCTCTCGGCGGTGGTGCGCGGGGAAAGCTTCAGCGGCGACCTGCGCGCGCCGGACGCGCAGATCCAGCGGCCCAAGCACGGCCCGGGGTCGAGCTTCGAGCAGCGCTACGGCAGCGGCAGCGGCCGGGTGCGGATGGAGACCTTCTCCGGCGATGCGGAGCTGGCGCTGGAGTGAACGGCGCGCCCGGGCCGGCGCCCGGGTTCGGGTTCGGTTTTGGCCAGGACGGGCGGACGCGGCGACGCGCCCGCCCGTCGTCGTTTGCGGCTGCCGCATCGGCGCTGCGCGGTGTATGTTTCCGTCGATATCCAGCAGCCGGGCGGGGACGCGGTTTTGAACGCACAAGTCGATCAATTGGTTCAGTCCGCCGGGCTGGCCTCGCGCGCGGGCCGCTGGCAGGAGGCCGAGCGTTTGTGGCAGCAGGTGCGGGCGTTGGATCCGCGGCATCCGCAGGCGCTCTACAGCCTCGGCATCCATGCGCTGCAGCGCGGCGACGCGGTCGCCGCGCAGGAGCTGCTGCAAGCCGCGCACAACGCCGCGCCGCAGGATCCGATGATCCTGCTGTCGATCGGCGTGGTCGAGCGCGAGCGCGGCAACGCGCCGGGCGAGTGGAACGCGATCCAGGCCGCGCTGACCCGCGATCCCTACTTCCTCGCCGGCCTGCTGGCCAAGGCCTCGTGGCTGGAGCGCAACGGCAACCCGCGCGAGGCCGCGCAGGCCTATCGCAACGCCCTGACCGTGGCGCCGCCGCAGCCGCACTGGCCGGAGATGCTGCGCGCGCAGCTCGAACACGCGCAGCGCAAGGTCGAGGATTACCGCGACGAGTTCAGCGCCTTCCTCGAACACCGCATCGGCGGCCCGCGCGAGGCGCTGGCGTTCGGCGCGCGCGGGCGCTGGCAGGAAGCGGCGTCGATCATGGTCGGACGCAGCAAGCCGTATCTGTCGGACTGCAATCAGCTGTGCGTGCCGCGCTTGCCTGCGATTCCGTTCTTCGACCGCGAGCAGTTCGCCTGGGTGCCGGAGCTGGAAAGCCGCACCTACGACATCCTGCGCGAGATGCGTCAGGTGTTGCGCGACGAGCAGGCCGAGTTCACGCCCTACATCGAGTACCAGCCCGGCGATCCGGTCAATCAGTGGCGCGAGCTCAACCACTCGCGGCGCTGGAGTACGTACAAGCTGTGGAGCTATTCGCAGCCGGTGGACGCGCATCTGGCGCGCTGCCCGGCCACGCGCGCGGCGCTGGAGGCGGTGGACATGGCCGACATCGCCGACGTCTGCCCGAACGCGATGTTCTCCGCGCTGGCGCCGCACACCCACATTCCGCCGCATCACGGCGAGACCAACGCGCGGCTGGTCGCGCACTTGCCGCTGATCGTGCCGGAGAAGTGCGCGTACCGGGTCGGCTTCGAGCGGCGCGAGTGGAAGGTCGGCGAGACCTTGATCTTCGACGATTCGATCGAGCACGAGGCGCGCAACGACAGCGACGACTTGCGCGTGGTGTTGATCTTCGACGTGTGGAACCCGTTGCTGTCGCTGGCCGAGCGGGCGATGGTCGACGCGATGATGAAGGCGCATCGCGAGTTTCTGGCCGGCGCGCAGCGCTGAGGCGCGAGGCGTTTTCTCGTCGGGCAGGCTGCGGTGGCGAAGCATTCGCTGCTGTCGCTGGGATCGGCGCGGCCGCGAGGCCTTAGGCCCGCGAAGGCGAAGCGCCGGGGCTTCGCCGTGGCACGACTCTGAAGTCTTTGGATCCCCGCGTTCGCGGGGATGACGGCTTGTGGGCGTCGCCGCAATCTGCAGCCGACTCCTAACTCCTAACTCCTAACTCCTAACTCCTAACTCCCAGTTCCCGATTCCCGATTCCCGATCCCCAAAAAAACGGAGGCGGGCCGAAGCCCGCCTCCAACGACTCGGATTACCGTGTTTCTTATTAGAACCGCATCGTGATGCCCAGGGTGTAGTAACGGCCCAGGGTGTCGTAGTACTGCGGGAAGGTGTTGCCGCTGTTGAAGCCGGTGCTGCCGATGTTGCTGCCCACGACCGGCGGCTTCTTGTCGGCGATGTTGTTCACCGTCAGGTTGATGCGGGCGTTCCACGGCAGCTCGTAGGCCATGGTCAGATCGAAGTAGTCGTACGAATCGATCGAGGTGTACGGCTTGAACCATTCGATCGGACCCGGCTCGACGTCCACCGAGCTCAGGTGACGCCAGTTCAGGCCCAGCTCGAAGTCCTTGATCGACCACACCGCGCGGAAGTTCGACTTGTAGTCGTACACGATGCCGGCGATGACGTTGCACGAGACGCCGTAGACGCCGACGCAGTCGTGCTTGCCGACGGCCGGGTCGCCCTGGTAGTCGTACTTGTCGGTCTTGGTCAGATCCAGCGAGAAGTCCAGGCGGCCCCACTCGTTGGCCAGCGGGACGCCGTAGCGAACGCCCAGATCCCAGCCGTTGGTGGTGATGCGGCCCTTGTTCGAGCGGTTCAGGAACGGACCGCGTGCGCCGTCGCCGTTGAGCGAGCCGTCGATGGGTTCGCGTGCGCCGAGCATCAGCTGGCACATCGGGTGGCTGACGCTGAGGGTCGGGTTGAACTGCTTGTCGTAGCAGCCGAACAGGGCGTCGCCGAGCACCGGACGGGTGATCGCGTCCTTGATGTCGATCTTCCAGTAGTCCAGGGTGATCGACAGGTCCTGCAGCGGCTGCCACACCAGGCCCAGGGTCTGGGTGTCGGCCTTTTCCGGGCCCAGGATCGGGTTGCCGCCGGTGAAGGCGTTGGCCTGACCCGCGCTCGGCTCATCCACGCCGCCCTGGGTGTTCAGCACCGCCTGCGGCACGCCGGTGGCGACGCAGAGCTGGCCGACCGGGCCGTTGATGCCGCCGTTCTTGGCCAGCTGGCTGGCTTGGCAGGGATCGACCGCGGTGTTGTCGAGGCCGGTGGTCAGCGGCTGGAACAGCTCGTTGACGTTCGGGGCGCGGGTCGCGCGCTGGAACATGCCGCGGAAGCGCAGCGATTCGATCGGCGCCCACTCCAGGCCGTACTTGTAGCTGCCGTAGTCGGTGTCGGTCTGGCCGGACTTGAACTGGCTGTGGCGGTAGCCGGCTTCGAAGTTCAGCGACTGCGCGCCGGTCTTGCCGCTGATGATCGGCACGATCGTTTCGACGTAGGCCTCACGCAGGGTGAAGCTGCCGTTGACGTCCGGGTTGGCGCCGCCGGAGCCCTGCACTTCGACCGGGTCGCGCGAGGCGGCGTCGGCCTTGTTCATGGCATCGACCTTGCGGCCTTCCAAACCGAACGCCAGACCGATCGGGTAATCGGCCCACGGGCTCTTGAAGTTGTCGCCCAGGTCGCCGTTGACCGAACCCGACCACACTTCCTGCTCGACGCGCTGGGTGGCGAAGGTCAGCACTTCCAGGAACTTCTTCGAGTCCTTGCTGATCGAGCCTTCCGGACCCCACAGGTTCAGCGGCACGCAGCCGCCGCTCGGATCGACGCAGTTCTTGCCGTCGAGCGACAGCAGCGCCTGCTGGGTGCGGGCCTTGGACAGGAAGCCGGCCGACACGGTCAGCTGATCGGCTTCGCCGTGCGACCAGTAGGCGTCGTAGCGCCAGTTGTCGTTGATCTCGCCGCGCAGGCCGATGGTGGCCTGGAAGACCTTGTTCTGGAAGTCGGTCGAGCGGGTGCCCAGTTCGGTGGTGCGGCGGTTGAGCGTGGTGCTGACCACGCCGGCGCTGCCGACCGAGCACGGACCGCCGGTCACGCCGAAGGTCGAGCACAGCTGCTGGCGGGCCGGTTCCGGAATCAGCGGGTTGCCGATGCCGACGTTGAAGCGGCCGCCGAACAGGCCGCCCGGGGCGATCTGCGAGAACACGTTGGAGCGGGTGTACAGCAGCTGGGTGTAGGCCTCAGCGTGCTTGTTGATCTCGTAACGGCCCAGCGCGGTGGCCTGCCAGCGGTCCAGCGCGGTCTGGTTGAAGTTGAACGGGTTGTAGTTGAACGGCACGGTGGTGCCGGTGAAGCTGCCGGTGGCCGGGTTGATCTGGCCGAGGCTGCCGGCGCGGGTCGGAATGCCGGTGCCCGAACCGCCCTGCGAGCCGTCGGTCGAATCGAGGTTGAACTCGGAGAAATCGCGGGCGCCCTGCAGCAGCGGATCGTTGTCGGTCTTGCCCAGGCTCAGCACGAAGTTGCCGCGGCCGTCGTCGAGGTTCATGCCCATCGTGACGGTGGTGTTGCGGCGATCGCCGTCCTGCTTGCTCGACTGGCCGTAGCTCGAGTTGACCTCGATGCCTTCGAAGTTGCGCTTCAGCACGAAGTTGACCACGCCGGCGACGGCGTCCGCGCCGTACACGGCCGAGGCGCCGCCGGTGACCAGATCGACGCTGTCGATCAGCGCGACCGGAATGACGTTGGTGTCGACCACGCCGAACAGGTTGAACGGAACGACGCGGCGGCCGTCCATCAGCACGACCGTGCGGTTGTCGCCGAGGCCGCGCAGGTTGATCGTCGCGCCGCCGTTGGAGCCGTTGTTGGTGCCCGGGCCGATCGAGGGCACGGCGCCCGGCACGACGCGCAGGAAGTCTTCCGCGGTCACTGGCTGGTTGCGGGCGATTTCCTCGCGGTCGACGGTCATCACCGGGCTGTTGGTGGTCAGGCCGGGGATCGAAATGCGCGAGCCGGTTACCTGGATGCGATCCAGGGTGGTCGCGTCTTGAGCCGCCGGTGCAGCGGGAGCTGCGTCCTGGGCGGCAGCCAGACCGGTACCGGCGAGGCTGGTCACGCCCACGCACAGCGCGAAGGTGATCGCGTCGCGCAGCTTGTTGGTCTTCAGGGTCATCTCTCTCTCCAAGTCTGTACCTGAAAGAATGGGTTCATGCACATAGCTGAGCCAGTCGGCGCACAAGTGGAGGCCTAAATTGGCAAAGCCGGTCCGATGTTAGACGCCCGTGAGGAATAATTAAAGTGTTGTTAAAGCCCGATTGTCGTCGCGTTGCATTCTGAGACGGTGGTCGGGGCATAAAAAAACAAGGCTCCCCGAGGGGAGCCTTGTTCGTTGTTGCGGTGCAGCAGATGGATCAGAAGCGCTGCTGGTACTTCATGTACACGAAGCGGCCGATGTCGAACTGGCCCTGATAGGACACGTTGGCGCTCGGCTGGCTGTACAGGGTCGGGCCGACATGATCGAACACGTTGTTCGCACCGATCGCGACGGTCGCGTTCCACGGCGTAGCGACGCGGAATTCGATGTCGTGGAAGGTGTTGGAACCCAGCTTGTTGATCGGTCGGGTCTGCGCGGCGTTCGCGGCGCGGAAGGTCGGGGAGTCGCACTCGCTCGGGAACAGAGCGGCCGACAAGCAGGTTTCCTTCTGCGACGAGTAGTAACGCGCGCCCCAGGTGGCGCTGAACGGACCCTTCTCCCAGCTCAGGCTGGCGTTGGAGCGGATACGGAACGTACCGGTGAAGCCCGGCGAGGTCGCGTAGCCGACCAGCTGCTGCGGCAGACCGGTGGGGTTGGTGTCGGTCTTGATCTCGTCCTGGGCGGTGTAGGTCGTCTGCCAGTTGAGGTTGAAGTTACCGACGCTGGTGGGCAGGCGGTAGTTCAATTCGAGATCGTAGCCTTCGGCTTCGCGGTAACCGGCGTTGATGCTGGCGAAGGTCATGCTGTTGACGTAGCCCAGCACCGGATCGCGGGTGAACGCGCGGCAGCGGTTCGGATCGCCCGAGATGTAGCAGTCGTTGAGCATCTGCGTCGGCGAGTCGGCGACGATGGTGTCTTCGATCTTGATCTTCCACCAGTCGAGGCTGACGTTCAGGCCTTCGACGAAGCCCGGGCTCCACACCACGCCCAAGGTGCGCGACTTGGAGGTTTCCGGAACCAGGTTCGGGTTCGAGCCGGAGAAGAACGCCACCGGGGTCTGCGAGTTGGTGCCGCCGGCCGGGACGAAGCCCTGCTGCAACTGACGGAAGGTCGCGGCGTTGACGATGTCGCGCGCGCAGTTCGCGTTGCCGCGAGCCGAACCGAAGGTGGTGTCGCACGGGTCGGTGAAGAACGCGAAGGTCTGCGAGCCGCCGCCGTACAGGTCGTTGATCGTCGGCGCGCGGAAGCCCTCGGCATAGGTGCCGCGGAACAGCAGCGAGTCGATCGGCTTCCACTTGAAGCCGAACTTGTTGTTGACCGTGTCGCCGAAGGTGCTGTAGTCGGAGTAACGGCTGGCGACCGAGAAGCTCAGCTCCTTGGCGCCCGGCAGATCGGCCAGGACCGGGATCGCCAACTCGACGAAGAATTCGTCGACGCTGTACGAGCCGTTGGTCGGACCGCCGGCCAGCGTGGTCGAGTTGCCGGTGACCGCCTGCGCGTCCGGAATGAAGCGACCCTTCTCGTTGCGGTGTTCATAACCGACCGCGAAGCCGAAGTCGCCGCCCTGCATGGCGAACAGCGAACCCGACAGGTTGGCGCTGTAGACGCTTGTTTCGGTCTCGCCGCTGGAGTTCAAGCGCTGGAACAGGAAGTCCTGCAGCGCCTGGTTGCCGGTCAGACCACCGTCGCCGGTGCGGCCGTACGGGATGAACGGATTCCACGGCACGCACTGGGTCAGCGGGATCGGGTTGGTCGGGGTACCGCACTGGACCACGCCCTGGCCGTTGAGGAACGACGGACCGACCGCCTGCTTGGTGCGCTCGATGTTGAGGTTGCCGTAGTTCTCCTGGGTCACCTTGTTGTTGTTGTACAGGTAGCCCACGTCCCAATCGAAGTTGCGCTCGCCGATCTCGAAGCTGCCTTCCAGGCCGGCGGCGAAGCGCCAGGTGGTGGAGGTCGGCTTGTCGACGCGCGGCACTTCCCAGGTCCGGCGCCAGAAGTTCACGTCCTGCGCGGTGACGCCGTTGGCGGCGGCATGCCACGAACCGGCCGGGTTGTAGTAGCTGTCCTTCGACATGCGGAAGCCGCCCGGGACCGGGCCGGCCGACGCGCTCTGGAACGGATAGCCGGCGACCTGGCGCTCGGCGTCGCGCTGCGAGTACAGGATGTCGCTGCGGAAGCGGACCTTGTCGCTGATGTCGAACACGCCGTTGACGAACAGCGAGCGGCTCTCCAGCGGAGTGCGCAGGTGCGTCTGCAGGTTGGTGTTGCTCTTATCGACGGTCGAACCGTTCGGATCGGCCGCGCTGGTGCCGGTGTTGGTGTTCAGCGCGTGATAGTTCGACAGACGGCGCCAGTCGCCGCCCTGGTTCAGCACGCGGTTGCCGCCGTTGGCGGTCGGCAGGTTGATCACGCCCCACTGGCTCACCGTGGTCCAGTTGCGGGTCGGGTGCATCGGACCCTGCGGATAGGCCGAGAACTCGCGATCGCGGGCGAAGACTTCTTCTTCCTTGCGGTATTCGACGGCGGCGGTCAGCGAGCCGCGGTCGCCGGTGAAGCCCAGGACGAAGTCGGCACGGGTGGTCGCGCCGTCGCCTTCGCCGTACTGGCCGTAGTACGCGCTGGCGGTCGCGCCTTCGAAGTTGGTGCGGGTGATGATGTTGACCACGCCGGCGATGGCGTCGGAGCCGTAGATCGACGAGGCGCCGTCCTTCAGCACTTCGATGCGCTCGACCGCGGCGGTCGGGATCAGAGAGACGTCCTGCAGGCCGCTGGTGCTGATGCCCAGGCGCTTGCCGTTGACCAGGATCAGGGTGCGCTGGGCGCCCAGGTTACGCATGCTGATGAACTGGCCGCCGACGTTTTCGCCGGCCGACAGCGGCTGCGCGCGGCTGATCGCGGGAGCGCCGGTGGCGGAGATGTTCTGCAGGATGTCGGCGACCGACTGGAAGCCCTGCTTTTCGATATCGGCGCGGGTGATCGCCAGCACCGGCTGGGCGGTCTCCAGGTCGACCTGACGGATGCGCGAACCGGTCACTTCGATGCGGTCGAGCGTGGTGGCCTTTTGCTGCGCCGGCGCGTTCGCTTCCTGCGCAACGGCGACACCTGCGATGGCCGTCGAGCCCACGGCGAGCGCGAGAGTGATCGCGTCGCGGAGCTTGGTGGTCTTGAAAGTCATTCTCTCTCTCCGAAATCGGTCTTGATGAACCCCGTGAATCCAAGCCGGAGGCGTCAATGCAAACGCCAAGATCCGGCAAGGTTCGCCGATGCTAACCGTGGCATCCGAAAAATTAAAGTGTCGTTAAGTGTCGGGATGTGACGCGGCTGGGGGCTCGGCCAGCCATACTTTTGCGCGCATGGCCTGACTGAGCGCGTTCGAGGATTTGACCGAATCGGCGAAATTTCTTGACGTAGTCCGCATTCAGGAGCGCTTTTCGCGGGCATCGTGGAGACGTTGCGAGGGGGTTGGGCGACGTCGGCGCTGTGCGCTGGGCGGGGACTCGCACAAATACACACAATTTTTACGATTGCGTTCGGCGGCGGTGGAACCGACGATTTCGGCCCGCGGAGGGGGCCGATTCGGGAATTGGGCGCGACGCTGTCGGCTTCGGACGGCGCTAGGAAGGCCGCCAAATCGCCCCAAACGGAAGCGCGCCGGAGCCGCTCGTGCGACTGCCGAGGCGAGGGACGCGACAACGCACGCCTGCAGCGATCAGCCGCGAGCGGGGGCAAGACTAGGGAGGGATCGAACGGATGCGGCGACGCCGCGCCGCGGAATTACAGGTCTTGTTCGTAGCGGACGTAAGGCACGGTGCCTTCGTCCTTCTCGCCGTTGCCCGGCGCGAACGGGTTCTTGCCGCGGGTGACGACGTTTTCGGCGCCGACGGTGAGCTGGCCGCTCCACGGGGTGCGCCAGGTCAGGCCGACGCCCAGGCCTTCCCACTGGCCGGGCTGGCCGGGGGTGTCGACCACGCGGCCGACGATGTTGGCGCCGAAATTGCCGTAGGCGGCGCCGAGGGTGATGCTCTTGCTGTTCCAGTGGTCGGCGAGGTTGGGCAGTTCGCCGGCCGGAATCAGCTTGGCGCGGGCCCAGGTGCCGCCGATGGAGACCATCGCCTCGCGGCCGATGTTCTTCTGGCCGTAGACGGTGAGGGTGTTCTGGTCGACCCGGCTGGTGCGGCCGTTGGGGCTCATCCAGGCGGGCAGGGTGTCGCGGCCGTTGCCGAGCGAGACGCCGACCCGGCCGCCGGGGCGGCTGAGGCTGGCGCCGGCCGAAAACTGGCGGTTGTTGTCGCGGTCTTCGTCGAGCGTGGCCAGCAGGCAGTTGTTGGCGAGGTTGCCGATCGCGCCGGACAGGCCGGATTTGCGGTCGCAGACCAGGCCCAGACCGTCGCCGCTGTCGAGGCCGAGGGTGGCGTCGAAGGTGTTGGCGCCGCTCTTGAAGCGCATCCCGGCGCGGTCGGCCGGTTCGAGCTGCAGCAGGTACTCCAGCTTGCCGTTGTTCTGGTTCCACACCGGCAAGTAGGTGGTGTCGCGCTTGCCCTGCGCGTGCGCGCCCGCCGCCACGCCTAGGGCGAGCGTCAGTGCGAGCGGCAGGTAGCGCGAAAGCTTGAGCATCTTCAGATCGTGGTGGCGCGGACCGTCGTTAAGACCGAATGAAGCCGGCCGAGTTCCCCGGAATTACGGACCGACTATAGAAGGTTTATGTTTATTTAACAATCGGAAAACGGTCTCAGATCAGTCCGAAATGGCTCCGGGGGCGACCGTCGGTCGGGTTACTGGACCCGCTGCGGCGCCTCCATCTCGGCCGCCGCGGCGGCGAACAGGCCGGCCACCTGATCGCCGTCGAAGCGGTAGGTCTGGCCGCAGAATTCGCAGCGCACCTGGGCCACGCCGTCGGCGGCTTCGACCGCGGCCTCGGCCTCTTCGCGGCCCAGCGAGACCAGCATCGCCTCGACCCGCTCGCGCGAGCACGAGCAGGCGAAGGCCAGCGGCTTGCCGCCCAGCAACTGCACGCCGTCCTCGTGGAACAGGCGGTGCAGCAGGTCGTCGGCCGGCAACTCCAGCAGTTCGGCGTCGCTCAGGGTGTCGAACAGGGCGCCGACCCGGGTCCAGCCGTCCTCGTCGCCGCCGTCGCCGGGCAGCTTCTGCAGCATCAGGCCGGCCGCGCGGTCGCCGTCGGCGGCCAGCAGCAGCCGGGTCGGGAGCTGTTCGGACTGGCGGAAATAGCCCTCGAACGCGCCGGCCAGCGAGTCCGATTCCAGCGCCACCAAGCCTTGGTAGCGGATCGGATCGCGGCCGCCGGCGCTGGGGTTTTCGATGGTGATCGCCAGCACCGCCTGTTCGCCGAGCTCGCGCAGATCGCGCGAGATTTCGCCGGCGTCCTCGGCCAGTTGGACGATGCCGCGCAGGGTGCCGGCGGCGGTGCATTCGGCGAACAGGGCGCGCAGCGCGCCTTCGCCGCGCAGTTGCACCGACAGGCGGCCTTCGACCTTGGCGTGGCCGGTGAACAAGGCCGCGGCGGCGGCGGCTTCGCCGAGCAGTTCGGCGGCCGCGGCCGGGTATTCGGCGCGTTCGCGGATCTGCCGCCAGGTCTCGTCCAGGTGCACGTGCACGCCGCGCACGCCGGCGGCTTCGATCAGGAAGCGGGCGAGGCGGTCGCGGCCGTCGGCGGAGGCGGGCTGGGCGGGGGCGGCGCTGGTCATCGGATGCGTACTCTCGTGCGTGCTCTTTTCGGCCCGGCGCACTCCGCGGACGCCGCGCCGGCGGCGGCTTGACGGATAATGCGCACGTTCCTGTGAACGGGGGGATGTAAGACGATGCGGTTGCGAGCGGTGCGAGCGAGGCCGACACGGCGGGCGAACCGTCCTGCGGCAAGAGTGGGGACGCAGGTGGGCCAGTGCAAGGTTTGAACCCGGCCGGCTCCGCCCAGGCCGGGGCCCTCCCGACGGCCGCGCCGCCGCCCAAGCGCCGCGCCCGGCGCTGGTTGCGCTGGCTGATCGCGCTGCCGTTCCTGTTCGCGCTGGCCTCGGTCCTGCAGGTGGCGGCGCTGCGCTTCGTCGATCCGCCGTTCTCGGCGTTCATGCTGATCCGCCAGTTCGAGGCCTGGGGCGAGGGCGATTTCGGCTTCCGCCTGGCCCACGACTGGCGCGATCTGGACGAGATCTCGGCCGACGTGCCGGTGGCGCTGGTGGCCTCGGAGGATCAGAAATTCGCCGACCACTTCGGCTTCGACCTGGCCGCGATCGAAAAGGCGCGCAAGAACAACGAGCGCGGGCGCAAGGTCCGCGGCGGCAGCACCATCAGCCAGCAGACCGCGAAGAACCTGTTCCTGTGGGGCGGGCGCAGCTGGGCGCGCAAGGGCCTGGAGGCGTGGTACACGCTGCTGATCGAGACGCTGTGGCCCAAGCACCGGATCATCGAGCTGTACGCCAACTTCGCCGAATTCGGCGACGGCGTGTACGGCGCGCAGGCCGCGGCGCGCACCTACTACGGCAAGGACGCGAGCCGGCTCGGCCCGGCCGAGGCCGCGCGCATGGCCGCGGTGCTGCCCAATCCTAAGCGCTACAGCATCGCCAAGCCGGGGCCGTACGTGCAGCGGCGCGCGGCGGCGATCCAGCGGCAGATGCGCTACATCGGCGGCGACGGCTATCTCAAACAGATCGAGTGAGGCGAGCGCGGCCGTGCCCGCGCCGGCCGCCGCCGCTACTATTCGCGGCATGAACCGCGAACGCGTCACCGTCGTCCTGGCCGCCTTCGACGAGGCGCAAAGCTTGCCGCTGCTGCAGCCGCGCATCGCCGCGGCGCTGGATGCGCTGGCCGCCGACGGCGTCGACGGGCAGGTGCTGTACGTCGACGACGGCAGCCGCGACGCCACCTGGGCGATCCTGCAAGGCTTCGCCGCGGCCGATCCGCGCGTGGGCCTGCTGCGTTTGTCGCGCAATTTCGGCAAGGAAGCGGCGCTGACCGCCGGTCTGGATCTGGTCGAGACCGGCGCGGCGCTGATCCTCGATGCCGACGGCCAAGACCCGCCGGAGCTGATCCCACAGTTCGTGGCCAAGTGGCGCGAAGGCTACGACGACGTCTACGGCACCCGCCTGGAGCGTGAGGGCGAGGGCTGGCTCAAGCGCACCACCGCGCATGCGTTCTATCGGGTGATCGGGCGGCTTTCGCGCACCCCGATCCCGGCCGACACCGGCGATTTCCGCCTGCTCTCGCCGCGCGCGCTGGCCGCGCTGCGGCAGCTGCGCGAGCGTCACCGGTTCATGAAGGGGCTGTTCGGCTGGGTCGGCTACAACCGCGTCGCGTTGCCCTACCACCGCGGCGCGCGCGTGGCCGGGCGCAGCAAGTTCAACCTCTGGCGGCTGTGGAATCTGGCCCTGGAAGGCATCACCAGCTTTTCGACCGCGCCGTTGCGGCTCGCGACCTACCTGGGGCTGGCCACGGCCACGCTGGCGTTCGCCTTCGCGCTGAAGGTGGTGCTCAAGGCGCTGCTGCTGGGCGACCCGGTGCAGGGCTGGCCGACGATGATGGCGGTGATCCTGTTCCTGGGCGGCGTGCAGCTGATCGCGCTGGGCCTGATCGGCGAGTACCTGGGGCGGCTGTACGAGGAATCCAAGCAGCGGCCTTTATATCTTGTCGACACCTGGCAGCCGGCGGCGGGAGTATCCTCGGGCCAGAGCGCTTTCGATGATCCCGTTCCCACGTTCCCCACGCTTGCGGAAGGAGACGGCCGTGCGCACAGTCAGACAGCTGTTGGAGGCGAAAACGCCTGAGGTCTTCGCGATCGGCCCGGACGCGCCGGTGATCGACGCGATCCGGCTGATGGCCGAGAAGCGGATCGGCGCGGTGCTGGTGATGGAAGGCGCGCGGCTGGCCGGGATCCTGTCCGAGCGCGATTACGCGCGCAAGATCGTGCTGCAGGGGCGTTCGTCGGCGGACACGCCGGTGCGCGACATCATGACCGCGCAGGTGATCAGCGTGAGCTTGAGCGATACCGCGCAGCGCTGCATGGAACTGGTGACCGATAAGCGCATCCGCCATCTGCCGGTGCTCGACGGCGGGCAGGTGGTGGGCGTGGTGTCGATCGGCGATCTGGTCAAGGCGGTGATCGAGGATCAGCAGGTGGAGTTGGATCAGTTGCAGCGGTATATCGCGAGCTGACGCCGCCGGGACGCGCGTCGTTTCGGCGCGTTCGGAATTTTCGGCTTCCCGTTGCGGCGAAAAATTCCCGGCTTCCCGTTTCGGCGAAAGTGTCCATTCCGTCATTCCGGCGAAAGCCGGAATCCATTTTGCCGTTGCCGTTGCTTTGGCTTTTAAGGCGGCGATGGGCCGCCGATAACGACAAAAGCAAAATGGATTCCGGCTTTCGCCGGAATGACGGGGGAAGGGAGGTTTCGCCGGAATGACGGGAGAAAAGAGGCTTCGGCGGAACGACGGGGAAGACGTGTGTCGGGAAGGACGGGTTTCGGGAAATTTCGGCGGGGCTGCGTCGCTTCGGTTGACCGCCGTCAATTCACCACATGCTGCGCGCAACCGGTGTCCTTGCCCGGCCCCAATTCCAGCGTCGCCAACAACGCCGCCGGCGGCGCGATCGCCCCGAGCGCCAGCGCCGCGGCGCCGCGCAGACCCAGGCGCTTGTAGTCCGGCCGCGCATTGGGCTGCTTGAACGTGCCGTTCACCAACAGCGGCGTGCGCAGCGCCAGCAGGCTGCGGTCCTTCGGCCGCGGACGGATGACTAGGTCGAGTTTTTCCTGGCGCAGATCGATCGTGCCGCTGCCGATCAGCACCGTGTCGCTGGTGTCGAAGGCCAGCGACTGGGCCGTCATCACCCCGTCCTTGACCGCGAAATCGCCGAAGCCGCAGCGGATCGGGATCTTGTGGTCGCCGGTGAGCTTGAACTTGAGGATCTCGGCCACGTCGATGCCGGTGAATTCCATCAGCAGGTTGCTGATCTGGCCGCGGCCCATGCCGACGGCGACGCTGCCGTCGCTGTCGCCGAGCATGCGCGCGATCGAGTTGCCGCTGCCGCTGAGCGCGATGCGGCCGCCGATCTTGCCGATCGCGTCCTGGCCGAGCTTCACCCCGGGCATCAGCTTGGCGAGCGTGAGATCGCGCGCCTTGATGTCGGCGCGGGTGCGCAAGGTCGATGCGCGCGCGTCCATGACGATGTTGGAGCGGATGTCGCCGCCGGCGACGCCGAAGTTCAGCGGATCGAGCTTGAGCAGGCCGTTTTCGAGCAGCAGATGCGCCTGCATGTCGTCGAGCGGCCAGCCCGGCGCTTCGATGCGCGCGGCCTTGAGCTTCACGTCGGCGTCCATCGAGCGCAGCTTTTCCAAGCGGTACGGCGTGTCCGGCAGCAGCCGCGCGCTGGCGTCCTGGCGCGCGTGCTGCGCGGCGAGTTCGGGGTTGGTGCTTTCGCCGCGGCCGCCTTGCGGCGCGGCGCCGACGAAGCCGGCGAGGTCGTCGAAGTCCAGGCGCTTGGACAGCAGGTCGGCGCGCAGGTACGGCCGCGCGCCGGCGGTGTCGACGCTGGCGTCGCCGGACAGATCGCTGTCGCCGACCTTGCCGGTGAAGTCGTCGTAGCGCCACAGCGCGTCGGCGCGGCGCAGGCGGCCGTCGAGCGCGTACGGCGGGGTCGGCGCAATCGCCACGCCGATCAGCGGATAGAGGTCGGCGAGGTTCTTGCCGCTGAGCGCGAACTGCAGATCGAAGTCGCGCAGATGGAACGGGTCGACCAATTCGCCGCGCGCGTGGGCGCGGGTGGCGCCGGCGGCGGCGCGCAGGTTCAGCCGGTACGGGCGCTGCGAATCGCGCAGTTCCAGCGGCGATTCGGCGCGGCCTTCGACGCTGAAGGCGTTGTTCTTCCAGCGGCCCTTGCCTTGGATTTCGACCGGCGGCGCGGCGTCCTCGCGCTTGGGTTCGCGGCTGGCGATGTCGGCGCGGATGTCGGTCTTGCCGGCGGGGTCGAGGAACTCCAGGCGGCCGTCGTCGATCCAGACGCGGCGGAAGGTCGGCAACTCGCCGCCGCCCCGACCGAACACCCAGTTGCCGCCGTGTTCGCGGTCGGTTTGCAGGTACACGCGCGGCTGGGTCAGGCGGATGTCGGGGATGCGCACCTCGCCCTTGAGCAAGGGCCACAGTTCGATCGCCAATTCCAGCCGCTGCGCGCTGGCCATCAGCGGCTGCTTGGCCCAGGGCGCGTTGGCGAAGCTCAGCGCGTCGGCGCGGATCACCGGCACGCTGCCGAGATCGACGTCGAGATTTCCGCCGATCTCCAGCTTGCGCCCGGTGCGCGCTTCGACCTGACGTTCCAGCGGGCCTTTGAACCAGTTCCAGTCCCACAGCGCGATCAGTGCGCCCAGCGCCAGCGCGAACGCGCCCAGCGCGGTCAGCCAGGGATGACGGCGCCACCACACGCGCGTCGGCGCGGCGGCGGGGGATTCCGGGACGGCGGTCGAGGGGGAATTCATCGCGGGAACGCGCGAGCGGCCGCATCAAGGCCGGCCCGCGCACGGGCCTGTTGTACGGTGGACCCCACCATCGCCAGGGCGCGGTAAAGCGAGGGTGAATGCGCGGTGGAGGCCGCGCGCGGCGTTCAGGCCGCCAAGGCCTCGGGCGAGGGCACGACTTGCGACAGCACCGAGATGTAATGGCAGACGCTGCCGGCGACCACGAACAGGTGCCAGATCGCGTGCGAATACTTCAGCGAGGGCCGGTGATAGAACACCGTGCCCAGCGTGTAGCAGACGCCGCCGGCCAGCAGCCAGCCCAAGGTCCAGCCGTCGAGCGCGTCGAGCAGCGGCTTGATCGCCACCATCACCAGCCAGCCCATCGCGATGTAGATCGCGGTGGAGAGCAGCTTGAAGCGGCCGGTGTAGAACAGCTTGAACACGATCCCGGCCGCGGCCAACCCCCAGATCGCCGCGAACAGGCCCCAGCCCCACGGGCCGCGCAGGCCGATCAGGGTGAACGGCGTGTAGGTGCCGGCGATCAGCAGGTAGATCGCGCAATGGTCGAACACCTTCAGCCGCCCCTTGGCGACGGGGTGTTGGATCGCGTGATAGAGGGTGGAGGCGATGTAGAGCAGCAGCAGGCTGATGCCGAACACGATCGCGCTGCCGAGTTGCCAACCGTCGCCGTACAGCGCGGCCAGGGTGATCATCACCGACCCGCCGGCCAGCGCGGCGGTGGCGCCGAGACCGTGGGTGAGGGCGTTGGCGATTTCCTCGCGGATCGAGTGGTCGCCGTGTGCGGGGGCGTGGGCGGCGGTCATAGTCTCAGCATCCTAGCGCGCCTTGGGGCGAATGCTCGCTGCGCTGACGAACGGACCGGCGGGGTTAAGTGCGCGGCGTCGCGGATTGGCGACGGCGGCGGTGCGCGCGAGGTCGTCGCGGGCCGAGGCCCGCGACGGTGCCGCAGCGGCGCTGCGAGGCGCCGCTGCGGGTTCAACGCATGCGCGGAACTGGTCCGCGCCGCACGAATCGGGCGATTAGCCGATTCAGATGGGCCGGTCGGACGAACCGGTTCAGTAACCGGTCGCGCCCGCGCTCTGCCCCTGGCTCAGCAGCGCGCCGGCGATCACCAGCGCGAGTCCGCCGAGATTGATCAGGAACGGCTTCTTGGCCTGTTGCCAATGCAGGATCACGAACACCAAGGCCACCGGCGACAGCAGCAAGGAGCCCAAGCCCCACCAAACGTTCTCGCGGAACGCCACCACCAGCAGCCAAATGCCGGCGACCAGGCTGACGACGATGCCCAGGACCAACAAGATCAATGCGATAACGCTCATAACGACTCCCCCGTAGAAAACCGGCTCCTTGCCGGCATCGGCATGCTAGCCGAACGGGCGCGGCGCCGGGCGCGCCGCGCAAGTCATTCCAAGGCGTTGAGCCGGCGAATGCGGCGCAAGCGGCGCTGGATCTTGTGCGGCTTGGGGAAGCGGTATTCCTCGACTTCCACCAGCAATCCGCAGTCGTCGCCGAACGCCTCGCGCATCGCGTAGAGCCGGCCGTTGCCCTCGAAGGCCAGCCAGCGCGCGCCGTCGGCGACGACCTTGATCTGCGAGACCGAGGGAATGATCTCGCTCAGCGCGGCCAGGTCGAGCGTGCCGCGCGCGAGCAGTTCCTCGCGCCGCGCGGCCAGCGCCTGCGCCCGCGCGCGGGTGGCCTGCAGCGCCGATTCGCGGTCGATGCGGTGGATCGGCTGCAGCGCGCGCAGCGGCACCAGCGCCTGCGCCTTGTCGCTGCGCAGGCGGTGGATGTCCATGATCACCTTGCCCATGTAGGCGTCCTTGTAGTCGAGCGCGGCGACTTCGCTGCGCTTGCTCAACAAGTACAACCACCATTGGCGCAGGCGCGACACGGCTCAGTCGACCGCGACCGCGTGGGCGTGTTCGCGCGTGGCCAGGAACTGCACGCCCGGCGCGCGTTCCTGCGCCAGCTGCAGGTTGACCCGGGTCGGGGCGAGGTAAACCAGTTCGCCGGCCGCGTCCACGGCCAGATTCAGCGCGTTCTTCTCGCGGAACTCTTCGAGCTTCTTGGCGTCGTTGCAGCGGATCCAGCGCGCGGTGGCGACGCTGACCTGCTCGAAGCTGGCGTCCACGCCGTACTCGTCCTTCAACCGGTACGCGACCACGTCGAACTGCAGCACGCCGACCGCGCCGAGGATCAGGTCGTTGCTCATCAGCGGGCGGAAGAACTGGGTCGCGCCTTCTTCCGACAGCTGAGCCAAGCCCTTCTGCAACTGCTTGAGCTTGAGCGGATCGCGCAGGCGCGCGCGGCGGAACAGTTCCGGGGCGAAGTTGGGGATGCCGGTGAACGACAGGTTCTCGCCTTCGCTGAAGCTGTCGCCGATGGAGATGGTGCCGTGGTTGTGGATGCCGATGACGTCGCCCGGATACGCGGTCTCGGCGATCTCGCGGTCGCTGGCCATGAAGGTCAGCGCGTTGGCGAGCTTGATCTCCTTGCCGGTGCGTGCGTGGAAGGCCTTCATGCCGGCGTTGAACTTGCCCGAGCAGATGCGCATGAACGCGACCCGGTCGCGGTGCTGCGGATCCATGTTGGCCTGGATCTTGAACACGAAGCCGGTGAGCTTGTCTTCGTTCGGCGCGACGATGCGGCCGGTGGTCTCGCGCGCCTTGGGCGCGGGCGCGTGCTCGACGAAGAAGTCCAGCAGCAGCTGCACGCCGAAGTTGTTGACCGCCGAGCCGAAGAACACCGGGGTCTGTTCGCCGGCCAGATACTTGTCTTTGTCGAAGGGATGCGAGGCGCCTTCGACCAGTTCGAGCTCTTCGCGCAGTTCGGCCAGCATCGCCGCGCCGATGCGCGCTTCCAGCGCCGGATCGTCGATCGAGGCGAAGATGGTCGAGTCCTGGCGGGTGAAGTTGCGGCCCTGTTCGTACAGGTGCACCTCGCCGGTGAGCAGGTGGACCACGCCCTTCAGGCGCTGGCCCATGCCGATCGGCCAGGTGATCGGCGCGCATTGGATGCCGAGCACGCTTTCGACTTCGTCGAGCAGGTCGATCGGGTTCTTGCCTTCGCGGTCGAGCTTGTTGATGAAGGTCATGATCGGCGTGTCGCGCAGGCGGCACACCTCCATCAGCTTGATCGTGCGCTCTTCCACGCCCTTGGCCACGTCGATCACCATCAGCGCCGAGTCCACCGCGGTGAGCACGCGGTAGGTGTCCTCGCCGAAGTCGGCGTGGCCGGGGGTGTCGAGCAGGTTGACGATGCTGTCCTCGTAGGGGAACTGCATCACCGAGGAGGTCACCGAGATGCCGCGCTCTTTTTCCAGCGCCATCCAGTCCGAGGTGGCGTGGCGCGCGGCCTTGCGGCCCTTGACCGAGCCGGCCATCTGGATCGCGCCGCCGAACAGCAGCAGCTTTTCGGTCAGGGTGGTCTTGCCGGCGTCGGGGTGCGAAATGATCGCGAAGGTGCGGCGGCGCAGGGCTTGTTGGGTGACTTCGGACATGGGAACGGCGCGCCCGGGGCGCGTCGGGTAGGCAAAGGAGGGCGCGATTATACCTGCCGGCCGGGGCGGCGCTCGGGCCGGCCCCTGGTAGGAGCGGCGTAAGCCGCGACCGCGGACTTCCGGCGGCCGGCGCGAGATTGGAGCTCCGCGGTCGCGGCTTACGCCGCTCCTACAAGGGCTCCGGGGTCAGCGGGTGCCGCCGGACAGCCGCAGCGGGCCTTGCGGGCCGGTCATGCGGAACGGGATCGACTCCAGGCGCATGCCGCGGTTGACCTGGACGGTGAAGTGCAGGTGCGGGCCGGTGCTGAAGCCGGTGTTGCCCGACAGGCCGATCTGCTGGCCGGCGCGCACGCGCTGGCCGGCGCGCACCATCACCCCGTCGTCGGCCTTGAGGTGGGCGTACAGGGCCATCGTGCCGTCGTCGTGGAGGATGCGTACGAAGTTGGCGCGGTCGCCGAATTTCTCCAGGCTCAGTCCGGCCTTGTCGAAGTCCGATTCCACCTGCATCACCGTGCCGTCGCGCGCGGCCAGCACCGGAGTGCCGATGTCGGCGGCGAAGTCGACGGCGTAGCGGTGTTCGGGCTCGCTGTGGCTGAAGTGGCCGCCGTAGCCCTGATCGATGCGGAACTGCTGCTGGCGCAGCGGCAGCAGGTATTCGACGTTCTGCGGCCGCGCGCGCGGGTCGCCGGGCACCGAGCGCATGCTCAGCTCGAAATCGCCGCCGCGGCTGGGGTCCTGCGCGCTCAGCACGCTGATGACCGAGCTGCCGCGCGGGTCGAGGGTGGCGCTGGTCGGCAGCAGCGGGCTGCCGATGATGTTGTTGCTGTGGTTGAAGTCCAGCCGCACCTCGATCGGCCCGGCCAGGCTGTTGTCGGCCCAGGCCAGATAGCGGTCGCCGTCCTGCTGCACGCGCAGGCGCGCGATCGAGCTGGGCTCGGAGCGGAACGGAATCACCTTCACCTCGGCCGCGCCGGCGGCGGTGGCGACCGCGTCGCTGGGCGCGCGGTCGCCGTAGTGGGTGACGCCGTTGCGGTCGGTCCAGCGGTACAGCTTGCCGGCGACGGCGCTCGTGGCGAGCAGCGCGAGCGCAGCGGCGAAGGCGAGGCGGAAGGCGGGAGAAGTGGGGCGCGGCATGGGTCGGCGACGGAAGGCGGGGGCCGGCGAAGGCGTGTTGGCGGCCATCCTAGCCGGGACGGTTCTCAGTCGAGGCAATCGGCCTGCAATTGCAGGGCGCGGGCGACGTCGCCGAGGTCGAAGGCGGTCACCGCGCGGTCGTCGTCCACGGCGTACAGCGCGCCGTAGGGGAACGCGCGCGTCGCCGCGGCGTGCAGGGCGATGCCGTCGGTGTGCGCGGTGGCTTCGCCGCGGAAGCTGCCGACCGGGCGCAGGCTGTCGCGTTCGAACACGTGGAACACGGTCTGCGGGTCGAGCTGATCGACCGCGATCCAGTAACCGGCGCCGCGCGCGCAACTCCACAGCGCCACGCCCTCGGCCTGGGCGGAGAAGCTGCCCGGCGGGACCGCGCGGCCGGTGTAGCGGCCGGCGAGGGTGTATTCGCGCAGGGTCGAGGCGCGGCGAAGGTCTTCGTCGGCGATCAGCAGGCGGTCGCCGGCGGCGTCGCCGGCGATGGATTCGACGATGCGCAGCGCGGCCGCGTCGCTGGTGTCGCCGAACGCGCCGAGATAGTCGCTGCTCATGCGCTCGGCTTCGTCGAAGCGCAGGCGGTAGCGGCGCACGCGCTGGTCGAGTTCGTTCAGCGCCGGCACCTGATCGAACTTGGCGCCGTACATGAAGTTGTCGGTGACGTAGACCTCCAGCTCGCCCGGCGCGGTTTCGTTGAGCCACAGGCCGTACGGGCTGCGCAGCTGGGCTTCGCCGAAGCTGCCCAGTGGCGCGAACTCCGGCAGGCGCAGCACTTGCACGCGGTGGTTGTCGCGCTCGGCCACGAACAGATAGTCGCCGAACACCGCCAGCCCGTTGGGCCGCTTGAACTGGCCCAGCGCTTCGCCCTTGCCGCCGAATTCGCGCAGGCGCTTGCCGCTGTCGGCGTCGTACACGGCGAGGCGGTGGGTGGACTTGGCGCTGGCGATCAGCCAGGTCGAGCCGTCGGCCGCGGGCCAGGTCGCCAGCGAATCGAGTTCGTCCTGCGCGCTGGGGTCGGAGACGAAGCGCTCGGGAATCGTGCGCGTCCACGCGGGCACCGCGCCGGTCTGGCGCGGTTCGGACTGGCGGACCGGAGCGGCGGCGCAGGCGGAGAGCAGGGCGCTGGCGAGCAGGACGGCGACGAGGCGGCTGTTCATCGGCGCAAGTGTATGCGGCGAGGGTGGCGAACGGGTGTCGGCGGCCCGGCCGGGGCCGCCGCCGACCGGGGTAAATAATAAATCGCTATATGCGGATGAAGCGATTGACACGCCTCCATACGGTCGGCAGACTGTGCCCATCCATCGAGACCGGCTGAGGGACAGGCCCTTAGAAGCCGGGGCAACCCAACGCGGCGCAAGCCGCGTGAAGGTGCCAATTCCTGCGGCCCGCCGCGTGCCCTTTGAGGCACTCAGGCGTCGGTCGGAAGATGGTTGCGAACACGCGCCCCGCAGCGCGTGCGCGACTTGCAGCTCGGTGGCCCGTTCACTTCACGGATGCCCGCCATGAGCTTCGCCCCCAACTCCGCCGTCAGCGTCGAACGCCACGATTCCTACGCCGCTTATGCCGCGTCCGCCGCGGCGTTCGAGCGCGCGCCGACCCGCCACGGCGCCGTCCGCGGCGAGCTCGCGGTCGAACTCGAGCTGCGCCACGCCGGCCGCCGCGCGCTGCGCCTGCGCTACGAAATCCAGGGCGACCGCGCCTTGCCGGCGCTGTTCGTCGCCGGCGGCATCTCCGCCCACCGCCACCTCGCGCCGAGCCGCGAGTTCGGCGAGGGCGGCTGGTGGGAAAGCCAGGTCGGCGCCGGCCGTTCGCTGGATCCGGCGCGCAACTGCCTGGTCTCGTTCGACTGGATCGGCAGCGACGGCACCCTCGACGTCGCCATCGACCCGGCCGATCAGGCCGACGCCGTCGCCGCGCTGCTCGACGCGCTGCGGATCGAGCGCCTGCAAGCCTTCGTCGGCTATTCCTACGGCGCGATGGTCGGCCTGCAGTTCGCCGCGCGCCACCCGCAGCGGCTCGACGCGCTGGTCTCGATCAGCGGCACCCACCGCGCCCATCCCTACGCCGCCGCGTGGCGCGCACTGCAACGCCGCGCGGTCGCGCTCGGCGCGCTGCAGTGCGACGAAGCCCAGGGTCTGGCGCTGGCGCGCGAACTGGCGGTGCTGAGCTACCGCACCCCGGAAGAATTCGCCGAGCGCTTCGGCGCCGCGCAAGTGGTCGACGGCCGCGTGCGCGTCGACGCCGAGGACTACCTCGACCACTGCGGCAACAAGTACGTCGCCCGCACCTCGCCGACCGCGTTCCTGCGCCTGTCGGAATCCATCGACCTGCAGCAGCTGGACCCGGCCGCGATCGCCGTGCCGGTCACCGTGGTCGCGGTCAGCGAAGACCGCCTGATCCCGCTGAGCGAGTCCTACGACCTGATCGAGCGCCTGCGCGGCGAAACCCGCCTGCGCGTGCTGCGCTCGATCTACGGCCACGACGCCTGCCTGAAAGAACAGTCCCAGATCGACACCATTCTTCGCGAAGCGTTGGCCGACTGTACGTCGGCGGCCGCCTGAGCATTCACTTTTACGGAGCGGCTGCAATGACCATCGAATCGAACCCGACCCTCGCCCGCAACGCCTGTACCGCCGCCGTGCGCGCCGGCATCGACCGCGACGCCGCCTACGGCGCGGTCACCCCGCCGATCGTGCTGTCGTCGAACTTCAGCTTCGCCGGCTTCAACGACAAGCGCCAATACGACTACACCCGCAGCGGCAACCCGACCCGCGACCTGCTCGGCGAAGCGCTGGCCGAACTCGAAGGCGGCGCGGGCGGCGTCGTCACGTCCACCGGCATGTCCGCGATCACCCTGGTGCTGCACGCCTTCCTCAAGCCGGGCGACCGCATCGTGGTGCCGCACGACGGCTACGGCGGCAGCTGGCGCCTGTTCAACGCGCTGGCCGCCAAGGGCGCGTTCGAGCTGATCACCGCCGACCTCACCGATCCGCGCTCGCTGACCGAGGCGCTGGCGAGCAACCCGGCCGTGGTCTGGATCGAAACCCCGTCCAACCCGCTGCTGCGCATCACCGACCTGCGCTTCGTGATCGAAGCCGCGCACGCCCAGGGCGCGCTGACCGTCGTCGACAACACCTTCCTGTCGCCGGCGTTGCAGCGGCCGATCGCGTTCGGCGCCGATCTGGTCGTGCATTCGACCACCAAGTACATCAACGGCCACAGCGATGTGGTCGGCGGCGCGGTCGTGGCCAAGAGCGCCGAGCATCACCAGCAGCTGACCTGGTGGGCCAACGCGCTGGGTCTGACCGGCTCGCCGTTCGACGCCTTCCTGACCCTGCGCGGCTTGCGCACGCTCGACGCGCGCCTGCGCGTGCACCAGGAAAACACCCAGGCCATCGCCGAATTGCTCGACAGCCATCCGGCGGTGCGCGTGGTGCATTACCCCGGTCTGGCGTCGCATCCGGGCCATGCGCTGGCCGCGCGCCAGCAGAAGGGCTTCGGCGCGATGCTCAGCGTCGAAATCGAAGGCGGCGAGGAAGCCGTTCGCGCCTTCGTAGATGGGCTGACCTGCTTCACCCTGGCCGAATCGCTCGGCGGCGTGGAAAGCCTCGTCGCTCACCCGGCCACCATGACCCATGCGGCGATGTCGCCGGAAGCGCGCGCCGCCGCCGGCATCGGCGACGGCCTGCTGCGCCTGTCGGTGGGCATCGAACACGTCGACGATCTGGTCGCCGATCTCCAGGCCGCCCTCGACCGCGCCAGCGCGGCGGTGGCGACGACGACGCGCGCGAAACGATGAGCGCCGTCGCCAGCGCCTTGCACGAGCACGATGCCGTCGCGCAGGCGCCGGCGCTGCGTCCCTCCCCAACGGTCGGCGCGGCGCCTGCGCGGGTGGCCTTGCTCGGCACCGGCACGGTCGGCGGCGCGGTGCTCGCGCGGCTCGGCGGTTGGCGCGGCACGCCGCTCGGCGAACGCCTGCGCCTGGTGCACGTGGCCAATTCGCGCCGGGTCGCGGCCGACGCCGCCGGCCTCGTGCCCGAGCATGCCGCCAGCGCGCTGGCCGCGTCCGATCACCACAGCTCGCTCGACCACGTGGCCGAAGCGCTGGCCGGCGGCGGCGCGCGCGTGGTGATCGACGCCACCGCCAGCGAGGCGGTCGCCGAACGCCACGCGCAGTGGTTGGCGCAGGGCATCCACGTGGTCACCGCGTGCAAGATCGGCCAGGGCACCTCGCTGGCGCGCTGGCGCGCGATCCGCGAGGCCAGCGAGCGCGGCGGCGCCGGTTACGGCGACAGCGCCACGGTCGGCGCGGGCTTGCCGCTGCTGCGCGGCTTGCGCGAACTGCAGGCCGGCGGCGACCGCATCCACGCCATCGCCGGCGTGCTGTCGGGTTCGCTGGCGTGGCTGTTCAATAATTACGACGGCATGCGCCCGTTCTCGGCCTTGGTGCGGCAGGCGCGCGACGCCGGCTACACCGAGCCGGACCCGCGCGACGATCTGTCCGGCGAAGACGTGCGGCGCAAGCTGCTGATCCTGGCGCGCGCGGCCGGCGTGGCGCTGGAGGCGGGCGAGGTCGAGGTCGCCTCGCTGGTGCCGCCGGAGCTGGCGATCCTCAGCCGCGAAGGCGTCGACGCCGCGCTGCCCGCGCTCGACGCGCCGCTGCGCGATCGCTACGCCGAGGCTTACAAGAACGGCGAGAAGCTGCGCTTCATCGCCCGCCTGGAGCGCGCCGAGGACGGCCGCGTGGTCGCCCAGGTCGGGCTGCAGTCGCTGCCGGGCGATCATCCGCTGGCCGGCGGCGCCGGCACCGACAACAAGGTCGCGATCTGGTCCGACCGCTACCGCGCCCAGCCGCTGGTGATCCAAGGCCCGGGCGCCGGCGCCGAGGTCACCGCCGCCGGCTTGCTCGACGATGTGCTGCGGCTGGCCGTGTGAACCCGCCGACTCCGTGCCCTGCCACAGCGCACGTTGCCGATCCGCCCCTGGTCACCCTTTGTTACAAACTGCGAAACGCTACGACGCGGCGGCTACATCCCGGCACCACATAATCCGCGCGGATCGGCCGACAAGCGCAATACGGTCGGCCTAGAATGCCGGCGGCCCGGCCGGAATCGTTCCGGTCGCGCCGGCACTCCGACACGGGCAGGTGGGCATGAAGAACGGCGCAGGTTGGCTGGTGGTGGTCGCATTGGCGTGCGTCGCGGGTTGCAGCCCGATGCGGCACGTGGTGGCGCCGGTGAAGCGGATGGTGCTGGATCCCAAGCGCGAGTTCGACCGCAGCCCCGAGCCGGCCGCCCCCGACTATCGCGACGCGCGCTCCTGGGCGGCGTTGCCGGACAAGCGCGACGGCGGCGACGCCACGCCGATCGGCATGCGCAACCGTCAGGCCGACGCGCCCGTGGACGTGTTCTACATCCACCCCACGACCTATTTCAGCCGCGCCGGCTGGAACCAGCCGCTGGACGACGAAGACGCCAACCGCGGCACCGAGTTCACCCTGCGCGCGCAGGCCAGCGCCTTCAACGATGTCGGCCGGATCTACGCGCCGCATTACCGGCAGATGACCCTCAACGGCTATCTGTCGGCCTCCGACGCCGACCGCGACAAGGCGCTGGATCTGGCCTACCGCGACGTGCGCGCGGCGTTCGACACCTTCCTGAGCCAGTGGTCGCACGGCCGGCCCTTCATCATCGCCGCGCACAGCCAGGGCAGCGGCCACGGCTTGCGGCTGGTGTCGGAGCTGATGTCGGACCTGTCGGCCGATCCGTCGCTGCGCAAGCGTCTGGTCGCGGCCTATCTGATCGGCGCGGCGGTGCCGCAGGACGCGTTGCAGCGCACCGTGCCGGGCGTGCCGCTATGCGCGACGCCGGAGCAAACCGGCTGCGCGGTGTTCTACAACACGGTCGAGTCCGGCGCGTTCGATGAAGGCGAGCGGCCCAAGCGTTTCGAACGGGTGCGGGTGTGGTACCCCGACGGTTTTCGCAGCGTCGAGCAACCGCGTCTGCTGTGCGTGAATCCGGTGACCTGGCGCGCCGACCGCGAATCCAGCCCGCTGTCCGCGCACCTGGGCGCGCTGCACGCCGAGCGCAACCGGCCGTTGCCGGAGCCGCAGCCGCGGCGGGTGAGCGCGCGCTGCGACGACGACGGCCTGCTGCAGACCACGCTGCCCGACGGCGAATGGCGGCAGTGGTGGTTCGGCGGCGATCAGCACGTCAACGACTATCAGCTGTTCTACATGGACATCCGCGCCAACGCGGCGCAGCGGGTGGCGGCGTTCGTCCATCGCCCCGTCGCCGCCGCTCCGGCCGTGCCGGCGTCGCGGCCCAGGGCCCGAAACAAACCGGCGCGCAGCCGCTGAGCGCGCCGCAGCGGCGCTAGACTGCCGCGATGATCGATCTCGACGCCGACATCGTCCCGGGCCGCGGCCTCGGCGGCTTCGCTTTGGGCGAGCGCGCGCTGGAACGGGTGATTGCGCTGGAAGGGCGCCATCGCGTGCTCCAACGGCCCGCGTTGGACACGCGCTACACCTGCGTGCGCATCGACGAGGCCGTGCTGCTGATCGTCGACAACCGCGATTTCGCGGTCGTCAATCTGGCCGCGCTGCCCGGCTATCGCGGCCGCTTGTTCGGCTACGTCGCCGCCGGCATGCGCTTGCGCGAACTGATCGCCGGCGCGCCCAGCGCCCTGCTCAAGGCGATGTCGCTGCGCGACGAGTTCTTGTATCTGGACCGCGAGTGCAGCGCCGGATTCCGGCTGCCGCCGCAGTACGAGGATGTCGCCGACCGGGTCGAGGATCTGCCCGAGGAACTGGCGCTGGACGAGCTGTACGTGCTGCCGCCGCAGATGCGGCGCGTGCCCGGCCGCGACGGCAAGCCGGTGTGGCGGCCGGTGGAGTGAGCCGCGCCGCGCGGCGTGCGTCGTCGCCGCAGCGCGGAATCGCCGAATCGCAAAAACGAAATCGGAGCGCCGATCGGGGGGATGACCGGCGCTCCGCTGCAGATCGCCTCGGCGTATCGCTCGCCGCGACTTTGCAAAAGTTGGACTTGGAAACGGCTCTGAAGCGTGTGGGACGAAGACGGTGGGGGAGGGCGGAGCGCCCTCACCCCGATCCCGAACGCATAGCGTTCGGGGCGGCGCGAGCCCGCGGCTCGCCGATGCCGCCCCTCACCCCGCAGGCGGGGGAGGGGCTTTCACGATGGAAACCCAACTCAGCCGGGAATCACTTCAGCCCGTCGTTGATCGCGGCCGCCAAGCTGCCGGTCGCGTCGTCGCCGCTGAACTCCCAGAAGAACGCGCCGCCGAGGTTCTGGGTCTTGACGTACTGCATCTTCTCGCCGATCAGCTGCGGCGTGTCGTAGCTCCAGAAGGTGCTGCCGTCGTACTTCCAGGTGGCGCGGGCGTTGGCGTCGGTGTAGATCGTGCCCGGCTTGTTCTTGAGCACCTTGTAGTCCTCGATGCCGGCCTCGTACGTGCCCGGCGCCGCGGTGCCGCTCTGATACAGACCGTTGGCGACGTTCTGCACGCCGGTCCAGCCGCGGCCGTAGAAACCGATGCCCAGGTTGAGCTTGGACGCCGGCACGCCGCGCGACAGGAAGGCCTCGATCGCGTCGTTGGAGTTGTAGAACTTCTGATCGCCGGTGGACGGATCGTTCGGCGAGGCGAACAGCGCGGAGTGATGGCCGGTCTTCGGATCCCACGCGCCGTGGAAGTCGTAGGTCATCACGTTGATGTAATCCAGGTACTGGTGGTACGCGCCCGGATCGGTCACGCGGATCTTGTCGACGCCGGCGCCGACCGCGACGGTGAGCAACAGGCCCGGACGCACCGCATCGAGCTGGCGGCGGAACTCGGCCATCAGCGCGGTGAAGTTGGCGTTGTCTTCCGGCTTGCCGCACTCGATGCCGCAGGCCACCGGGTATTCCCAGTCGATGTCGATGCCGTCGAACACGCCCGCCGCCGCGCCCGCGCCGCCGGCGCCGTCGGTGACCGGCAGGTTGCCCTTGATGTAGGCATCGACGCACGACGCCACGAAGGCCTGACGGTTCTCCGGGCGCGCCGCGCTGGAGAAGCCGCGCGACCAGGTCCAGCCGCCCAGCGAGATCAGCACCTTCAGGCCCGGGTACTTGGCCTTGAGCTGCTTGAGCTGGTTCCAGTTGCCGCGCAGCGGCTGATCCCAGGTGTCGGACGCGCCGCTGACGCTCTCGCCGGCCTGGAACGACTTGGTGTAATCGGCGAACGCGTCGCCGCCGGCGCCGGTGTTCGGGTCGGATGGGATGGTCAGGCCGACTTCGCAACGGTTGTTGCGCACGTTGCCGAAGGCGTAGTTGATGTGGGTGATCTTCGCCGCCGAACCGGAGGTGTCGATGTTCTTGACCCGATAGTTGCGGCCGTAGATGCCCCACTGGGCGAAGTAGCCCATGCGGAACTTGTTGCCGCCCGGGCCGCCCGGCTTGGTCGTGGCGCTGATCGAGGCGCTCTGCGCCGAGGCGTTGCCGGCGTTGTCGCGCGCGCGCACGGTGAAGCTGTAGCTGGTGCTCGGGCTCAGGCCGGAGACGGTGAAGGTGGTCGTGGTCGGCGAGCCGGCGAGGCTGCCGTTGCGGTACACGTCGTAGCCGGCCACGCCGCTGCCGCCGGCGTTGTCGGTGGACGCGTTCCAGCTCAGCGCGACGCTGCTGGCGGTCTGCGAGGGCGAGGCGAGGCCGCCCGGCACGCTCGGCGGCGTGGTGTCGCTCGAGCCGCCGCTGACGGTGATGCTGACTGCGGCGGACGTCGTGGTCGCGTTCTGGTTGTCCTTGGCCACCGCGGTGAAGCTGTGGCTGCCGGCGGTGGCGTTGTTCCAGGTCACCGCGTACGGCGCGGTGGTGTCGACGCCGAGCGACACGCTGCCGCGGAAGAATTCGACGCTGGCGACCGATCCGTCGCTGTCGGCGGCGTTGGCGCTGACGGCGATGTTGGCGCCGGCGTTGTAGGTGGCGCCGTTGCTCGGCGCGGTCAGGCTCACCGTCGGCGGCTGGTTGACCGGGCCGGTGCTGCACACGCCCAGGTCGGCGTAGTAGTTGCAGCTCGGGCAATAGGTCGGCGGCGTGTTCCAGATCGGCCCGTTGGCCTGATACAGATGGTTCTGGTAGGTCAGCTTGTCGCCGGCGGCGTAGATGGTGGAGGCGTTCCAGGCGGGAACGCCGGTGCAGGCGGCTTGCGCCCAGGCCGTCGACATCGACGACGCGGCGAGCATGCCCGTCAGCAACAGCAGGTTGGCGGACCGTGCGTGTCTCATGGTGCTTCCTCTCTCCCGATGCATAGTCAAGACTTCGCCGGCCGCGCGCGGCCGACGGCGATTTCCCGCCCGTGTCGAAGGAAGGTCGTCGAACCTTCCGGATCTGCATGGGAGGCTCGGGCCTCCTCGTCGATCGGCGTCGTCGCGCCGTCGTGGTGTGTTGCGGTGGTGCGCTTTCATGGCGCGCCGCCGCCCGAAGCGGCCGGGCCGGTGCGATAGGCCGGCCGCGCGCGAGATTCCGTGTTGCGGGTGTTCCGGGCCGACGCGGCGAGGCCGCGGCGGCGTGTCGTGTTGCGCGTGCCCTCCCTCCGGCGACCGCGGCGGCGAACCGGTGGGCTCGCCGTTCGGATGGGGAAACTGGCCGCGCGTGACAACGTTGTCAACCAATGACCTGAGGCTTTGCGCGCTGGTTCACAGAACCTCGTGACAACGTTTGCGCGAATGGGCGCCGATTGCTGCGGCGCAGCGCGCGCCGGCGCTGAATGACTTTCAAAAACAGTGACTTGGGTCGATGTCCAATGGACAGGGAGGTCGGCTTGCGAGTCAAAACGGCGTCACGGGAACAGGAACGCAGTGAAGCGGAACGAGGAACGAGTGGAAGCCGCGGCTCCCGACTCGTTCCTCGTTCCGCTTCACTACGTTCTTCAGCTCCTCAACCCCTCAGTCCGCGCGCAACGCCTCGAGCAGCGCGGCTTCGAAACGCTCCGGCGCTTCCACCTGCGGCGAATGGCCGAGGTCGTCGAACGCCACCAGCGTCGCGCCGGGGATCGCGCGCGCGGCGGCGCGGCCGAGTTCGGGATACAGGCCGAGCTTGGCCTTGAGCGCGTCGTCGGCGAGATCGCGATTGATCGCGGTGCGGTCGCGCTGGCCGACGAACAGCGTGGTCGGCACGCGCAGGCGCGCGAACTCGTGCACGACCGGTTGGGTGAACACCATCTCCGAGGTCAGCGCCTGATTCCAAGCCACGCGTTCGCGCCCCGGCCCGGCGTAGAGGCCGGCGAGCATGTCGACCCAGCGCTGGTACTCCGGCTTCCACTGCCCGCCGTAATAGACCGCTTGCTGGTACGTGCGGATCGTCGTCGCCGTGGTCTTGAGTTCGCGCGCGTAGTTCTCGTCCACGCTGCGCCACGGCACGCCGAGCGCTTTCCAATCCTCCAGGCCGATGGGGTTGACCATCAGCAGCCGCTGGGTGGAGTGCGGGTACATCAACGCGTAGCGCGCGGCGAGCATGCCGCCCATCGAATGCCCGACGACGATCGCGCGCTCGATGCCGAGCGAGGCGAGCAGCGCATGGGTGTTGGCGGCCAGCTCGTGCAGGCTGTACTGATGATGGGCGGGCTTGCTGGATTTGCAGAAGCCAAGCTGATCCGGCGCGATCACCCGGTAACCGGCCCCGCGCAGCGCGGCGATGGCCGATTCCCAGGTCGCCGCGCAGAAGTTCTTGCCGTGCAGCAGCACCACGGTGCGGCCGTTGCCGCGTTCGGGGCGTACGTCGAGGTAGGCCATCTGCACCGGCTCGCCTTGCGAGTCGAAGCGGTAGCGCTGCACGGGGTAGGGGTAGTCGAAGCCTTCCAGTTCGGCGCCGTAGCGCGGCGCGTCGGCGGGCTCGGCCGCGGATACGGCGATGGGCGACAGCGCGATGCACAGCGGCGCGACGCGCAGCCATGCGGCGAACAGCGAACGGATCGGCGGCGCGGCGGTCGGGCGCATGGCGGAGCCTCGGCGGTCGTGACGGGTCGCTTCATCCTAGGCCAGCGCGTAGCCCGCCGCTGTGCCGCGCCCGGCGCTATAGTCCGGGCGCGCCGACGACCCAGGCGCGCGACCGGGGACTGGAACGATGGATCGAGGCAAGGCGATGCGCGTTGTGCTGGCGGCGTGTTGGGGCTGCGCCGCGTTCGCGGCGACGGCGGACGAACGTCCGCCGGTATTGGTGGACATGCCGGCCTGCGAGCACCGCAAACTCGGCGTGGTGAGCATCGAAGCCGGCACCCGGGTCAGTGAGGCGTCGTTGGACAAGAGCCCGCCGGCGGTGCATTACGGCCGCGCGTTCGCGCGCCTGGCCGACGCGGCCGCGGCCCAGGGCGCCAACGCGGTGGTGCTGCGCGGCCATCGCGCGACGTTCTACACGCCGCCGGGCTTGGAAAAACCCAAGGTGGTGCATGTGCGCCTCAACGGCGCGGCGATCCGGATCGAGGGCGATCCGGCCGCGTGCGCGCTGGTGGTGGCCGATCCGCTGCGCTACAAGCGCGAAAGCGATGCGCCGGGCGTCGTCCAGACCACCGCGGCGCAAGCTTACAGCGAGGAATGAACGCGCAGATCCGCGTTGAGACCGCGCCGCGCGCGGCTCAATGGCGGGCCGGCGCCGCGTCGCGCAGCGTTCGCACCGATGCCGGATCGACCGCCGCGTTCTGCCCGCCGTAGCGCGCGCGCAGCCATTGCGCGAGTTCGGCCACGTCGCGATCGCTCAACTGATCGGCGAAGCCCGGCATCTCCTGCATCCGCTCCAACCCCGGCAAATCGTGCTCGGGCAATCCGTCGAGGATGGCGACGACGAGGTTGTGCGGGTTCGCATCGCGCACGCTGCTGTTGCCGTTCAAGGCCGGCGCCACGTGCGGCACGCCTTGGCCGTCGCGGCCGTGGCAGCCGGCGCACAGCGCGAAGTAGCGCGATTGCGCGGGCGCGCCGTCGCCGCCGGCGTTCGCGGCCAGGGCCGCCGGCGCGGGCGGTGTGTCGCCGAGCAGATAAGTCGCGATGGCGCCGATGTCGTCCTCGTTGAGCCGGCTCGTCGACAGGTTCACCACCTTGAGCATCTCGTCGGACGCCACCGCGTGCGCGGCGAGGCCGCGGCTCAGGTAAGCCTGCAGGTTGGTTCGATCCCAACCGCGTTGCGCCAAGCCTTGCGGGGTCAGATCCGGCGCGGCGACGCGGCCGAGCGCGTCGTTGCCGGCTAGCGGCCGCGAACGGTCCACCTGTCCGAGCCAACCGCGCGGGCTGTGGCATTCGCCGCAATGGCCCAGCGTTTCGACCAAGTATTCGCCGCGTCGCCACGGCGGCGATTGCCCCTGCGAGGCCGGCCGCGCCTGCGCGCCGGCGAACAACAGGTTCCAGGCGTTGATGCCGGTGCGGACGTTGAACGGAAAGCCGACGCCGTTGGCGAGGTTGTCCTGCGCCACCGCCGGCCGCGTCATCAAGTAAGCGTAGATCGCGTCGCTGTCCTCGCGCGCGATGGTCTTGTACGAAACGTAAGGCATCGCCGGGTACAGCTGATGCCCGTCGCGCGCTTCGCCGCGGGTGATGGCGTGGAAGAAATCGTCGGCGCTGTAGCGGCCGATGCCGTGTTCCGCATCGGGGGTGATGTTGGTGCCGTGGATGACGCCGAACGGCGAGGCCAGCGGCACGCCGCCGGCGAACGGCGCGCCGCCGTCGGCGGTGTGGCAGGCGGCGCAGTCGGCGGCGGCGACGAGGTAGCGGCCGCGTTCGATCTGCGCGGGCGTAGCCGTCACCTGCACCGCGGGGCCGCGGCGATACCACCAGCCCAGCAGCGCATCCAGCGCGAACCAGATCAGCGCGATCAGCAGCGCCCACAGGATCAGGCGTTTCCAGCGGCGCTTTCTCATCGCGGCGTCTCCGCTTGCTTGCGCAGCCGCACCGTCGGCAGCTTGAGCACCAGTTCCTCGACCGCTTGGTAATAGCGCACGTAGCCGGTGCAGCGGCACAGATGCGGGTTCAGCGCTTCCAGCACCAGCGCCTGCACTTCATCGCGGTCGTACTCGCGCGCCGGCTGCTTGCCCAGGCGTTCGAGCAACACCGTGGCGGCGTTGACGAAGCCCGGCGTGCAATAGCCGCACTGGAAGCTGAAGTGATCGAGGAACGCCTGCTGCACCGCCGAGAGTTCCAGCAACTCGCCTTCGGCGCCGCGCTTGGCGTGGCCCTCGACGGTGCGGATCGGCTTGCCTTCGAAGTAATGCGCGCCGGTGATGCAACTGCGCACCTCGCGCGGGCCGTGTTCGTCGTCGACCACCACCGTGCACGCGCGGCACACGCCCTGGCCGCAGCCGAAGCGGGTGCCGGTGAGGCCGAGGTATTCGTGCAGCACGTCGACCAGCATCATGTCGTCGGGCACGTCGATGGGGCCGTAGCGGCGGCCGTTGATCTGCAGCGTCAGCGGACGCAGGCGCAGGCTGCTCTGGCTCATGCGTGGGCCTCCCGCGCGCGCGGCGCGGTCTCGGCGGCCGCGAGCGCGGCCAGCACTTTGTCGGGCGTGATCGGCAACTCGCGCAGGCGCAGGCCGGTGGCGTGGGTCACAGCGTTGGCGATGGCCGGCACGACCGCGATCATCACCACCTCGGCGATGCCCTTGGGCGCGTCGGACGGCGACAACGGCGGCAGAATGTCGCCGCTCTGCGCCCACACCGCGACGTCGCGCGCGCGCGGCAGGGTGTAGCGGTTGAAATTCCAGGTGCCGTCGCCCGGTCCGTCTTCGTACAGCGGCAGGAATTCGTGCAGCGCATGGCCGATGCCCATCGCCAAGCCGCCCTGCAATTGGCTCGAGACCAACTCGGGGACGATGGGCGTGCCGCATTCGAGAATCGAATGGTGGTCGAGCAGTTCGACCTGCCCGGTGGCGGTATCGACCGCGACTTCGGCGATCGTGCCGATGGCGGCGTAGTAGGTGACGCCGGCGTTGTTGCGCTGGGTCGGCGGATAGTGCGCGCGGCTGCGTTCGATCATGCGGTAGCCGTCGGCGGTCGGCGTGCCGGCGCCTCCGCGGCTGCCGTCGCCCCAGCGCAGCGCGAGGCCGTCCAACGGCAGGCGCGCGTCGTCGCCGGACAGCGGGAATTCGGCTTCGGCCCATTGCCAGCGGTTGAAGCTGTGCACGGTCGCGCCGGTGGCCAAGCCCAACTCGAAGGCCTTGGCCGCGAGCTGTTCCAAGGTCAGCGGGGCCAAACCGCCCGCGCTGAGTTTGCCTTCGACCCAGCGCGCGTCCTCGCGCCGCACCGCCAGCGGCGCCAACTGGCCGCCGCCGAAACCCGCGCTCCACAGCGCCAGCGCCGCCGGCCACAGCCCTTGGGTGAACACCAGCCGCGCCGCTTCGCGGGTGGCGTGGCTGAAGAAATAGGCCGAGTTGCTGGCGCTGGACGGGCTGGTGTAGTTCGGCGTCCAGCGCGGATCGCCGACGTGCGCGTCCTGGGTCGCCTGCGACATCAGCCAGGTGTCGTCGGTGGCGCGCATCGGCAGCGCGGCCCAATCGGTTTCGCCGGTCAGCACTTCGTCGGCGGGACGGCCTAACCACTGCGCGCAGACCACGGCCTGACTGGTCGCCATGCCGGTGCCCATCTCGATGCCGATATGGCGCAGGCGGATGCGGCCCTGCGGCGTCAGCGCGACTTCGGCGAACGCCGCTTCGCCGCCGGTGCCGTAATCCTTCTGCACGCAGCCGTAGCCGACGCCGTAACGCTTGCCCGGATGCGCGGCTTCGTACTCGCGCTTGCGTTGCTCGCGCTGCGTCCACAGCGGATGCTCGCGCGATTTGCGCAGCACCTCGTCGGCGCGCTGGGCGCCGGCGGGGATCGCGCCCTGGGTATTCTTCATGCCGGTGGCGAACACGTTGCGCAGGCGCAGCTCGATCGGATCGAGCTTGAGTTCGGCGGCGATCTCGTCGATCAGCATTTCGGTCGCGCCCATGCTCTGCAAGGTGCCGTAGCCGCGCGCCGAGCCGGCGTCGAGCGCGCGCGAGGCGATCACCGTGCTGCTCAGATCGCTGCGCGGGAAATAGTAGATCGACTGCGCCGCGGTCGCCGCGACCAGACACACCGAAGGCGAGAAATTCATCCGCCCGCCGCCGTCGCCGGTCATGCGTCCGTGAAAAATCTCGAACTTGCCGCTGGCGCGGTCGGCCTGCAGCCGGTAGCGCATGCGGAAGCTGTGGCGCTTGAGGCTGGACTGGAATTGCTCGTAGCGGTCGTTGGCCAAGCGCACCGGACGGCCGTTGCCGTATAGCGCGGCCATCAGCGCGACGAACGGGAACGGGTTGTGGTCCTTGGAGCCGTAGCCGACCGTGTAGCAAGGATGCAGCACCAAACGCTTCACGCCGAAGCGGGTCGCGGCGAGCATGCGCGCGCCGTCCTCGGCGATTTCGTTCGGCGATTGGGTGGCGCTGACCAGGTGCACGGTGCCGGTGGCGGCGTCGAACCAACCGTTGGCGTTGTCCAGTTCCATCGCCGCGGTGTCGATGGACTGCGAGAAGAATTCGCGTTCGATCACCAGCTTGCCCGGCGCGGGCGCGGCGAGTTCGGTCTCCATCGCATCGGCGTGGGCCACGCCTTGCGCATCGAGCTTGCCGCCGGCGTCGCCTTTGACCCACTCGGGGTTCTGCTTGCGATAACCGGTTGGGAACAGCACCGTGTCCTTGTAGCTGGAATAGACATCGTCGGCGTAAGCGTCGCTGCCGCCGACGCGCACGTAGCGGAACGTCGCCCACGGCGGCCGTTCGACCGGGCCGGTGGCCTCGCCCCAGCGGATCAGTTCGGGGCGGAACTTGAGCCGGCTCTTGGCCGCGCGGAAGCGGGCGAAATCGTTCCAGATCAGCAGCGCCACGGCGTGGCCGAGATAGGCCGGCGTCTTGCCGGGCGGCAGCAGCGGGTCTTCGCCGTAGAACGCGGGGAAGGCGACGCCGTCGCGGGCGAGGTCTTCGGCGGTGACGATGCGGTCGGGCTGCAGGTCGGCCGGCAGCGAGGACAGATCGAAGCCCTGGTAGACGCGGTCGGCCAAGGTCGCGCGCAGCAGCATCGCGTGGGCTTGTTCGCGCGGCCAGCCGGGCAGGTCGCGCGAGCGCAGGTCGATGCTGAAGACTTTTTCACCGCTGACCTTGGCGGTGGCGTCGGTGCGGTAGCGGATGCGGCCGGTGGCCGGATCCCAGGGCATCGGCCGCAGCCGTTCCTTCTCGAACAAGGCGGCGAGCGCGGCGCTGCCGGGCGCGGCGACGTACACGCCGATGCCCGCGATCACGCTGCACTTGAGGAAGTCGCGGCGGCTGAGGCGGGCTGGCATGGACGGCTGGCTCCGGCGGGCTCCGGGCCATAGTAAGCGCATGGTGCAGGGCAAAATGCGGTGAAGTCCGCGTGCGGGGCGGCCGCGGATGAAGGAGCGTGAGCGAGAGGTGCCGCGTCGGATGGAAGAATGCGGCGCGCGGCGCGAATTTCAGTGCCGGTCGAGCCAGTGCCCGATCCGCGCCGCGGCGTCGTCCGCGCAGGCCTGCAACAGGAAGTGCGGCGCGTCCAAGGCGAAGCACTCGGTGTGCGGACGCGCGCGATGGATCGTTTCCCAACTCTCGCGCGATACCAAGCGGTCGGCGGTGGCGCGCAGGTACAGCGTCGGCACCGCGACTGCGGCCAAGGCCGCGCGCGCGTCCACGCGCGCGACTTCGCCCAAGCGCGTGCGCAACACCGCCGGGTCCAGCGCGTCCAACGCCGCGCGCAGCCGTTCGCGCCAGCGCGGATTCGACCAACGCCCCAACACCGCGCGTTCGACGACGGCGAGCGGCGCATGCCGCAGCGGCAAGCGGTGCAGCCACGCGGGCAAGGCGGCCAAACCCAGCGGCGACCACGGCGGCCGCGGCGCTTGCGCGAAGCTGGCGCACAGCACCAGCGCGGCCAGATTCGGCGGACGGCGCGCGGCGAGGCGGATCGCGACCGGGCCGGAGAAGGATTCGCCGATCAGCGCGAAGGGCTCGTCGGTGGGCAGTCGCGTCCACGCCCAATCGACCAGCGCGTCGTAGCCCAAGGCCGGATCGTTCGGATACGCCAACGCGTTCGCCGCGAAGCGCGGCTGCAGCGCGGCGAGGAAATCGCTCAGCAGTTCGCCGCCGCCGTCGAGCCCGGGCAGGACCAGACAGCGCATCGTCAGCCGCGCCGCCGCGTAGCGTTGGCCCGCGCGCAACGCGGGCAACGCGCTTCGATCAACCCGGCGTAGCGCCGCAGTCCGCGACCTTGGTCGGTGTGGCGCAACGCAGCGTCCATGCCGTCGCCGCCCTCAGCACTCGATGACGTTGACCGCCAGACCGCCGCGCGAGGTTTCCTTGTACTTGTCCTGCATGTCGCGGCCGGTGTCGCGCATGGTCTTGATGACCTTGTCCAGGCTGACCTTGTGCTTGCCGTCGCCGCGCATGGCCATGCGGTAAGCGTTGATCGCCTTGACCGCGCCCATCGCGTTGCGCTCGATGCAGGGAATCTGCACGAGGCCGCCGATGGGGTCGCAGGTCAGGCCGAGGTTGTGTTCCATGCCGATCTCGGCCGCGTTCTCGACTTGGCTCGCGGTGCCGCCGAGCGCGCCGACCAAGCCGGCCGCGGCCATCGAACAGGCCACGCCGACTTCGCCCTGGCAGCCGACTTCGGCGCCGCTGATCGAGGCGTTTTCCTTGTAGAGAATGCCGACCGCGGCGGCGGTGAGCAGGAAGTTGCGCACGCCCTGCAGGGTGGCGCCGGGGCAGAAGCGGTCGTAGTAGTGCAGCACCGCCGGAATGATGCCGGCCGCGCCGTTGGTCGGGGCGGTGACCACGCGGCCGCCGGCGGCGTTTTCTTCGTTGACCGCGAGCGCGTAGAGGTTGACCCAGTCGAGCACGGTCAGCGGATCGCGCATCGCCGCTTCGGGCTTGGCCGACAGTTCGGCGTGCAGGCTCGGCGCGCGGCGCGAGACGTGCAGGCCGCCGGGCAGGGTGCCGGTCTCGCGGATGCCGCGGGTCACGCACGACTGCATCGCCATCCAGATTTCGTCGAGGCCGGCGTTGATCTCGTCGTCGCTGCGCCACACGCGTTCGTTGGCCATCATCAGCTGCGCGATCGACAAGCCGCTGCGCGCGCACTGCGCCAGCAGCTCGTCGCCGGAATGGAACGGGTAGGGCAGGTCGGTGGTGTCGGCGACGATGCGGTCTTCGGCCGCTTCGTCCTGATTGACCACGAAGCCGCCGCCGACGGAGTAGTAGTCGCGCGTGGCGATGACTTCGCCGTCGGCGTCGAAGGCGGTGAAGCGCATGCCGTTGGTGTGGAACGGCAGCTTCTGGCGCTTGTTCATGATGAGGTCGTGCTTCTCGTCGAAGCCGATCTCGTGGCGGCCGAACAGGTTGATGCGCTTGCTCGAGCGGATGCGTTCCAACGCCGCCGGGATGATGTCCGGGTCGATCTGGTTCGGCCAATGGCCTTCCAGGCCCATCAGCACGGCCTTGTCGGTGCCGTGGCCGCGGCCGGTCAGCGCCAGCGAGCCGAACACCTCGGCGCGCACGCGCGCGGTGCGGGCCAGATCGGCGCCGGGCTCGCCGGTGCCGCAGCCCTCGACCAGCCAGCGCTCGATGAAGCGCGCGGCGGCGCGCATCGGGCCGACGGTGTGCGAGGAACTCGGACCGATGCCGATCTTGAACAGGTCGAAACTGCTGACTGCCACGTTTGGCTGCTCCAACTGGGGTCGGACGTTGCTGGCGTCCCGCGCGGGCGGCGCCCGCACCGCGCGGGTGTGTATACCGCTTATTCTACGCGCGGCCGCATGCCGTCCAGGCCGGTCCGGCGCGGGTTTTTCGCTGCCGCGCGCGCGGTTCGGCCATACCCGGCCGCATTGAAGCCGCCGCGCCGCGGTGGTTCGGCCCGACTCTCGAACGATCCACTGGAGCGACTGTGCTGACTTTGTTCCAACGCGACGATTGCCACCTCTGCGACCTGGCCCTGGCGGTGCTGGCGCAAGCGCGCGTGCCGGAGTTCGAGAGCGTCTTCATCGACGAGGATGCGGCGCTGGAAGACCGCTACGGCGCACGGGTGCCGGTGCTGCGCGACGAGGCGCGCGGGGTGGAGCTGGATTGGCCGTTCGATGCGGATCGGCTGGCCGCGTGGCTGGCGGAGCGCTGACGCGGTGTTCCGCGGCGTGCACGACAGTTTGCTGGTGGGGTACAGCGTCGACGGCGAGCGCCGTACGCTGAGCCTGCGCTTGCGGCCGCACCACGGCAATGCGCCGGGGCCGTTCCGGATCGAATTCGACGGGGTGTTCGCGCATCGTTTCGATGCGCCGTTGTTGCCGGCGATCGTCTCGGATCTGGAAGAGGCGCCGGCTGCGGCGCTGATCGAGGACGAGTGGGACGACATCCAGGCCCGCGAGCGGCGCAACGGGTGGCCCGGTGGGGCTTGGAAGATCGGCGATCTTCAGGCGGCGCGGGCGTATGTCGAGCGCGAGGGCTTGAACGCCTATTGGCTGAGTTCGAGTTACGGGCTCGACGGTTGGGTGCTGGCGCGTTCGGTGCGTCTGGTCGCGGAGCCGCCGTAAGCCCCTGTAGGAGCGGCGCGAGCCGCGACTGCGGCAACGCAACTCTTGCGAAGGTTTCGGCGTAGTTGCGTTGCCGCGGTCGCGGCTCGCGCCGCTCCTACAGGCAGATCGCGCGACTTGCGCAAACGAAAACGGAGCCCGCGCGGGCTCCGTTTCGGGACGCGGCGCCGGCTTACTTCGCCGCCGCGAACACCACCTTCGTGCTCACCGCGACTTCGTTGGGGATGATCGAGGTGTCGGCCCAGTCGCCGCCGCCGACTTTGTAGTCCAGGCGCTTGACCGTGGCCTTGCCGGCCAGCACCGGCTTGTCGCCCGGGGTCCAGGTGAAGGTCAGGGTCACCGGCTTGCTGACGCCGCGCAGGGTCAGGCTGCCGTCGGCGGCGTAGTTGTTGCCGCCCAGGCTGCGGAACTTGGTCGCGCTGTAGCGCGCCTGCGGGAACTTGGCGATGTCGAAGAAGTCGGCGCCCTTGAGGGTGTCGTCGCGCTCGGCGTTCTTGGAGTTGGCGCCGGCCAGCGGGATCACCACGTCGAGTTTGGAGGCGTCGAGCTTGGCCGGGTCGAAGCTCAGCCGCGCGGTGAAGCCGGGGAAGTTGCCGGCGAAGACTTCGCCCTGGTACTTGGTGGCGAAGGTCAGGGTCGAGCCGGCTTGCTGCACGTAATCGGCGGCGAAGGCCGGCGCGGCGGCGGCGAACAGGGCGGCGGTCAGGGCCAGGGACTTAAGGCGCATCGGGGTTCTCCGAAGAAGTGGGGGAGGCGGAAACGGGTTGCGGCGACAAGGCGGCCGCGGCGCGGCGCCGGCCCGGCAGCATCCGGGTCAGGGTGTCGTCGTTCTGGAACAAATGGTGGTAGAACGCGGCCGCGGCATGCCCCAGCACCAGCGCCAGCAGCAGCCAGAAGCCGTATTCGTGCAGGTTGCGGCTGAGCTGGGCGAGCTCTTCGCTGCGCGCGGCGATCTTGGGCAGGTTGAACCAGCCGAAGTACTGCAGCGGGTAGCCGGCGGAGGAGTTGAACACCCAGCCGGAGATCGGCATCGCGAACATCAAGACGTACAGCGCCCAATGGGTCAGCGAGGCAACGCGCTCCTGCCAGTGAGGCGTGCCGGCCACCGGCTTGGGCGCGCCGGCGTACACGCGCCAGGCCAGGCGCAGCGCCACCAGCGCCAGCAAGGTCAGGCCGATCGACTTGTGCAGGGCGTAGATCTTGATCTTCGCCGGCCCGTTGCTCATGTCGGTCATGGTCAGGCCGACGACGGCGAGGCCCGCGATCATCACGACGATCAGCCAATGCAGCGATTGGCTGACGGCGCCCCATCGGTCTGCGGTGTTCTTCAAGGTCATCGGGTCGGCTCCGGGTCGGGCGGGGTGGGGCGTGCAGGGTCGGGTCGCACGGAATCGGGGGCGTCGGCGTCCGTGGCGGCGGCGTCGGCCGCGCCCTTGGGCGAATCGCCGACGTATTTGTCGCGCACCGCTTCGGCTTCGATGCGCAGTTCCACCTCGTCGCCGATCACCGACTTCCAGGCATCGACGCCGAACGCGGCGCGGCTGAGCGCGCCGGTGGCGGAGAAGCCCGCGGTGCGGTGGAACGGCGGCAGCGGATGGCGCTTGAGCGCGTTGAATTTCACGTCCAGGCACAGCGGGCCGTCGACGCCGTGCAGGGTCAGGGTGCCGCAGACCTTGAAGCGTTGCGGATCGCCGGCGGCCGGCTCGACCCGCGAGGACACGAAGCGCGCGGTCGGCCAGCGCTTGCCGTCGAGCAGGTTGCGCGCCAGCGCGGCCTTGTTCCAACGACCGTCGCCCAGGTCGAGCCGGGTCAGCGGCACCTGCACGTCCAGGCTCGCGCCGCGCCAGTCGGCCGGGTCGAAGCGCAGGGTGCCGGCGGCGCCGGAGACGGTGCCGATGGCCTGGGAGAAGCCGGCGTGGGAGAGGGCGAACATCACCCGGGTGTGGACCGGGTCGAAGCCGTAGCTCTGCAGACCGGTGGCTGCGCCGGCCTCGGCCGCCGCCTGGGCCGCGGCCGGCTCGGCCTGCGCCTGCGCCGCCAGGACGGCGCCGGGCAGCGCGGCGAGCGCGGCCAGGACGATGGCGCAAGGGCGGTTGAGAGACATGGCAGCTCCGGCAAGGTTCGGCGTGGATTCTAGGCACAGCCGCGCAAGGCCGTGTCCAGGCAAGCGCAACGATCCGTTTCGGCGCGCCGCCGGCCCACGTGGAAACGAGGCGCGATGCGGGCCGGAAGTTCCGCGACTTGCCTAGCCCACCGGTTATCGCCGAGCCTTATGGGCGGGGAAAGTGCCGGATACGGTCACGGAAACCGTAATCCGGCGGCCAGGACACGGTCAGCCGCTTGTCAGCGAAGCGTCAGTTTCGCTGTCTTGGGGCGCGCCGGTGCGCCGCCGGGACGGCTTGTTTCATTGCGGGAGGGAACCGGATGCTGCAATCGCGGTTATGCGCGCGACCGTCGTGGGGACGGCGGTGGCTGCGCTCGTGCCTGACCCTGCTGCTGTGCGCCGGCGCGGCCTTGGCCGCGCCCTGGGCGGCGGCGGGCGTGCCCGAGGCGCCGCGCGCGCGCATCATCGGCGTCGCCGACGGCCTGCCCTCGAGCAAGGTCAACGGCATGGCCTTCGACCACGCCGGCTATTTGTGGCTGGCCACCACCGACGGCCTGGCGCGCTACGACGGCGTCGGCATGAAGGTGTGGCGGCACGTGCCCGGCGATGCGGCCTCGCTGCCCGGCAACGACCTGACCCTGGTCAGCATCGACGACCGCGACCGCATCTGGGTCGCCGCCGAAGGCCGCGGCCTGAGCATGATGGACGCGCGCCGCGAAGGCTTCGTCCATTACCGCCGCGCCGAGTACCCGCAGATCGGCAGCGACGACACCTTCGCCGTGGCCAGCCGCAACGGCGAGGTCTGGTTCGGCACCTACGGCGGCGGCCTGCACCGGATCGACCGCAACGGCCGCATCGAACGCTTCATGCCCCAGCCCGGCGACCCGCGCAGCCTGCCGTCGGCGACCGTGCTGACCCTCGAATTCGACGAGCGCGGCGAGCTGTGGATCGGCACTTTCGAGGGCTTGGCGCGCTGGACCGGCCACGATTTCGAGCGCATCGCCCTGCCCGGCGACGACCCGACGCCGTGGGTGTTCACCGTGGCCCCGGTCGGCGACCGGCTGTGGGTCGGCAGCAAGACCGGCCTGCATCGGCGCGAGCGCGACGGGCGCTGGACCGACCCGGACTACTCGGCGATGTTCGCCCAGCTCAACGCGGTGCTGAGTCTGGCGCCGGACCGCAAAGGCAGCTTCTGGCTCGGCACCCAGCGCAGCATCTGGCGGGCCACGCCGCAGTCGGTGCCGGCGCCGATGCCGCTGGGCCCGGCGCGGCCGTCGCGGCCGGTGCAGCAGATCGTCGGCCAGGAAGACGGCTCGTTCTGGTTCCCGCTGGCCGGCGTCGGCGTGGGCTATCTGCGCCCGGACTGGCGCCGCATCGCCCAGTATTCGCGCGAACGCGGCAGCCTCAGCAGCGAGCTCTACACCGCGCTGGCGCCGTCGGCGCAAGGCGGCTTCTGGCTGATCGGCGCGCGCGGCGAGGTCGAGCGGCTGGACAAGGACGGCGTGATCGAGCCGATCGGCGAAGGCCCGCACGACGCGCTCGGCAAGGGCGGCACGCCCAACACCGCGGTCGAGGACCGGCGCGGCCGGCTGTGGATCGCGACCAGCCGCAACAACCTGGTGCGGATCGACCCGGACGGCCACTGGCGCGACTGGAGCGACGACACCCCCGACCCGGTCCTGCCCGGCGAGCCCAACCGGATCGCGATGGCGCCCGACGGCACGCTGTGGATTTCCTATCTCACCCAAGGCTTGCAGCAGCGCGATCCCGACAGCGGCCGCGTGCTCGCCACCATCGCCGCCGGCCCCGAGCAGGGCATCGGCAACGGCGATTTCGACAATATCGGCTTCGCGCCCGACGGCACGCTGTGGATCGCCTCGGGCGAAGGCCTGCTGAGCCGCGACGCCGCGCGCAACACGATGATCGCCGTGCCGGGGTTGCCGCGCGACCGCGTGTTCGGCTTCGTGTTCGAGAACGCCGACAGCTTGTGGCTGCAACGGCTCAACGGTCTGGAGCGCTATCAGCGCGAAGGCGGGCGTTGGGTGCTGCGCGACCGCGCCGGCGTCGAGCGCGGCATTCCCGCGGTCGAGGGCACCGGCTTGTTCCGCGACCGCGGCGGGCGCCTGTGGCTGCCGACCGCGCGCGGCCTGTTCCGCTGGGATCCCGCGCAGCTGCGCTTGCGCCGTTTCGGCGTGCAGGACGGCATGAGCAGCCAGGAATTCCTGCGCCGCGCCAGCGTGCTGACCCGCGACGGCACCTTGGCCGCGTCGCTGTCGGACGGCAGCGTGGTGTTGATCGACACCGCGTGGCCGGACCCGGCGCCGCGCCAGCCGCGTCTGGTCTGGCATCAGCTCGACGTGCGCCGCCACGGCCGCTGGGTGCCGCTGCCGTTGCACAAGCCGGTGCGGCGCTCGGGGTCCGAGCGCGCCTCGCGCTACGAAGCGCTGCCGACCCTGGCCCCGGACGACCGCGAGATGCGCGTGCAGATGCGCCTGCTGTCGTTCGACGACCCGCAGGCCAATCGCTACTACACCCGCCTGGACGGCTACGACAGCGACTGGGTCGCGGTCGGCGAAAGCGGCGAGCGCGTGTTCGCCGGCCTGCCGCCGGGCAGCTACGTGCTGCACGCGCGCGCCATCGACGCCAACGGCAACACCGCGCAGGAGCGCACGCTGGAATTCAACGTGCGGCCGCCGTGGTGGCGCACGCCGCCGGCGCTGGCCGCGCTGCTGGGCTTGATCGCGCTGGCCGCGTGGTGGGGCACGATGCTGTACCGGCGGCGGCTGGCGCGCCGGATCAACTGGCAACGCGCCGAGCACGAGCGCGAAGTCGCCAAGCAAGCCTCGCTGGCGAAGACGCGGTTCTTGGCGACCTTGGGCCACGAGGTGCGCACGCCGATGACCGGCGTGCTGGGCATGAGCGAGTTGTTGCTGGAGACCTCGCTGGATCAAAAGCAACGCGGCTACACCGAATCGATCCGGCGCGCGGGCGAACACCTCTTACGCTTGGTCAACGACGCGCTGGATCTGGCCCGGATCGAATCGGGCAAGCTCGAACTCGCGCACGAACCCTTCGACCTGCGCGCGCTGGTCGCGCAAGCCGCCGACCTGATGCGCCCGCTGGCGCAGCAGCGCGGCCTGCGTTTCGAGGTGGAGGTGGCCGCCGACGCGCCGGCCGGTTTGCGCGGCGACGCGAGCCGGGTCTGCCAGATCCTGCTCAACCTGCTCGGCAACGCGATCAAGTTCACCGACGAAGGCACGGTGGGCCTGCGCGTGGAACGCTCGACGCCGCGCGGCGTGCGCTTCGAGGTCAGCGACACCGGCCCCGGCCTCAACGACGAACAAAAGCAGCGCCTGTTCCGCCGCTTCGAACAAGCCGAAGGCGCGCGCACCGCCGCGCGCTACGGCGGCAGCGGGCTGGGCTTGGCGATCTGCCAGGAACTGGCCGCGGCGATGGACGGGCAGATCGCGGTGCACAGCGAGCCCGGCCAGGGCGCGCGCTTCGTGTTCGACGTACCGCTGATCGAAGCCTCGCCGCCGGCGCACGCCGCCGCCGCCGAGCCCGCGTCGGCGCGCGCGCATCTCGGCCCGCGCGCGGTGCTGCTGGTGGAGGACGATCCGACCGTGGCCGAAGTGATCGCCGGCCTGCTGCGCACGCAGGGCCATCGCGTGACCCACGTCGCCAACGGCTTGGCGGCGCTGGCGGAAACCGCGACGGCGCGGTTCGATCTGGCCTTGCTCGATCTCGACTTGCCCGGCATCAACGGCCTCGACCTCGCCCGGCAACTGCGCGCGCAAGGCTTCGCCCAGCCCTTGGTCGCAGTGACCGCGCGCGCCGACGCCGACGCCGAACCGCAAGCCGCGCAGGCCGGCTTCGACCGCTTCCTGCGCAAGCCGGTGACCGGGGCGATGCTGGCGGAAGCGATGGGCGCGCTGTTCGGGGGCGGAGGCTGAGCCGCGTGACCCGTCAGCGCAGAAGCGAGCGCACAGGAGCGAGGCGTGAGCGGAAGCGGTTTTCGCTCGCGCCTCGCTCCTGTGCGCTCGCTTCTGTCTTCGGTTCCGTCTTCGATTCTGTGATCTCCCGCACTCCGCCCGCCCTGCGCTTGCGCCCGGTCCGGCCCGTTGCGACGATACGCGCACCGGCCTTACCGGGACTCAATCGCTCGCGGTTCAGGAGGAGCCCCGTGTTGGGACGTTGTTGGTGCCTGCTCCTGTTGCTGCTGTGCGCGGCGTCGTGCATCGAACAGGCGCAGGCGCGCCTGCCGGAAACGCCGCGCTTTCGCCGCTTCGGCCAGGAGCAGGGCCTGCCCAAGTCGGTGGTGGCGGCCGAGCTCGATCATCAAGGCTATCTGTGGATGGCCACCGAGGACGGACTGGCGCGCTACGACGGCGTCGAGTTCACCCTGTGGCGCCACACCATCGGCCTGTCCGGCTCGCTGCCGGACAACATGCTCGAAGATCTCTTCATCGATGCCGGCGACCGGGTCTGGGTCGCCAGCCGCAACGGCCTGAGCGTGCTCGGCGCCGACCGCAAGGAATTCGAGCGCCTGACTTTTGAGGGCGCCGACGCCAGCTGCAGCGACAACGTCACCTTCGTCACCGGCACGCCGGACGCGGCGATCTGGACCTCCACCTACGACGGGCACCTGTGCCGGATCGCGCCCGACGGCCGCGGCGTGCAACGTTTCGAGCCCGGCGTCGGCGCCGCTGCGCGTTTGCCGCGCGGGCCGATCACCGCGCTGATGGCCGACGCGCGCGGCCGCTTGCTGGTCGGCACGGTCGGCGGGCTGGCGCGCTTCGACGGCACCCGCTTCGAGCGCATCGGCCGCGACGAAACCGCCGGCTTCAGCGTCGGCGAACTGTCGCAGGACGCCGACGGCTCGGCCTGGGTCGGCACCGATCACGGCCTGTTCCGCCTCGACGGCAACGACCGCATGACGCCGGCGCCGTGGACGCTCGGCGAGGACGCCAACAACGCGATCGTGGTCAGCGATCTGTCCGGCGGCCGCTGGATCGGCACCACCGCCGGCCTGTACCGGGTCGACGCCGACGACAACGTGCGCCTGCTCCAGGACGACGCCGGCGACGGCGTGTGGGACCGCCGCAGCGGCGTGCTGCAGATGCTGCGCGACGAAGAAGGCGGCATCTGGCTGGTGACGTACTCGCAAGGGCTGGTGTACCTGCCGCCGGATTGGAACCGCTTCGCCTCGGTGACTTCGGTCGGCGGCCGTCAGGTCGACCGGCTCGACGCGCGCGACATCGCGCCCGACGGCGACGGCGGTTTCTGGATGCTCAGCGCCACCGACCTGTACCGCTTGCGCGCCGGCAGCGGCACCTTGGAGCCGGTCGCGGACACCCGCGGACTCGGCCTGAAGTGGATGCACACTGTGTTCGCGCGGCCGGACGGGCGCTTGTGGATCGGCCACTCCAACGGTCTGAGCCTGTTCGACCCGGCCACCGGGCAAGCGCGCAGTTGGCCGCTGGATCCGAAACAGCCGCGCGTGCAGGGCACGGTGTGGTTCCTACACGAACTGCCCGACGGCGGCTTGTGGCTGTGGTTCTCCGACGGCTCGGTGCACCGCTACGACCGCGACGGCCGGCCGCTGGCGCCGGGCGAGATCGAAAAGACCCTCGCCACCGCCAGCTTCCTGACCAGCCCGGCGACCTTGCGTCCCGGCCCCGACGGCCAGCCCTGGTTCGCCGGCGGCGGCGGCCTGCACCGCTGGGACGGCGACGGCTTCGTCGCCGTGCCGGGCGGCGAATTCAGCGACATCCAGGCGATGAGCTTCGCCGGCCCGCAGCGGTTGTGGCTGGCGCGCACCGGCGCGCTCGAAGCCTACCGCTGGAGAGACGGCCGGCTGACCCTGGAACGGCGCATCGACAACACCAACGACTACCCCGACGCCAACGTCTCGGGCTTGCTGGTGAGCCGCAACGGCACGGTCTGGGCGACCAGCACGCGCGGCTTGCTGATGGTCTCGCCGGACGCGCGCCGCCTGCGCCTGTTCGGTCTCGGCGACGGCATCCCCAATGTCGAACTGACCCGCACCAGCCCGCACCGCAACGCCGACGGCGTGGCCGCGGCGCTGTCGCTGGACGGCATGGTGCTGTTCGATCTGGACACGCCGTTCCCGAGCGCGCGCCCGCCGCGGCTGTCGCTGGAAAGCCTCAGCGTGCGCCGCGAGGAAGACGATTGGTCGCTGTCGCCGGCCGGCGGCGCCGTGCAGCTGGAATCGGACGACCGCGATTTCCGCGTGGTCGCGCGGCTGATGTCGTTCCTGGATCCGCGTTCGCACGTGTACCGCTTCAAGCTGGAAGGCTACGACCCGGATTGGATCGAACAACGCGCCAACGGCGAGCGGGTGTTCTCGCGCCTGGACCCGGGCGAGTACCGCATGCTGGTGAAAGCGGCCGGCGCCGACGGCATCTGGTCGGATCCGGTCGGTTTCGAACTGCACGTCAAGCCGCCGTGGTGGCGCTCGACCTGGGCGCAGCTGGTGTTCACCGTGATCGGCATCGGTTTGCTCGCGATCGTCGCGGTCGCGTATCGCCGCCGCCTCGGCCGGCGCAGCGCGTGGCAGTTGGCGGTGCACAAGCGCGAAGTGGCCGAACAGGCCTCGCTGGCCAAGACCCGGTTCCTGGCGACGCTGGGGCACGAGGTGCGCACGCCGATGACTGGCGTGTTGGGGATGAGCGAGTTGTTGCTGGATACGTCGCTGGATGAAAAGCAGCGGGGCTATACGGAGTCTATTAAACGCGCTGGCGAACACCTCTTGCGTTTGGTCAACGACGCGCTGGATCTGGCCCGGATCGAATCGGGCAAGCTCGAACTGCAGGACCGTCCGTTCGACCTGCACGCGCTGGTCGAGGAAGCCGCCGGGTTGATGCAGCCGCTGGCGCGCCAGCGCGGGCTCGAGTTCGCGGTCAAGATCACCGCCGACGCGCCGGCCGGCCTGCGCGGCGATCCGCACCGGGTCAGCCAGATTCTGATGAACCTGCTCGGCAACGCGATCAAGTTCACCGAGGAAGGCCGGGTCGGTCTGCGGGTGAGCGCGCTGTCGCCGCAGGGCGTGCGCTTCGAGGTCAGCGACACCGGCCCCGGCCTCAACGACGAACAAAAGGCGCGGCTGTTCCGCCGCTTCGAGCAGGCCGAAGGCGCGCGCACCGCGGCGCGCTACGGCGGCAGCGGTTTGGGCTTGGCGATCTGCCAGGAGCTGGCCGCGGCGATGGACGGACAGGTCAGCGTGGTCAGTCAGGCCGGGCAGGGCGCGCGCTTCGTGCTCGATCTGCCGCTGCCGTCGGCCGAACCGCCGTCGCCGTCGGAACCGCGCGACAGCTATTCGCCGCGGGTGCCGGTGGCGCCGGAGCGCAGCGTGCCGCGCGCGATCTTGCTGGTCGAGGACGACGCCACCGTGGCCGAAGTCATCGCCGGCCTGCTGCGCGCGCAGGGCCATCGCGTCACCCACGTGGCGAACGGTTTGGCGGCGCTGGCGGAAACCGCGACGGCGCGGTTCGATCTGGCCTTGCTCGATCTCGATCTGCCCGGCATCAACGGCCTGGATCTGGCCCGGCAACTGCGCGTGCAAGGTTTCGCCCGGCCGCTGGTCGCGGTGACCGCGCGCGCCGACGCCGACGCCGAACCGCAGGCGCGCCGCGCCGGGTTCGACTTGTTCCTGCGCAAGCCGGTCACCGGCGCGATGCTGGCCGAGGCGATCGAAACCGTATTGGCCGAGGCGAACGAGCCGTGAGCCGCGTCGCCGCCTTCGCCTGCCTGCGCGCGCTCGCCGGCGCGGCCGCGCTGCTGCTCGCGCTGTGCGCCGCGCCCGCGAGCGCGGGGCTGCCGGAAACGCCGCGCCCGCGCCAGGTCTCCGTCGTCGACGGTTTGCCGTCGAACACGGTCAACCGCATCGCCGAGGACCGTCACGGCTATCTGTGGATCGCCACCAGCGAAGGCCTTGCCCGCTACGACGGCACCGGCTTCCGGGTGTGGCAGCGCGAGCAAGGCCTGCGCGACAACTTCGTGTGGACGGTGCACGTGGACGCGCGCAACCGGGTCTGGGTCGGCACCGCGCAGGCGGGCTTGGCGATGCTGGACCCGCAACGCAAGCGCTGGACTTATTTCGACCGCAGCAACACGCCCGGCCTGGCCGACGACTGCGTGTGGTCGATCGCTTCCACGCCCGACGGCGCGGTGTGGTTCGGCACCGAACGCGGCGGCCTCTACCGCATGGACGACGCCGGCAAGGTGCAGCGCTTCATGCCGCGCGCCGGCGATCCGCGCAGCTTGCCCGGCGAAGGCGTGATCGCGCTCAACGTCGCCCCCGACGGCAGCCTGTGGGCCGGCACGCGCAGCGGCGCGGCGCGCTGGACCGGCCGCGATTTCGAGCGCGTGCCCGACGGCGCGCTGCCGTCCAACCTGCTCAACTCGATCAGCTTCGAGCGCGACGGCACGGTCTGGTTCAGCACCCAGCGCGGCGTCGGCGCGCGCTTGCCCGACGGCACGTACCGCACCGATCCCTGGGCCAAGTTCGCGCCCAAGAACCGGGTGATAGGTGTGATGCACCGCGACCGCAGCGGTCAGTATTGGTTCGACCTGCCGCAAGGTCTGGGCGTGGGCGGGCCGGACGGCATCGAGGTCGTGCCGTTGTTCAGCGCCATCAGTCAAGGCCTGGTGCGGCCGAACTGGACCGGCGCCTACGAGGACCGCGAAGGCGGCCTGTGGTTCGGCAGCAACGGCTACGGCCTATGGTATTTGCCGCCGAATTGGCGCCAGTTCTCGGTGCTGATGCGGCGCCTGGACGATCCCAACTCGATCGCCAACGGCGACGTGCGCGCGATCGCGCCGGCCGACGACGGCGATATGTGGCTGGTCGGCAGCGGCGGCGTGCTCGACAAGCTCGATCCGGAAACCGGGCGGGTCGAACACTTCGCCAAGAACTACAGCGACAACTTCGTCTCGCTGCACGTGCTCAACGACAAGCGCGGGCAGGTGTGGGTGAGCTTCTACAGCGGCTTGGTGCGGATCGATCCCAAGACCCGGGCGACGCGCACCTGGCGCTTGGACAGCGCCGAGGACCCGGTCATCGACGGTTCGATCGTGCTGGTCGAAAGCGGCGATCTGATTTGGCTGATCGGCAGCGCCGGCGTGCTGCAAGCGCGCGACGGCGAGGGCCGCGTGCGCGAGACCTTGCGCGCCGGCGAGCGCGGGTTGCCGGCGAGCGTGGTGGTGCCCATCGGCGGCCACGGCCCGGACGGCGAGCTGTGGCTCGCCGCCGGTCACGAACTGCTGCGCTGGGACGCGCGCGAGCGCCGTTTCGTGCAAGTGCCGGGGCTCGCGCAGGGCGCGATGGTCCAGCACTTCGTGTTCGCCGACCGCCAGCGCATGTGGCTCGGCGGCTTCGGCACGCTCGACGCTTATCGCTGGGACGGCACGCGCCTGCACCGCGAGTTCGGCATGGACATGCGCGACGGCCTGCCGGCCGCGGAAGTGCGCGGCCTCGCCGTGGACGCCAACGGGCTGGTGTGGATGACCAGCAAGCGCGGCTTGGTGCGGGTCGATCCGTTCGCGCGCACCGCGCGCGTGTACGGGGTCAAGGACGGCCTGCCGAGCCAGGAATTCTCGCGCGCGCCGGTGCCGCGCCCGGCCGACGGCCGCTTGCTGATCGGCAGCCCGGAAGGCCTGGTGCTGTTCGATCCGGCGCTGGTGCGGCCGATCCGTTCGGCGCCGGAGCTGATCGTGGAGAGCATCGAAGTGCGCCGCGGCAGCCGCAAGGTCGCGTTCCCCACCGAGGACGCCGACCCGCGCAAGGCGCTGCCCGGGCGGGTGCCGACGGTGACCGTCGCCGACGGCGACCGCGACCTGCGCATCGTCGCGCGCCTGCTGTCGTTCAACAGTGCGCAGAGCAACCGCTACCGTTTCCGTTTGAGCCGCTTCGATCCGGGCTGGGTCGATGTCGGCGCCAGCGGCGAGCGCGTGTTCTCGCAGCTCTCGCCCGGCGATTACCGGCTGCAGGTGATGGCCAAGACCGCCGACAACGTGTGGACGCCGCCGCTGACGATCCTGCTGCACGTGGATTCGCCGTGGTGGTGGAGCTGGTGGTCGGTGGCCGCGGCGGTGGCGCTGCTGGCGCTGGCGTTGGCGTGGCTGCTGATGGCGCATCGCAACCGCCTGCAGCGGCGCTTGGCCTGGCAGCGCGCCGAACACGAGCGCGAAGTGGCCAAGCAGGCGTCGCTGGCGAAGAGCCGGTTCCTGGCGACATTGGGGCACGAGGTGCGCACGCCGATGACGGGCGTGTTGGGGATGAGCGAGTTGTTGCTGGATACGCCGCTGGATCAAAAGCAGCGGGGCTACACCGAATCGATCCGGCGCGCGGGCGAACACTTGCTGCGCTTGGTCAACGACGCGTTGGATCTGGCCCGGATCGAATCGGGCAAGCTCGAACTCGCGCACGAGCCCTTCGACCTGCGCGCGCTGGTCGCGCAGGCCGCCGACCTGATGCGCCCGTTGGCGCAGCAGCGCGGGCTGCGCTTCGAGATCCACGTCGCCGACGACGCCCCGCGCGGCCTGCGCGGCGACGCCAGCCGCGTGTGTCAGGTGTTGCTCAACCTGCTCGGCAACGCGATCAAGTTCACCGACGAAGGTTCGGTGAGCCTGCGCGTGGAGCGGCTGGCGCCGCACGGCGTGCGCTTCGAGGTCAGCGACACCGGCCCCGGCCTCAACGAAGAACAAAAGCAGCGCCTGTTCCGCCGCTTCGAGCAAGCCGAAGGCGCGCGCACCGCCGCGCGCTACGGCGGCAGCGGCCTGGGGTTGGCGATCAGCCAGGAACTGGCGGCGGCGATGGAAGGCGAGATCGCGGTCTATAGCGAAGCCGGCCACGGCGCGCGCTTCGTGTTCGACCTGCCGCTGCCTTACGCCGAACCGCCGGTCGGCACGGACGACCGCGTCCAGCGCCTGCCGCGCCCGCACGCGGGGCCGCTGGCGATCTTGCTGGTGGAAGACGACGCCACCGTCGCCGAAGTGATCGCCGGCCTGCTGCGCAGCCAGGGCCACCGCGTCACCCACGTCGGCAACGGCCTCGCCGCGCTGGCGGAAACCGCGACCGCGCGCTTCGACATCGCCTTGCTCGACCTCGACCTGCCCGGCATCAACGGCCTGGAACTCGCGCGGCAACTGCGGGCGCAAGGCTTCCTCCCGCCGCTGGTGGCGGTGACCGCGCGCGCCGACGCCGACGCCGAACCGCAAGCCGTCGAAGCCGGATTCGACCGGTTCCTGCGCAAACCGGTGACCGGCGCGATGTTGGCCGACGCGTTGGACGAGTTGATCGCCAATCGCACGTAGCCGCGTCGGCTCGCTGTAGGAGCGGCGCAAGCCGCGACCGCGCCAACGCAACCGCGACGCTCCCATCCCAACCCCGTCCTTCCGGCGAAAGCCGGAACCCATTTTGATTTTGCGCGGGTGTCCGCCGACGCCGTCGATAGGCAGCAAGCGTCGTAACCGAACCAACGCGGTCGCGGCTTGCGCCGCTCCTACAGGGCCCGGCCGGAGTTTCGATAGCGCCCTGTAGGAGCGGCGCAAGCCGCGACCGCGCTAATGCAACTACGACGCCCCTGTCCCCACCCCGTCATTCCAGCGAAAGCCGGAACCCATTTTGATTTTGCGCGGGTATCCGCCGACGCCGTCGATAGGCGGCAAGCGTCGTAGCCGAACCAACGCGGTCGCGGCTCGCGCCGCTCCTACAGGGAGATATCGAAACTTCGGCCGAGCCCTGTAGGAGCGGCGCAAGCCGCGACCGCGCTAATGCAACTACGACGCCCCTGTCACCACCCCGTCATTCCGGCGAAAGCCGGAACCCATTTTGATTTTGCGCGGGTGTCCGCCAACGCCGTCGATAGGTGGCTAGCGTCGTAGCCGAACCAACGCGGTCGCGGTTCGCGCCGCTCCTACAGGGAGATATCGAAACTTCGGCCGAGCCCTGTAGGAGCGGCGCAAGCCGCGACCGCGCCAATGCAACCACGGCGACCCTGTCCCAGCTCCGTCATTCCGGCGAAAGCCGGAATCCATTTTGATTTTGCGCGGGTGTTCGCCGACGCCGTCGATAGGCGGCAAGCGTCGTAGCCGAACCAACGCGGTCGCGGCTCACGCCGCTCCTACAGGGCTGCCGAAGCCGCGACGCGGGCACGATACGGCGCGAAACCGCGCGATAAGCTTCGGCGAACTCCCTCGCCGATACGACGCCATGCACATCGCCAACCTGTTCGCCGACGCCGCCCCGCCCGCGGACGGCGAGCGCTTCGAAGCGCTGCTCACCCACAAAAACCTCGTCGTCGAACGCATCGTCAGTTCCTCGCGCATCCAGCCGACGCTCTACACCCAGCCGCAGGACGAATGGGTCGCGCTGCTGCAAGGCGAGGCCGAGCTCGAAGTCGCCGGAGAAACGGTGACGCTGCGCGCCGGCGATCATCTGTTCTTGCCCGCCGGCACCCCGCACACGGTGCGCAAGGTCGCCGAGGGTTCGGTGTGGCTGGCGGTGCACCTGCACTGAGCGCGCCGCGTTTCCCGACGGCGCTTTACCGCCAGCTCGCGGGATCGCGATCCCGCGACAAAAAAACAGACGCAAAAGAAAACCGGCGCATGCGCCGGTTTTTCTTCGCTCGCCGCCGCGCCGTCAGCGCGCGCTCAACCCATGCACCGCCTCGACCAACACCGCCACATGCTCCGGCGACATGTCCGGCGACATGCCATGGCCGAGGTTGAACACGTGCCCCTCGCGCGAGCCGCCGTTGCCGTCGCGGTAATCGTCCAGCGCCAACCGCACTTGTTCGCGGATGGCGTCGGGCGAGGCGTACAGCGTCACCGGATCGAGGTTGCCTTGCACCGCCGCGCGCCCGCCGATGCGGCGCGCCGCTTCGCCCAGGCCGACGGTCCAGTCCACGCCAACGCCTTCGGCGCCGCTGGCGGCGAGTTCTTCCAGGTACGGGTCGTTGCCCTTGCCGAACAGGATCAGCGGCGCGCGCGCTTCGCCGTCGCCGCGCGGCAGTTCGGCGGCGATGCGCTGCAGGTAGCGCAGCGAGAACTCGCGGTACATCGACGGCGACAGCACGCCGCCCCAGGTGTCGAACACTTGCAGCGCCTGCGCGCCGGCGGCGTGCTGGGCCTTCAGATACGCGATCACCGCGTCGGTGACGACGCCGAGCAGCCGGTGCATCGCCGCCGGATCGTTGAGCGCCAGCGACTTGACCTTGGAATAGTTGTCGCTGCCGCCGCCTTCGATCATGTAGCAGGCCAGCGTCCACGGGCTGCCGGAGAAGCCGATCAGCGGCACCGAGCCGTTCAACTCGCGGCGGATGGTGCGCACCGCGTCCATCACGTAGCGCAGGTCGGTTTCCATGTCCGGCACGCCGAGCTTGGCGATGTCGGCGGCCGAGCGGATCGGGCGCTCGAACTTCGGGCCTTCGCCGTCGGCGAAGTACAGGCCCAGGCCCATCGCGTCGGGCACGGTGAGGATGTCGGAGAACAGGATCGCCGCGTCGAGCGGGAAGCGGCGCAGCGGCTGCAGGGTGACTTCGCAGGCCAGCTCGGGATTCTTGGCCAGATTGAGGAAGCTGCCGGCCTGGGCGCGGGTGGCGCGGTACTCGGGCAGGTAGCGGCCGGCCTGACGCATCAGCCACACGGGGGTGCGGTCGACGGGTTGGCGGCGCAGGGCGCGCAGGAAGCGGTCGTTGGCGAGGGGCTGGCTGGACATAGGTCGGGCGTGGGCCGTTTCGGTTCGGAAAGTCGATGCGGAAAGGGGAGCGGCGGGCGGGCGTTACGGCCCGGCGCGTCGCTGGAAAGGGGCGGGGCAGTGTGGGCCTTGCCGCGGGCGGACAGGAGCGGCCGTTTGTCCCACCCGCGCCGGCGGCGCCGCGCGCGCGTTCATCGCGGCGCTTCGGCGCCTTGGGTGAACATCAGCTGGAAGCCGCGCTTGAGCTGCTGGTCGCGCGCCTGCTCCAGCGCGGCGAAGGCGCTGTCGCGGTCGAGGAACTGCTCGCGCCGGACCGTGCTGCGGCCGCCGATCTGGCCGCTTTCGCGCACCAAGGTCCAGCCGCCGAGCAAGTCGGGCTGCAGCATCAATTGCACGAAGCGCGGGGCTTCGTGGCCGTCGGGCCGTTGTTGGAGGAGTAGGCGCACCGGGCGATTGTAGCGGCAGCCGGGGCGCGGCCGGGTGGGCGCCGCGTCGCGGCGCGCGCACCGGTGCGTTGCGCGGCGGCGGTCTCAGGCGTCGGGGTGGGCGCCGCGGAAGCCGCGCCGGTAGGCCGAGGGCGAGACCCCGAGCCGGGCGGCGAAGTGCTGGCGCAGCGAAGCGGCGGTGCCGAAGCCGGTGTCGCCGGCGATCGCGTCGAGGCCGCGGTCGCTGGTTTCCAGCAGCCGCTGCGCGTGCGCCAGCCGCTGCCCGGCCAGCCACTGCCCGACCGTGGTGCCGGTGGCGTCGCGGAAGCGGCGGGTGAAGGTGCGCCGGCTCATCAGCGCGCGCTCGGCCAGCGCGTCCAGGCTGAGCGGCCGGTCCAGGTGCGCCAGCGCCCAGGCCAGCACCTCGCCGAGGCGGTCGTCGCGCGCGGTCGCCGGCAGCGGCTGTTCGATGTACTGCGCCTGCCCGCCCTGACGGTGCGGCGCCACCACCAGCCGGCGCGCGAGCCGGTTGGCGATGTCGGCGCCGTGGGCGCGGCGGACCAGATGCAGGCAGCAGTCCAGCGCGGCGGCGGTGCCGGCCGAGGTGGTGATGCGGCCGTCGTCGACATAGAGCACGTCGCGCTGCAGTTCCACCTTCGGATAGCGCGCGCCGAAGTGCTCGCTCCACATCCAATGGGTGGTGGCGCGGCGGCCGTCGAGCAGCCCGGCCTCGGCCAGCACGTAGGCGCCCAGGCACAGGCCGACGATGCGCGCGCCGCGCTCGTGCGCGCGCACCAGCGCGCGCAGCAGCGCTTCGGGCGGGCGCTCGTCGCCGTCGCGCCAGGACGGCACGATCACCGTGTCGGCCCAGGCCAGCGACTTGAGCCCGTGGTCGGCGCTGATGCCGAACCCCGCGCGCACCCGCAACGGCCCCGGCTCGGCCGCGCACACGCGCAGGTCGAACGCGGGCAGGGCGGGATCGCCGCGCTGCTCGAACACCAGGCACGGCACGGACAGGTGGAAGGGGCTGATGCGGTCGAAGGCGACCACGGCCAGGCGGGTCAGGAGCGGCTCGGCGTTCATGGCCCGATTCTACATGGCCCGATCCTGGCGAACATTGTCGTTCGGGCCACTGTCGGCCCGGCCGACGCGGGCGAACAATGAGCGCCACACAGTCACTCGCGGAGTTCCCCATGCAACAGCACACCTCTAAGCGCGCCCTGGTCGTCATCGACGTACAGAACGATTATTTCGGCGGCGGCCTGCCGATCGAATACCCGCCGACGCAGCGCACCCTGCCCAACATCGGCCGCGCCATGGACGCCGCCCGCGCCGCCGGCGTGCCGGTGGTCGTGGTGCAAAACACCGCTCCGGCCGGCGCGCCGGTGTTCGACAAGGGCCAGCCCGGCTGGGAGCTCAACGACACCGTCGCCTCGCGGCCGCGCGATCACTACATCGAAAAGAACCTGCCCAGCGTGTTCACCGGCACCGACTTCGAGCAATGGCTGCAGAGCCACGGCATCGACACGATCAGCGTGATCGGCTACATGACCCACAACTGCGACGCCTCGACCGTGTTTGAGGCCGCGCACCGCGGCTATCGGGTCGAGTTCCTGAGCGATGCGACCGGATCGCTGTCCTACGAGAACAGCGCCGGCGCCGTCACCGCCGAGGAAATCCACCGCGTGTTCTCGGTGGTGTTCCAAAGCCGCTTCGCTGCGGTGGTGAGCACCGATGCGTGGATCGCGGCGCTGAGCAGCGGGGCGACGTTCGAGATCGACAATCCGTATGCGTCGAATCAGCGGGCGCGCAAGCGGGCCGAGGCGGCGTAAGGCTTTATCGCGCCGGTGGCGGAAACTCCGGCACGTCGAACTTCGGCAACGCCGCATCGACCTCCACCGGCAACCCCTCGTCGCGCCCGCTGCGCAGGAATTCGTAGATCGCCTTCTTCGCCTCCGGCGCGTCGCGCAACAGATAGAACGCGCCGTCGTGCCCGCCGCGGTGGACCACGATGGCGCGGCCGTTGCGGAAGTAGGGCAGCAGTTCGCGGGTGTTCTCCACCGGCGTGGAGGTGTCCCAGTCGCCGTGCACGAACACCACCGGAATCTCGCTGCGGCGCGGCAGGCGGAAGGCGTCGCCCATGTCCGGCGTCGGCCAGTCCGGCGCGGAAGCGATGTTGGAAGCGAAGTTCCACGCGCCCAGATAGTCCAGCGCCGGATCGCTGCGCAGCCGGTACTCGCGCGCCGCGCTGACGCCGAGGCTGCTGTCGGCCAGCGGCCCGATCAGCTTGATGTCGCCGGCCGCGCGCTGGGCCACGACCTCGCGCGCCCAGGCCTCGTAATGGCGGTGATACAGCGAAAGAATGAAGGCCGGCCATTGCCCGGCCTCGGCGGTGTGCGAGAGCAGGGCGAGTTGCAGATCCTGCGCGCCCAACGCCACGGTTCGCTCGCGCCCTTGCGCGTCGCGCACGCGCACCCGCACGGGGCCGGCGGCGAAGCGCTCGCGCAGCGCATGCACCGCGCCCATCAGCCCGCCCGGCGGCAGGTACGGCGCCAGCGCGGGATCGCGTTCGGCCTCGAAGCCGATGCGCTGCAGCGCGGCGAATACGTGCGAGGGCAGGTCGTAGCCGTTGTCGAGCGGCTCCACGCCCGACAGCACCGCGCGCGCGATCCGCTGCGGGTACAGGCGCATCGTCGCCAGACTCCATTGCGAACCGAAGCTGCCGCCGAACAGACTGATGCGTTCGTAGCCCAGCGCTTGCCGCAATTCGTCCACGTCGCCGGCGAAGTCGGCGATGGTGTAGCCGGACAGATCCTTATCCGGATTCGCCGCGACCGCCGCGCGCGCCAGATCGCGCATCGCCTGCGCGTCTTCGTCGATGGAACTCGGCCGGTCCAGCGGCGAGGCCGGATACGCCGCGGTCAAGCGCTCGCCGCGCGCGCTGTAGCCGCGCTGTTCGACCACGACCAGATCGCCGACCTCGGCGAAGTTCAGCCACGAACGCAGCCGGCTGCGCGCGGATTCGCCGCTGTCGCCGAAGGTGCCGAGCACGCTGAGCCCGGGGCCGCCGGGCAGCCAGAACACCGGCGGCGCGCCGGTGGCGCGCGGCGCCTTGATCCGGGCGAAGCCGACGCCGATCAAGCGGCTGTCGGGGCGGGCGCGGTTTTCGCGCACGTAGAGGGTGCCGATCTCGTAGTCCACGGGGCCGGACGGCCCGTCGACGCGGCCGCGTTCGACCTCGATCTCGCCGGCCCGGTGCGGGGCGGCGGGGGCGGCGAAGGCGACGCCGCAGCACAGCAACAGCCAGAGGGACTGCTTCCAAGCGGACGTGCGCATCGGCGGGTACCGGCGGCGGGAGTGGCGCCATGCTCGCGGCGATTTATCTTCATGTCAAGATACTTGCCGTGAATATAATCGGTCGCATGAGCCGGACGCCCGCCCGCAAGACCCGCAAGCCCGCCGCCGCGACGGCGCGCCCCCAACCGCCGCCCGCCGAGGCCGAAGCCGCGCCCGCCGAAATCGCCGAAATCGCCGAAATCGCCGCGCGCGACGGCGACGTGGTCGATCAACTGCTGCACGACTGGAGCCGCGAACGCCCCGACCTCGACGCCTCGGCGATGGCCGTGGTCGGCCGCGTGCTGCACCTGGGCCGGCTGTTCGAGGCCGACCTCAACCGCAGCCTGCGCGCGATCGGCATTCCGTATTCCGACCTCGACGTGCTCGCCACCCTGCGCCGCTCCGGCGCGCCGTACCGGCTGACGCCGACGCAGCTGCGGCGCTCGGTGCTGCTGACCTCCGGCGCGATGACCGCCTGCCTCAACCGGCTGGAAGCGCGCGGATTACTGGCGCGCAGCTTCGACGCCCACGACCGCCGCTCGCTCGCCGCCGAACTCACCGCCGACGGCGTGCGCCTGATCGACCGCGCCATCGGCGAACGCTTCGCCCACGCCGAACGCAGCCTCGACGCGCTCGACGCGGACGAACGCGCGCAGCTGGCGCGCTTGCTGCGCAAGCTGCGGCTGCAGCAAGGCGCCTGAGCGGCGCGAACCTCAGTAAGACGGCGGATTCTTCACTTCCACCCGCTTCTTCCAGGTGCCGATGCCGGTATCCAGGTGCACGATCTCGCCGAGCTGCAAGGCATCGCCCATCTCGGCGTTGAGGAACACCGTGCCGTTGCTGTACTCGTCGATCTCGTACTCCGGCCGGCCGCCGGACATGGTCCGGGTCGCGTTGACGAAGCGCAGGCCGGTCACCACGATCTGCCACTGCAAACCGTCCGACGTCAGCGTCGCGTAGGCCTGCGCGTTGTAGACGCCGCCGTTGCCGTAGTTGCTCACCGCCTGCGCGATCAGCGCGGTCAGCTTGTCCCAGGGAATGCCGAAGATCACCGTGCTGGTGCGCGCGTTGGGGTAGTAGCCGAAGCGCTCCACCGCGGCCTGCGCGGCGACTTCGGCGATGTCGGTGGAATCGTAGTGCTTGTCGAGGAATTCGAATTCGTTGGCCACGCGGCGCTCCTGGGTGGGGTGGGCGGAGGAGTCGCCCGCAGATCGTTGGGGCGCCGCGCGACTCAGCAACAACAGTTCCAGCAGCGACGTGGCGTCCATGCGGCGATCCGGTGGGCGATGCCGGCAAGAACGCGGCGCGGCGCGCGGCGTGAAGCGAGGCGACGGCGCGGGGCCGGAAACGAAGACGGCGGCGCGTCGCCGCGCCGCCGTCGTGGCGATCGATCGATGGGGCAGGCTCAACCCTCGGCCAACACCGCCAGCACCTGCTCGTCCGGCACGCCCGAAACGATCCGCGCCGCGCCGGCGCGATCCCACAGGATGAAGCGCAGGCCCGAAGCGTCGGCCTTTTTGTCCAACCGCATGCGCACCAGCAGCGCTTGCGGCTCCAGGCCGGCGGGAATGCGCACCGGCAAGCCCAGGCGTTCGAGCAGGCGCCGCAAGCGCTCGGCGTCGGCGACGCTGGAACGCCCCAACGCGGCCGACAGCCGCGCGGCCAGCACCATCCCCACCGCCACCGCCTCGCCGTGGTTGAGGCCGTCGCCGCTGGTGCCGGCGTAGCCCTGCTCGGTTTCGATGGCGTGGCCGAAGGTGTGGCCGAAGTTGAGCATGGCGCGGTCGCCGCGCTCGAACGGATCGCGCGCGACCACGTCGGCCTTGAACGCGCAGCTGCGCGCGATCGCCTCGCTGAGCGCGGCGTCGTCGCGGGCGAGCAGGGCGTCGGCGTGGCTTTCCAGCCAGTCGAGGAAGCCGGCGTCGAAGATCGCGCCGTACTTCACCACCTCGGCCAGCCCGGCGCGCAGTTCGCGGTCGGGCAGGGTGCGCAGCGCCGAGGTGTCGGCGATCACCGCGCGCGGCGGATGGAAGGCGCCGACCAGATTCTTGCCGCTGGGCAGGTCGACCGCGGTCTTGCCGCCGACCGAGGAATCCACCATCGCCAGCAGCGTGGTCGGCAACTGCACGCAGTCGATGCCGCGCATCCAGCAGGCCGCGGCGAAGCCGGCGAGATCGCCGACCACGCCGCCGCCGAGCGCGACCACGGTCGCATCGCGGGTCGCGCCGAGCTGCGACAGCTCGTGCAGGCATTGGCCGAAGCGCTCCAGCGTCTTTTCGTGTTCGCCGGGCGGGATCACGAAGCGGGCCACGTTCAAGTCCGGCTTGGCCGCGCGCAGCGCAGCGGCGACGCCGTCCAGATACAGCGGCGCGACGTTGCCGTCGCTGACGATCAGCGCGTGGCGGCCGCGCAGCGGCTTGCTCAGGCGCGCGCCGTCGGCGAGCAGGCCGGGCCCGATTTCGATGCTGTAGCCGGCCTCGCCGGACACTTCGACTTTGCGCGGCGCGCTCATGCGGTGACTCCAAGGGGGGATGCGGATGGCGAAGGCGGACGCCGCCACAGCGCGTCGAGCTGCCGCGCCAGGCCCAGCGCGGCCTCGGCCGCGCCGGCGGCGCCGGTGTCGAACTGCAGGTCGGCGACTTCGGCGTACAGCGGCGCGCGCGCTTGCGCCAGATCGCGCAGCACCTGCTCGCGGTCGCCGCGCGCCAGCAGCGGGCGGCTGCGGTCCTGGGCGAGGCGCTCGAGCTGCTGCTCGACGCTGACCTGCAAGTGCACGACGAAACCGCGCTCGCGCAGCAGCCGGCGGTTGTCCGGCGCCAGCACCGCGCCGCCGCCGGTGGACAGCAGCAGGCCGTCGGCGGCCAGCAACTCGGCCAGCATCGCGCTTTCGCGCTCGCGGAAGCCGGCTTCGCCTTCGTGTTGGAAGATCTCGGCGATGCGCGCGCCGGCGCGCAGCTCGACCTCGCGGTCGGCGTCGACCGCGCGCAGGCCGAAGCGCTCGGCCAGCCGCTTGCCGATGCAGGTTTTGCCCGAGCCCATCGGCCCGACCAGGATCAGATTGCTCGCCGGATTCATGCCGCGATTGTAGGGCACGCGGCGGCCGCGCTTGCGCCGGCTTAACGCGGACCGGCCTAGGCTCCGGATTCCCGCCGCCGGCCCCGCGCGCGCCGCGGCGCGGGCCCGTTCCGTCCGCGCGCCTCAGGAGAAACGCTCATGGCGGTCGCCAAGGTCATCGAACTCAGCACCTCTTCCACTTCCGGCATCGAGGACGCGGTCAAAACCGGTCTGGCCAAGTGCGCCGAATCGGTCAAGAACATCCAGGGCGCCTGGGTCAACGAGATCAAGGTCACCACCGACGACGCCGGCAACATCCAGGAGTGGCGGGTCAATCTGAAGGTCAGCTTCGTGGTGAAGTGACGGCGTCGGCGGCCGGTCCGGGCGAGGTCCGGGCCGGTTGCGGTGCGGCGGGGGGCGCCGCGAGCGCGCTGTGTTTCGGATGATGGTTTCGATGGCGCGGCGAGGTTGCAGCCGAGCACGGGGCCGCGCGCGGCGGCTTAGGCAGCGACGATCCGCCGCCGCGCATCCAGCACGACCGTGCGGTCCGCGATCCGCGGCAGCCGCGCCAGCGCTTGCCGGCTGACCCGCTCGAACAGGCTGACGAAGCGCCGCACCTGCGCCTGGGTCATGCCGCGGCGGCGCGGATGGCGCGCTTGCAAGCTTTGTTCTTGCTGCCAGCGCCAGCCGGCCACGACCTCGAAGCCGGGCGGTTGCAGGAACAGCAAGCGGTCCAGGCGCGACCACAGCGCGGGGTAGTCCGCCGCCAGCGCACGATTGCAGTAGCCGCGCCACACGCCGTCGGCGTCTTCGTCGCGTTCCAACGCGTTGACCGGTGCGATCAGTTCGTCCTCGCGCTGCGCCGGCGCGCCCAAGAACCACCCCTCGAACACGATCAGATCGGCGCCGCCCGCGCGCGGCCAGCGCGACGGCGGCAGGCGGGTGTCGGCGAGCTTGTCGAAACGCGGCAGCCGCACCGCCGCGCCCGCGCGCAGTCGGTCGAGAACCTCGCAGGCCAGCGCGACCTCGTGCGTACCCGGCGGCCCGCGCGTGGCCAGCAGCGGATGCACGTGCCGGCCCAGGCGCAGGCGCTCGCGCCGGCCGAGATAGAAATCGTCGACCGACAGCACCGCCGCGCGCAGTCCGCGCGCGTGCGCGGCCGCGGCCAGTTGCGCGGCCAGCGTCGATTTGCCGCTGCCCTGCAAGCCGCTGATCGCGTAAACGCGCGCGCCGGAGGCGAGCGCGTCGTCGAGCGTCGCGGCGACGAATTCGGCGGTGAAACCGTGCCCTGCGTCGGCGCCGGCGGACGCGGGTTTGCCGGTTGTGGCGGACGCGGCAACGGCGGGCGGATGCAGACGCGGCGACATGCGCTCACAATAGCGCAATGACCCAGACCGCCGATTTGCTCGACCAAGCCCTCGCCACCTTCGACGCGCTGTTCGAGGAAGCGCGCGCCGCCGGCGAGCCCGATCCGACCGCGATGAGCGTGGCCACCGCCTCGCTCGACGGCCGCCCGTCCGTGCGCACCGTGCTGCTCAAGGCGCACGACGCGCGCGGCTTCGTGTTCTACACCCACCTCGACGGCCGCAAGGGCCGCGAACTGCAGGCCAATCCGCACGCGGCGCTGCTGTTCCACTGGCCGCGCGTGCGCCACGGCGTGCAGGTGCGGATCGAAGGCGCGGTGGAGATCGTCTCCGACGCCGAAGCCGACGCCTACTTCGCCAGCCGCCCGCGGGTGAGCCAGATCGGCGCGTGGGCGTCGAAGCAGTCGGAAACCCTGGACAGGCGCGAAGTGTTCGAGCAGCGTTTGTCCGAAGCCGAACACACCTTCGAGGGCCGCAACGTGCCGCGCCCGCCGCGTTGGACCGGCCTGCGCGTGCGCGCCGAGAAGATCGAATTCTGGTACGGCGCCGACTTCCGCTTGCACGAGCGCTGGCTGTACGAAAGCGAC